>JAJQBS010000042.1 GCA_021203145.1 Lachnospiraceae bacterium | reverse complement strand
TCCGATGGTCAGGCTACGAAATTAGTCCTAAAATATGCGGAGTTATCGTTTAAAGGCAGCTTCACAAAAGAAAAAAATCCGATCGCAATGAGCTCAAACACCCAGGCCGCCAGAGAGCAGATGGAAGGAACGGCTACGAGGGCAACTTTATTTGGCTCTATATTTTGCACTGCCGCTCCAAAATAAAGTACTGCGAAAATCACTTCCACAAGTACAAAACACTGCCGCTCGCGCCAGAGCTTCTGCGACGGAAGATCCCAGGTATAATAATCTCCGATATACTTATACGTATTTTTGTACCCCTTTCCGGAGGGGCGGGGTACCTGTTCAAACTGATAATTTTTAAAATGCTTTTCCTGACGGGTAGCCATATTCATCACCTCAATGTTTTTGAAAGAATGTGTTCGCGCACCCATTAGCTTTAGATAATGGGTGGTTCACTTAGCGGAGAGCATTATTTCTGTTTCGTTATTCTTTCAATTTTACAGAAATGCTTTTTTCCACCTTTTTTTGTATCTTTGTCATAACTGATTCCAACCAGAAGGACTTCGCCCCGGTAGTGTTTCAGGCATTCTGCATAATTTTGATTTCGAATCTGGTCCAGCTCTGTTTTAACTGTATGATCCCATTTCAACTCGATTACCAGAGCCGGCGTGGCGCAGGCTCGATCGGGTACGTATACAAGATCTGCAAATCCTTTCCCGGCAGGCATTTCGCGGTACAGAGAATAGGTTTCCTGCGCTGCATAGTAGGCCAGTTCTACTACATAAGCCAGAGAAGTTTCATCATGATATCTCAGGATGGAGGAATTTTCTTCATGTACTTTTTCCACCCGACTGGCAACTTCTGCCTCGTCTTCCAGAAATGTCAGCCGGAGCAGTTCCGCCGAACTCCGGATGGCTTCGATCATGCGTGGGTATCCATCATCCTTTATACAGCGTATAAATTCCTGGCGGACTTCATTGTTGGGGATGCGGCAGGTTTTTGCGGTAAAATCATAAGTCAGATACCCGAGATGAATCAGTAATGTCAGGACATCATCCGCATTCGAAAATGTAGTCATATCATTTTGAAAGGATTCAATATCCACGGGAATGTTTTCCCCTGCGATCAGGCGGCAGACACGATCACGAAGCCCGTCATAGCCCATTTGAATGTAGATTTTTAAAGCTTCGTAGGTTTCTGTCTGCGTCCAATAACTGTCAAAAATGCCGCTCAGCATGGCCATTACGACGGAGCGTGGGTTATAAACCGGCAGGCCGAGTACATCGTAGCCGTCATACCAACGCCTTGTTTCATTAAGAGATACATCATACTGTTCGCTCAGTGCCGCCACTTCAGATTCTGTAAATCCTGTAAATTCCGCATATTCCATCGGATTTGTGACGGTAATTTCTGTAAACATATTGAGAGCTGAATGTTCACCATATTTTTTGATTGGCAGAATGCCTGTCATGTAGGCAAGAGCAACATAGCTCTGATCCTTCAGGAGGAAACGCAGATAGTCCAGGTATCGAGTCTGCATAGCGATATTTTGCTGGTGTACGCGAAATACACAGTCCCATTCATCAATGATAAAGATAAATGGGATGCCTGTCTGTGTAAAGGCATCCTCCAGATAAGACATAAAATCTATTTCTGAGAATTCCACATCGGTACACTCTCTTTTTAACTCAATGGAAATCATTTTTTCCAGAACTGAGATCATTCCTTCCACGGATTTTCCGCGGCTTAATGCATTTCGCATATTTATGCGGATAACATTGTATTGATTCAAATGCTCTTTGAAGGACGGATCTTCAGCTATTTTCAGACTTGAAAACAGCTGTCTGGAATTGTTGCCCCGGCCATAATATGCGGTCAGCATATTAACTGCGATTGATTTTCCAAAGCGCCTGGGGCGGCTGACGCTGATATATTTCTGCTCCGTATCTATTACGCTGTTTGTATGTGCGATCAGCATTGATTTATCTACATAGATTTTGGAGCGAAGTGCCTGCTGAAAATCTCTGTTTCCGGGATTTAGATAAACACCCACGAAATCACACCTCCTTATAGCTTTTTGGCGTGGAAGGCAGTATTGCCTGTGCTTCAATTCCTCGTTTACTTTACCATAGTTTTGCCTGCATATCCAGTGGTTTTCTTATTCGGGATTACTTTTTAAAACAAATTGAATTACAGCGCGAGAAAACAGCATATCTCATAAATGTTCAGTTGCAATATTTTTAAAATAGATAATAAAAAATAAATTTAAGAAACATATTGACACATTAGAAATGATTTGCTAACATACATGTAGCAATACTGGATGTTCAGCTGGATTGCGATGACCGGACGATGCTGCAGCCGGATGTCCTGGTAGTCTGCGACAAAGACAAGATTCGGAGGCGTTGCGTTTATGGTGCGCCGGATTTTGTGATTGAGATTTTATCAGACTTGACCGCTTACAAAGACTTATTTGTGAAGCTTTGGAAGTACATCAACGCAGGCGTGCGCGAATACTGGATTGTAGATCTGCAGCAGGAGAAGGTGATCGTGCATGACAGGACAAAGGATGACTGCGATGGCTCTGCGATGGCTGTCATACATCTTTTTATGGGATGGACCAGCCGGTTCCGGTGCAGATTTTTGATGGAAAATGTCAGATTCATTTCGACGAGATCTGTGAGGCAGTGAGGCCGGTTTTGCAGGAGTCCTGAAAAGCGGACGATAAAGTGCGTTCTCCTCTGGTCAGGCAATTGTATCACTCACAACTGTAAAATTTGGAAGAGACAGACGGGCGGCAAGGCGATGCCGGTAGTCTGTCTCTTTGCTTCATGTCCACGAGAAATGGATGGTGAAAAAGAAGGCGGCGCCCATTCCGGCTTCACTTTCTACCCAGATCTTTTCGCCGAGCCCATCCGCCAGTTCTCTGGCGATGGCCAGCCCGAGCCCGCTGCCGCCCTGATTGGTTTCTTCTGCGCTTTTAAAGAAACGTTCGAACACCAGCTGATGCTGCTCCTTCGGGATCCCCGGACCATTGTCCCGGACGCAGAAGACGGCGTGGCCGGACGCGGGCGAAGCCTCCACCCAGATGCTGCCGCCTTCGGGGACAAATTTGACCGCGTTATCCAGAAGCACTTTCATGATTTCACGGACGCTTTCTTTGTTTGTCATAAGATGCGGAAGCCGGTCGATGCTTTCGGGCATGTAAAACGTGATGTCCATGCATTCGCACAGCTCCCGGTATTCGTCCAGAATTTCGCCAAAGCAATCCTTCGCGGACACGGTGGTTTTTGACAGGTCGGTGCGGTGGTTCTGAATTTCGGAGAGCTTTAATATATTCTGGATCATGGCCTGCTGCTTTTTTGCTGCCTCAAGTATCCGCGCGCAGTAGATTTTCTGCTTTTCTGGGGAAGGCACGACGCCATCACAGAGCGTCTCCGCCATTACACGGATGGAATTGACGGGGGTCTTCAGGGCGTGGGTGACGTTGTCCGTGTAGCTCTGCTTGAACCGCTCCAGCTCCTCCTGATTTTTTTCCCTGTAAATACGGAATACAGCGATGAGGAAAAGTACGGCGCACAGTCCGGTAAAAGCAAAGAAAAAGGACAGGCAGGCATCGAGCAGAGCTATGACACGGCGATGAGCTATTTCCTGGCTTCCTATCAGGACGAGTCTCTTGAAGAGACCGATTTCAAGGGCCCGCGCTACGCGGCAGACCTGTATGATTCGGGCTATACACATGATGATGGGACCTGGGAAGAGCCGGACTATGTGGCTGCGGAGGAGTGCTATCTGATCGCGGCGGCCGGCAATGGCAGAACCTATGACAGCACGGCAAGCTACAAGCTGGGTGTTTATTATGAGGAAGGCCGCGACGGCATCGAGCAGGATTATGAACAGGCACTTTATTACTTTGAGCTGACCATCAACAACTCCAGCGTCCATTCGACCATGCTTGGCGTACCGCGCTGCTATTTGTCTCTGGCTAATTTCTATGAAAATGGTCTGGGTACAGATGCAGACATTGACACTGTAATCTACTACTATCAGATGGCTCTGGCGGCCGCGAACGACAACCTGGCGCTTGAAAATACCGGTTCTGAGGATTCAGACATGGAAGATGTAGCGGCGACAGCGACGGCGGCACTCGAGGCGCTAGGCGCTCCGCTGGAGATGGAGACCGAGACCGATGCCGAAGGTTGACATGAATGGCAGACATGGCGTCAGCTGGCAGCGTACTCCATTAAAAATCTTCTCTGGAAATAAAGGATGTGTATAATTAAATAAAGAAAGGCGGATAGGGGAGAAGAACGTTCCCCCTATAGGGGACGGCCTGCAAAAGAAAAAGCCCCAGAGACAGTCCGATTATATAGATCAGAAACAGCAGCGGCATGTGGGTGGCAGATTTTCTCTTCATATACGCTGACTTACACGGATGAAGAAGGAAACGTATGGTATTACGCGGAGGATGAGGACGGCGCCGGATATCTCGTAGATGAGGAAATCTACGCGGTAGCATACAATTGTGACGAAGAGGCTCAGGTCTGCCTGATTGGCCAGACAGTCAACTATGTCCGTCCGTATGGCGGCGAGGAAACACCGACGGAAGTGAAGACCGTGGACGGAGAAGAGATCACATTTGAGAAGATCTATGTGTACTGCGAAGTGCTTCCGCGCACGATCGAGGACCTGGATCCGGATCTGGAGCTGCTTCCGGGCTATGCGCTGGGCGAAGGATGGGAAGACCATCTGAAATGGTCCTGGCAGTCCTTCATTAATGAAGGGTATATGAGCGACAATAAGTAATTGACCACGTATGTGTAATCTTATCTCTGCATAGTGCAAAAACACGGAAACAGTGTCCTGCCGGTACCTGCGCGTGGTGATTATTGCAAAAAACGAATAAAACTTCCGGTTTTTCCGTGTTGAAAATGCACAGGGAGAACGGTAAAATGTGAATATCAAAAGTTCCGGTTCGTTCTGTGAACCGTGAACGGGGATGTGCTCCGGCCTGTCGGGATTTCCGGACAGACCGGGAGCAAAAGCAGAACCCTGCCAGCCGGATTTATCGGCGGAGCGGGGCGGCGAAGGGATTCCGGAGGAGACGTCCGACGGTTCCTGGTGTTACATTCACAGCTGCGCCGTGAATGTAACGATTTCGCCCATTTAAAATGCGTCTGCGACGCATGGGGCGAAATCTCATTTGCGAAAAGTGCTCTGGCGCAGCCTGACAGCGAGTGTCAGGCTCACCATGAATACTTACTTTCTGCTATACGTTTTCCGGACAAAGTCTTGACCGGTCAGTCCGGGAAGCGGGAAAATCTGCAGGCGATTTGTGAGGGAGGAACCCGCATGATGACCCCGCATTGAAACTATTCATTTGGCATTTGGGAATCTGATAAAGAAAGGGGAAACATTCCATCATGAAAAAGAAATTTTTATCAGTATGTATGTCCGCAGTCCTGGCTCTGAGCCTTGGGACATGCGCGTTCGCAAGTGATGATTCACTGCATGACACGAGCAACATTGACAACACCGTTACCCGCTCCTCCATCACCGTAGCATGGGTGACCGCGACGTCGATCGAGCCGTGGGGCACGGACAACAACGTGCCGGGCAACTACGAAGTATATGAGATGCTGTTTGAGACCTCTGCGGACGGCGAGTTCTATGCACTGCTGGCGGATGCGAGCCGCGGCGAGTACGGCGGATATGATCATGAGGAAGGCAGCGTGGAGTACCGCGTCTACATCTATGATTACATCTATGACCATGAGGGCAATCACATCACGGCGTCTGACGTAGCTTACAGCTATATGTATCAGTATGAGAACGCGACGACGGCGAACTGGCAGACGCTGGTTTCCGTAGAGGCAGAGGATGATACGACAGTGCTGTTTACGTTCTCAGAGGAGCTGAATGCTCTGGGCGCTCTTGAGAATTTCCTGTCCCGCTGCTTCATCGTTTCTGAGAACTGCAGCGCGAACCTGACCAGCTCCATGTGCGGTACGGGCCCGTATAAGTTTGTATCCTATACCTCCGGTTCTTCGCTCGTGATTGAGAAGAATGAGGATTACTGGCAGACAGATGAGTCCCTGGTTCGTCAGGAGTCTCAGGCAAATGTACAGACGATCACCTATCAGTTCGTAGACGAGGGCAACTCCCGTGAGACCGGTCTTGAGTCCGGAGCTCTGGATATGGTTTATGATATGCCGCTCGAGAACATTGAAGTCTTCACGGATGACGGAAGCTACGGCGATCAGTACAGCGTATACAGCTATGTACAGAAATTCGTCTATTATCTCTGCCCGAACTGCAGTGAGGATATGCCGACCGGCGATGTGAACCTGAGACTGGCGATCTTCAACGCGATTGATCAGAACGGCCTGATCACCGCTCTCGGCGGGGATTATACAAGACTGTATTCCTACGCGACCGATTATTATTCAGATTACAGCTATGTAGACTGGGCAAGCCTTGACAACTACAACACGAACGACGGCGCGGATCTGGAAGCGGCGGCAGAATATCTGGCAGCTTCTTCTTACAACGGTGAGACTCTGACGATCCTCTGCCAGAGCGATTATAATGACGTAGCTACAATCATCGCGGCACAGCTCGCGGCAGCTGGCATCAACGCGACAGTAAAGGGCGTTGACCAGGCGACACAGACATCCACCATGGCGGATTCTTCCGTATGGGATCTGATGTTTGGTATGATGGCCGCCGACTACAACGTTCAGGTATGGAGCCATGGCTTTGATTACAACAGCAACGGAGGCAGCGGTTCTGCGACAGCTTACTTCACAGTAGACGATGAGTGGCAGGCACTTCTTGAGCTGTGCAACACGGCAGAAGGCCACACGGCTGAGAACATGGAAGCATGGTGGCAGATGTGCGTAGACAATGGTTATGCAATGGGTCTTTACTCCGGCAACAACTATAACATCGTTCCGGAAGACTGCACCTATGTATGCCTGTCTGACCGCCTGAACCTCCTTCCGGGCGCATGCTGCTTCGACGGCTCCGTAGAGTAATGAGTGAAAGTGCCGCCAGTATTCAGATATATATGCGTACCTGTACGCCGGGTATTCTGAGTATCGGACGACACGGACATGAGCTTTCATAGAATCACATCATAATTTTTCCTCAGGGCGCCGCTCCGGCTGTTGCGGAGCGGCGCCTGCTGTGTGCACACGGCCGCGAAAGGAATTCTATGGCTTGCGCCATACGCGGCCGGCGCTGCGGATAGGGGAGAAGGACGTTCCCCTATCCGATTCCTGCTTTCAAAAATAAGAAAGGGCGTAACTATGTGGAGATATATAGTAAAAAGACTTCTCTGGCTGATCGTGATCATGGCCTGTGTGGGCGTCATTATTTTCACGATCATGTGGTTTGTACCGGGCGACCCGGCGCAGATCATCCTGGGGTCGGGCGCCACGAATGAGGATATCGCGAGGGTGCGGGAGCAGCTCGGACTGGACCGGCCGTATATGGTACAGCTCCTTGAGTTCCTGGTGAACGCCTGTCGCCTGGACTTTGGCGAATCCTACGTCTACGGAATTCCTGTCATCCAGGAATTCGCGACCCGTCTTCCCCGTACACTGGGCCTGGGGCTGATTTCGATGGTGCTGAATATCATCATTGGCATCCCGCTCGGCGTAAACGCGGCCATCCACAGGAATACGATCTGGGATCAGGGCGTCCTGGTTCTGGCGATGGTATTCATCTCTGTGCCGCAGTTCTTCCTCGGACTTCTGATGGTAGTCCTGTTTTCCGTGCAGCTTGGCTGGCTGCCGCCGTTCGGTATCAGCGGCGATTACCCGACGTGGGCGTACTGGATCATGCCGGTGCTGGCGAACTCCCTGTCCGGTATGGCGATGAACGCGAGGCAGACGCGCTCTGCCGCGCTTGAGACCATCCGGGCGGATTTTGTTACGACGGCGCGCGCGAAAGGGCTTTCGGAGCGCACGGTGATTTACAAGCACATGCTTCCGAACGCGCTGATCCCGGTCGTGAACGCGCTGGGTATGCAGCTTTCCATGGTGGTCGGCGGCACGGTCGTGATCGAGACCGTGTTCTCCTTCCCGGGCATCGGGCAGTATCTGCTGACCGGCGTAAACTCGAGGGATTACCCCGTGGTCCGCGGCTCAGTCATGATTCTGGCGCTGTTCTCTGCAGTGATCACGCTGCTGGTGGATCTGGTGTATGCGTACCTTGACCCTCGTATCAAGGCGCAGTATGTAAACTATGCCGCGAAAAAGGGCGGCGATAAGAAAGGCGGGAAGAAATAATGGCGAATGCAGCAACTGTTACAAAGGCCTCTTCCGTGCCGAAACGGAAAAAAGACACCCAATTCCGCCAGATTACGCGGCGGCTGGTGAAGAGCAGGACAGCCATGCTCGGCCTGGTGATCCTGGTGATTATCGTACTGGCGTGCGTACTGGCGCCCCTGATCGCGCCCTACGACCCGAACTATATGGACTATTCGGCGCTGAATGCGGGCTCAAGTATGGCGCATATTATGGGCTGCGACAACCTGGGCCGTGACATTTTCACCCGTATCCTTTACGGCGGCAGGATGTCCCTGCTCCTTGGCTTCACGGTGGCCATCGTCGGCATGGTGTTCGGCGTGTTCTTCGGCTGTATCGTCGGCTACTACGGCGGGCAGGTCGACAACATCGCGATGCGTATCTGCGACGTCTGGATGGCAATCCCGGGTACGCTGCTGGCAATCGTGATCTCCTCAGCCCTGGGATCCGGCTTCGGCTATACAGCGCTGGCGCTCTCAGTATCCGGCCTCCCGGGCTCTGTGCGCGGCACTCGTGCGATGGCGCTGAAGGAGCGTGAGATGGAATACCTGGAAGCGGCGAAGGCGATGAACTGCTCCAAGATGAAGATTATGTTTAAGCATATGATGCCGAATATTATTGCCCCGACGATCGTCGGCACGACCGGCCAGATCGGCGGCACGATGATGTCGGCGGCGGGTCTTTCCTACATAGGGCTCGGCATTCAGCCGCCTACCGCTGAGTGGGGCGCAATGTGCTCCTCCGCGAGGGAGTACCTGACCAAGTATCCGCATGAGATGCTGTGGCCGGGGTTTGTCATCCTGCTCACGGTGCTGGCAATCAACCTACTGGGTGACGGCCTGCGCGACGCGATGGACCCGAGGCTGAAGGACTGATAAGGAGGAAGGAAAAAGATGAGTGAAGAGTTTTTGAAAATTAATGATCTTGTCGTAGAGTATTCCTCCGGCGGCCAGATCGTCCAGGCGGTCAACGGTGTGAACCTGACAGTGCAAAAGGGCAAGACGCTTGGCCTGGTGGGCGAGACAGGCGCGGGCAAGACGACGATCGCGAAGACGATCCTGCGTATCCTGCCGATGCCCCCTGCGAAAATAAAGCAGGGCGAGATTTTCCTGGACGGAGAGGATCTGTTAAAGCTTCCTGAAAAAGAAATGATGAAGGTCCGCGGCAACAAGATCGCCATGATTTTCCAGGATCCGATGACGGCGCTGAATCCGACCATGACGGTTGGCGACCAGATCAGCGAGGTGGTTCTGCAGCACAATGATTATTCGAAGCAGCAGGCGCAGGAGCGCACGATTGAGATGCTGGAGCTGGTAGGCATCGCGAGCGTCCGCTACATGGACTATCCGCACCAGTTCTCCGGCGGCATGAAGCAGCGCGTGGTCATCGCCATGGCTCTGGCCTGTAATCCGGAGCTCATCCTTGCGGACGAGCCGACGACGGCGCTGGACGTGACGATCCAGGCACAGGTGTTGGATATGATGCGCGAGCTGCGCGAAAAATTCAATACTTCCATGATCCTGATCACGCACGACCTGGGTGTCGTGGCGGAGACCTGCGACGACGTTGCGGTCATCTATGCGGGCGAGATCGTGGAATACGGCACACGGGAGCACATCTTCCGCAACCCGCAGCACCCGTACACACTGGGACTGTTCGGCTCTCTTCCGAAGCTGGACGACGATTCGAAACGGCTCTCGCCGATCCACGGCCTGCCGCCCGATCCGACCAACCTGCCGGACGGCTGCAAGTTTGGGCCGCGGTGTCCGGACTGCAAGGGCGAGTGCAGCTCTAAGAATCAGGTCATGACAGAGATCGAGCCGGGACACTTTGTCCGCTGCTGTAAATTTGTGAAAGGGGGCGTGTGAGCATGGCACTGCTTGAAGTGGAACATTTAAAGAAGTATTTCAGCGTAGGCGCCGGTACGAACCACGCCGTTGACGATATTACATTATCCATTGAAAAAGGACATACCATGGGCGTCGTGGGGGAGTCCGGCTGCGGGAAGAGCACACTGGGCCGCACCATCATCCGCCTGCTGGACGCGACGGATGGTGTCGTCCGCCTGGATGGTGAGGACATCACCTACGCGAAGGGCAAAAAGCTCCGTGAGCTGCGTGAGAAGGTCAGCATCGTCTTCCAGGATCCGTATTCATCCCTGAACCCGCGCTCCAGCGTGGAGGCGACGATCAAGGAGCCGCTGCAGGAGTCGCACCGTTATTCGAAGGCAGAAGTGCAGCAGCGCACGGAAGAGCTGATGGATCTGGTCGGCATTGAGGAGCGCCTCCGTCTGGCCTACCCGCATGAGATGGACGGCGGCCGCCGCCAGAGGGTCGGCATCGCCCGCGCCCTGGCGCTGAATCCGCAGTTCATCATGTGTGACGAGCCGGTGTCCGCCCTGGACGTGTCCATCCAGGCGCAGGTGTTAAACCTGCTGATGGATCTGCAGGAGCAGATGCAGCTGACATATATGTTCGTAACGCACGACCTGTCGGTTGTTCGCCATATTTCGGATGATATCTGCGTCATGTACCTGGGGCAGCTGGTCGAGACCTGCCCGTCCCGCGAGCTGTTCCGCCGCTCCCTGCACCCCTACACGAAGGCCCTGCTGTCGGCGATCCCGTCGACGGATCTGGACCACCCAATGCAGCGTGTGCAGCTGAAGGGCGAAATTACCTCAGCCATCAACCCGGAGCCGGGCTGCCGTTTCGCGGCGCGCTGTCCGTACGCGTGCGACAAATGCCGCGAGCCGCAGGTGCTCGAGGAGGTCGAGCCGAGACACTTCGTGTCCTGCTGCAGGGTGAAGGAAATTAATGATTAATGCCCTTCAGCAGCGTGCATAAACAAAACACTTTCCATGGTTTGCAGGACATTTTCTGTTTGCCGAAAGCTGTAATGAAAAAATTATGAGCGACTGACAGTCTGCCTGATAAAAAGCTATAATGCAGACAGGCTATGGAAAGATAATGGAAGCAAAAGACGAAGAGGATGTGAGAGTAATGGCCAGAAAGAAGGGTCCCGAGAAGGTCGGAAATGACATTTACGGCGTGAATTCCAACTGGAAGCTGGATCAGAAAGCAGGGAAAAGTACGGAGGACGGCATCCGCCGCAGTACGTACTATCACAAATATTTTCGCGGTT
Source organism: Lachnospiraceae bacterium (assembly GCA_021203145.1). Lineage (GTDB taxonomy): Bacteria > Bacillota > Clostridia > Lachnospirales > Lachnospiraceae > Choladousia. The sequence continues at coordinate 10,180 of JAJQBS010000042.1, read as the reverse complement.
ATACGGAAATCCGTACGGAGAAGGCCAATGGGGGATATAAGGTGGAGCGGTTTTACACAGAACCCTGGCTGGTGCAGGATGTCACGCCAGCTATGTATGTCTGGTATCGCATGATGTATGTGCTGCTGGTGGTGGTGACCTGTGCCGGATATCTGGCGCTGATGTGCCAGGACGGCTTTGGCGGGACCTATTCTCTTTTGGTGGCTATTCCGGAGTTTGCTTCGGTCGTCGGGCTGATTCTGCTCGTGGCCGCCACGGTTAATTATGTGTTTATGAGAAAGAGGATGACCCTTTATGACCATCACAGCTCCTCTGACAACCTGAAAAAAGCATCGGTCATCGCGTCTGCCTGCCTGGCGGCGACGGCGCTGATGATCGTCGTCAATATCTTCCTGGGCGTGGACTCTGCGATAAATGAGCTGAAGCTTGCCGGGTGTGTGCTGCTCTGTGCGGCCGCGGCCGGGGTGGTCTATCTGATCGAGCGGGGGATGCCGTACCGGGAAGAGGAAAACCATACCGTGCTTCCCGCCGGGGAAGCGCATGAGATCTGGTGAGAAGATCGGCTTTAATTGGAAATTGTGGAGACAGATTATGAACAACAAACATATTTTACACATTACGGCGGTGACTCAGGTGGGGCCGGACGCGCAGAAATGTACCCAGGCAGTGCTGGAATATGACCGCCCGGTCGCTCCTGACACGGCCGCGGATGCGTTCCGGGTAGATTCCCGCACAGTCACGGGGATTTCCGTGTCAGACAGCATGGTCACGCTGGAGCTTTCAGCCGGGGACGAGGCTGCGTCCCTCTATCATCCGGGAAAACCCTGGCAGCACACGCCGACCACAGTGGAGACGGCGGCTGTCCGGGTGAGCCAGTGCAGGCCGATCCATGCGGCAGACGGCGCAGTCATTCCTGCGACGGGTGCGGCGGAAAATGAAATGGAAACCCTGACGGGCACAGCGGACGGGAATGCTGATGCTTCAATGAATGTGGCAGACGGTGCAAAAATTGCCTTGTCGGGCGCATCAGATGGTGCTATCATAGGAATTGTGGATCAGAACGACCGTGTGAAAAATCTGATCGTGGACGATTTTATTCAGGGAGAATTCGAAGGGCTCGCCTATAATCTTTATATTCCGAAAGACATGGAGCCGGGGAAAACGTATCCGTTGGTACAGTTTATCCATGACGCGGGACCGTGCGGGTCGGATTCCCGCCTGACTCTGGCACAGGGGATGGGCGCGGTCATCTGGGCGGATCCGAAGGAGCAGGCGAAGCGGAAGTGCTTTGTGCTGGCTCCGCAGTTTGACGGACCTCCGATTGTGGACGACGACTGGATCGTCGACCCGCGCCTGGAGACGGCGAAGAGGCTGTTGGACTGGGTCTGCGATCAATATGCGGTAGACCGGGACCGGCTTTATACGACCGGCCAGTCGATGGGCTGCATGTCTTCGATCGTGCTGAATGTACGGTATCCGGATCTGTTCGCGGCGTCTTTTTTGGTGGCCGGACAGTGGGATGACCGTCAGATCGGCGGGCTGGAGAAGCAGAACCTCTGGATGCTGAATTCCATGGGTGACGTGAAGGCGTTCCCGATCATGAACCAGATGGCTTGCGAGATGGAATCAAAGGGCGCCCTCGTGGCGCGGAAGCTGATCAGCGCAAAAGCGTCGCAGGAGGAGCTCTCCGAGATTGCGAAGAGCCTGATCGCGACGGGCGCGAACGTTATTTACACACCATACAAGATCGAGACCGTGGCGAACGGTTGGAGCAGCCGCGGAGGAGAGCACCATACCAATACCTGGGAAACCGCTTATAATATAGAAGCAATCCGGGAATGGATGTTCTCAAAGACAAAGTGAAATGTACAGACCTCACAGGGGCTCCCGTCTCGCGGCAGTGAAATTCACAAAAGCGCTTACGATTTCAGTCAGCCGGTGGCTTTTTGGATAAATCAGATAGAGGTCCGTGTGGATGCGGGGCTCCAGGTCGATGATGGCCACATGGACATTGCCCTTCAGCTTGTCCGCGAGCCCCTGCTTTACAAGGGAGACCTCGTTGGAGCAGTTGATGACAGAATCCTCCCACGCATTTTTGTTGGAAGAGATCTTTGGCGTGAATCCCGCGTCCTGCAATGTCTGGATCTCGAAACGCCAGGGGGTGGAGTCCTTTTTATGGCGGATGAAGAAGACCTCGTCCTTCAGGTCGGACAGGTGCAGCACCTTCTGCTTTGCCAGCGGGTGCCGGACCGGGAGACTTACGGAAAGGTAATCCTCGCGGTACGGGATCATGGCATAATCCTCTGTGAGACCGCCCGTGTCGTGGACAAACGCGGTATCCAGAATGCCGGACTGCAGACGCCCGAGCATATCTTCGGTGGATCCCATGCGTACATCAATGATGGATTCCGGGTAACGGGTTTTAAATGCGGAGAAGAGCGCGGTGATGCCGTAATAGCCGGGGAATCCGCAGACTCCCAGCGAGATCCGGTGGGCGGTATCCCTCCGGATGGCGTCAGCAGCGCGCTCATATGCTTTTTCATGCTCCATGATAGCCATTGCGTGCGGAATAAACGCGCTGCCATAGGCTGTCAGCTCGATTTTCTGCGTGGTGCGCGAAAACAGCGGCGTGCCGAGCTCCTCCTCCAGCTGTTTAATATGGCGGGAGAGCGTGGACTGATTGATGCCAAGCTTTCTTGCGGCATTTGAAAAATTCAGCTGCTCCGCGAGGACAAGAAATTCATTTAAAAAAAGGGTTTTCAACTCCTACCTCCGGTCCGTAGTATGGGATATCCTTCTGGTGATCCCGGTGAATTTGCTTCGCGTAGTCAAAAAAAGTGCGCGCGGAGACGGACAATGCCCGATCCTTCCGGTAATACAGATTCAGATAAATGGGCCGCTCCGGGGAAAGCGGCACGAGCGCCATGCGGTCGGAATACAGCTGCCTGGGGAGATCGTTGGCGGTCGAAAGAGAGACGCCCACATTGCCGGAAACAAGATCTACGAGATTGCTGTTCCCCTGGATTGTGAAATTGACATGTGGCTCGAAACCCGCCTCGCGGCAGCAGGCAACAGTCATCTGGTACAGGGCGGTATCCTGCGGGGGCAGGATAAAGGATTCATTTTTAAGCTCCTCAAGCCGGAGCTCGTCCCGGTTCCTAAGCGGGTGCGAAAGGGGAAGCGCGGCGACGAGTGTGCTTCTGGCCCAGGAAAAGCAGCCGCACCCTGCGTCGGCGTCTTCACTGGACCAGGAGAGCCCGAAGACCAGCTCATAGCCCATCGCGACCAGATACTCCCTTGAGAGGATCGCGGCCGGGTATTCGATAGTGGCCAGATGATACTGTGGATACCATGGGACAAAATGATCCCAGAGCATGTTCATCATGTGGTCGCAGTTCATATGCGGGGAGACGGCGACGCGCACCTCAGAGGCGGCGTCCTCGTCATAGGCAGCTCGGGCCTGCTCGTATTCCTGGTCGAGAGAGACAAACCGGTCTGCGTAATCCTGAAAGAATTTGCCAAAATCGGTCAGCACGAGCTTATGCCCGGAGGCGGCGAACAGCTTATGCCCCAGGCTTTCCTCCAGGTCTTTGATATGCTTGGCCAGCGTCGACTTGGAGAGATAGAGCTTGTCGCAGGCTTTGGTATAGTTGCCGGCTTCCGCGAGTGTGATAAAATCATTCAGGTATTTTACGGCACTATTATCTAACATAGATTTTGGTTCCTTATAAATATTTGTCAGAATCATATAAATTTGAATAGATGTATCGTTCATTATAGCAGTTTAGAACAAAAAAAGCAATGGAGGGACAGATGAAAACGATTGATTTTTCCCCAAAACATGATATACTGATCCGGCATAAGGACGGGACGATCACCCCGATGGACGTTCCTTATTATGAGGTCACACAGATTGACGAGAGCACCTGGCAGATCATGAGCTCTGGCGACTACCACTATCTGCTGGCTGGCGATGAGGCCGGGGTGGCGATTGATACCGGCTATGGCGCCGGGAATTTACGGGAATTTCTGGAAAAGCTGTGCGGCAAGCCGGTGCCGTGGGTGATCAATACTCATTTTCACTTTGATCATTCGGCGAACAATTTTTATTTTGACATGGCCTTCATGGGGGAGGAAGCACTGCCGCTGGCATCTGTTCCCTACCCAAGCTTTGACGGGATTACATTCCCGGCGCCGGACTATCCGAAGACCGTGGTGGGCGACGGTTCCACCATTCCTCTGAAGGGGCGCGAGCTGGAGATCATCCGGATCGGCGACCACACGCCGGATGGGATCGCGATTCTCGACCGGACGCACCGGCTGCTCTTTACCGGGGACGAGATCATGGGGCACGGCAAGACGCTCAACGGTTCCGTTGGCAAATGGAAGAGCGACCTGGAAAAGCTCCTCGCCCACAGAGGGGAGTTTGACGCCATCTACGGCGGCCCGCAGAAGGTGGCGGACGGCGCCCTGGAGACCTTTTACGAGGCGGCCTGCAAAGTTATGAATGGAGAAGAATTGGAAAAGCCGCAGCCGGAAGGAGGGCGCCCGCCGATGACGGATGAGCGCGACGGGGAAGGCCATATGATCTACGACTGCCAGTTTCCACACAGCGCGGATGTCCCGAAGGACGGTTTTTTCAAGGTGAATCCGAATATGGTGGATTTTGTGTATAAGGGCTATCATTTTTCATATGACAGGACGCTGCTGTAAACATTTCCGGCTGCTTTGACAACAGCCCGGATTGTAGTACTGACGAGCGGTACCTGTCGGACGGATACCGGGAAACAAAGGACGGATACAGGATCGGCAACCGGCAAACAACAGACAGATATCGGGCAGACAATCGGCAGATACCGGACGGAGGACAGGACATGGATGACTTTTTAGAAAAACACCAGGGTGTGGTAAACGCGGCAAAAGGGTTTCTTGTGATAGTTGTGATTGTGGTCGTGCTGTACACGCTGGGGATTTTTAAATCAGCCGCCGTGAAAATTGAGATCGAGGACGAGGTGTTTTCCGTTTATTATGAGGATGAAATCGTGATTCAGTTCTCGAAAGATGAGATCCAGTCCGCAAAAGTGGTTCAGACCTTCACGGAAGGGAATGCCGTCAATGTTGTGTCCGAGGAAAAGTATACTGTCGGCACCTGGGAAAATGAGGAGTGGGGCGAGTATACTGTCTGCGTGAAGCAGTCTGTTAAAAGCTACCTTGTGGTGACCACTGATGAAGAGACTTTCGTATTTAATTATGAGAGCGCTGATTCTACAGAGGCGATGTGCGACGCCCTGATCGCGTGGTGAGCAATGATTGCAGTGATAAGTAAATACACGGAACCGTGGCAGGTTCACAGGTATTTCTGCGGGGGGCGCGAAGCTCCCCCGCGCGATGTATAGAAAGAAGGGAATATGCTATGGCAGGATTAAAAGCAGGAGCAGGGAAACGGGTGATTGAGATTCCCGGGGAGTATCTGGCGGTTGAGAATTTCGGGCAGGTGCATGATCCGATTCACGCCAGAGCGGTGGCGATCCGGCAGGAAGGGGCCGCCAGGGGCGGAGAATCGACGGCAGACGGCTGCGCGGAGACGGTACTCATTGTCTCTCTGGAAATCACCTCGATGCCGGGGGAAGAGGTGGACGCCATCCGTTCTCTGGCCGCCGGGGAAACCGGCGTAAAGAAAGAAAACATCTGGGTTTGCGTGACGCATTCGTTTTCTTCTCCACACCTGCTTCCGGATCATCTTTTCAAGTCAGAAGAGGAGCTTTCTCTGAAACGGGAATATCGGGAAGCACTTCAGCTGGCGGCGGCCGGTGCGGCAAAGGATGCGGTAGAGCAGCTGCGCCCCGCGAAGCTAGGCGTCGGCGCAGGCGAATGTGATATTGTCGCGAGCCGCGACATTGAACTGAAGGACGGCTGGTGGGTCGGTACAAATGGGTACGGCCCGACGGACAGGACGGTGACCGTGCTGCGTTTTAACGATATGGACGGACAGCCCATCGCCCTGATCACTCATTTTGCGATCCAGTCCTCCGTGATGGATCAGTCTGAGCTGAGCGACGGCAGAAAACCAGTGACGCCCGACGTCTCCGGCGTGGCCTGCCGAGAGGTCGAGGAAGCGGCGGGAGGCGGTCTTGTAGTTATGTTCCTGATCGGCGCTGCGGCGGATCAGGCGCCCGTCGAGAAGGCAGTCAATGAGAAATTTGAAGACGGAAAAGGAATCCGCACGGATCTTCACGAAGCGGGTTTTGAGATCTGCGACCGTCTCTCCGGAATATTCAGGAACCGGATCTGTGAGATCGCGCACGAGACCGTCTGCGATCAGGATGACGTGTCGCTTGGGACAATTTCCGCGAGCCTGACCGTTCCTGCCAAGCATATGAACCGTGACCTGCACAGCCTGCGTCCGACCAGAAATGCCGTCTATGAGCCGGACGGAGAGAGCAAGACCGAGATTGAGGGAATCCGGATCGGCGATGTGGCGCTTCTTGGCGTAAAGCCGGAGCTGACCTGCCTCACGGCCGCGTCCATCATGGAACAGTCCGGCTTTGGTACGACCCTGGTCTGCACGCTTGTGAACGGCGCGTCCAAATATATGGCGGATGAGAGTGCATACGACCGCTGCTGCTACGAGGCTCAGAATTCCCCGTTCGGGCGCGGCGCGGCGGAAATGCTGACCCGAAAAGCAGTTGAAGTACTTGGAGCACTGCAGGAGGTCTGACGCAAAGTAAAACGACTAAAGTCGTTTACTATATATTTACAGGGAACGACATACGTCGTTTTCTATAATAAGTATGAATGAGACGGGAGGCAGACGAAAATGGTAATTGATGCAAATTTATACTGGGTTCCGGAACAGCTTTTCACAGATGATGCTCTGATGAAACGCTTTTTAGGCGAGACAAAATTCGGCTGGGTCGGCCGTTGTGAGGAAATTCCGGGGACGAACGGAAAAAAGCAGGTCGTACTGGAAAAGCCGGAGGGCAGCCCGAACCTGAATTATGTGCAGGGAGACTATGTGCTGGAGAGCATGCTGGCCGACCTGGACGAGGCGGGCGTGGACAAGGCAGTCCTGAAAGTACCGGGATGCCACGAATGGATGGATCTGGATTTTTGCCGGATGTTTAACGACGGCATGTATGAGTATGCAAAGAAAAGCGGCGGCAGGCTGATTCCGTTGGCGGTCATTCCGCCTTACGGCACACAGGAGAGCCTTGCGGAGCTGGAACGCTGCAAAAACGAGCTGGGCATGAATGGAGTACAGGTCAGTGCACACTATGGCGACGCCTACCTCGATGACGAGCGTTTTTCTGCGTTCTTCGCGAAGGTCAATGAGCTGGAGATGAACGTTTATGTCCATCATACGCCGATCCCGGCTGAGCCGCAGTCCTTCCTTACGTATAATAATGTGAGACGCTACTACGGACGCTGCGTGGACCAGGGTCTCGCGGTGTGCCGCGAGGCGTTCAGTGATCTGTTTATTAAATATCCGAATATCAAAATGGTACACTCCATGCTCGGCGGCGGATTTTTCGCCATCGCGAACATGGTGTTCCCACAGCAGGCAAAAAAGACTGAGGACGTCAGCCGCTTCAAATCGGACAGCGGCGAGACGGAGGCCCGTTTCCGCGAGCATATCTACTTCGAGATGTCCCACGCCCAGCCCTGGGGCAAGACCCAGCTCGAGTGCGCGGTGAAGGTGCTCGGCGCCGACCACATCATCTGGGGAACCTCCTATCCGGTTCGCAAAGAATGGCTGACAGACGGCCCGGCCTTTGTTCGCGCACTGGATGTCACAGATGAGGAAAAAGAATTGATGCTGCACGGCAACGCAGAGGAAATTTATAAAATCTGAACAGAGTGAATCAGATAGTCTGCAGGAACCTGGGAACTGTCGAAAAATAACCTGTGTGGACTGGAATAAAGCTGTACGTTTGCTACAGCTTTATTTTTTGATGCACAGAGCCTTATGGCAAAGCATCCCGGCTCGCGCAGACGGATAGGGAAGAAAACTTCCCCCTGTCCGATTATTACGGCGTTTGCGAGGCCATTTGGATTTAACAGCAGCAACGTGGCGAACAATCGCGATTGCATAAAATTTATGCATTTTTTGAATCAAAAAAAACATTTTTTTGGTTGGACAAATGAAAAAACTTGTTGTAAAATAAGTACGCTCAGCGGGGGGAGCTATAGAAATCTATAGAATCTGCGGCGGCGCCGCGTATACGGCGGATAGTTGCCTGGCGCAGCCGAAGCGGGGCAGGAACGTACTTTATAAGTATGATACCGGAACGGGTGGAGAAAGCGGTGACCTGTTCCGTCGAAAAATCAATCTGCGCTGGATGCGCAATTCGCTCTCCATAAATGCCGGGCTTTGTCTGAAACAAGAAATGGAGTGAGAAACAAAATGGAAGAGAAAGCAAACAAGTTTCTGGAAGAAGAGAAGATCGGCACGCTGGTAAGAAAGTATTCCGTGCCCTGCATCATTTCCCTGCTGGTCGCGGCGCTGTATAACATCGTAGACCAGATTTTTATTGCCAATGCGTCTTACCTCGGCTCATACGGAAACGCGGCAAACAATGTGGTCTTTCCAATGACCGTCGTAGCCCTTGCCCTGGCCGTGATGATCGGCGACGGCTGCTGCGCGTTCGTCAGTATCTGCCTGGGCAGAAATGAAAAAGAAAATGCGCACAAAAGCATCGGCTGTGCGATCGTGCTGGTCGTGATTGTCAGCCTTATCGTGACATTGCTTTACGCGGTATTTCAGAATCAGATCCTGACCTTCTTCGGCGGACGTGTGAATGATGAGACATTCGCGAACGCCAAAGAATATTTTACCTTCATTACCATAGGCGTTCCGGCCTACATGTTCGGCCAGTGCCTGAACCCGATTATCCGTTCTGACGGCAGTCCGAGGTTCGCCATGGTTTCTACCGTACTCGGCGCCGTATTTAATATCATTTTTGACCCGATCTGCATTTACGGCCTGCACTGGGGCATGATGGGCGCGGCAGTGGCGACGATTGCCGGTCAGTTCCTGACGGCGGGTCTGGCGATCTGGTATCTGTTCCATATGAAAGCGGTAAAGCTGGAGAAGAAGAGCTTCGGCCTGTTCCCGAATCTGATGAGCAGATTTCTGCCGTTGGGCATCACCAGCTTCCTGTCGCAGATCTCCCTTGTTGCTGCCATGGCGGCAATGAACAACATGGTCGTAAAATATGGTGCGCTGGATCCGATCTTCGGCCAGGAAGAGTTTTCCCAGATTCCACTGGCTGTATTAGGTATTGTAATGAAATTCTTCCAGGTCGTGATTTCCATTGCGGTAGGACTTTCCGCGGGCTGCATTCCGGTCATGGGGTACAATGTGGGCGCAAACCGCAACGACCGCGCACGCAGCCTGCTGAAGACGCTGCTGATCGGAGAACTGGTCACAGGCTTTGTGGCATTGTTTATCGTGGAAGTATTCCCGAAACAGCTGATCGGGATCTTTGGCGCGGCAAACGAGAGCTCCTATTATACCGAATTCGCTGTAAAAGCCTTCCGAACCTACCTTTGCCTGATGCCGCTGGCAACTTTTAATAAAGGAACCTTTATCTGCCTGCAGTCCCTCGGGAAAGCAGCCCTTTCTTCCGGACTTTCACTGATCAGGGAAGTTGTCTTCGGTGTTGGCTGGGCGCTCATTCTGCCGATCTTCTTCGGACTGAACGGTATTCTTTATTCCATGCCGGTATCGGATCTGCTTACATTTATTATAGCGGTGGTGATGCTCGTATATATCTTCCGCATGCTGAAAGAGCAGAATTAGCGGAGAGAAGATGGCCACGCAGCGGCGGGCCGGCGTTGGCAGAGGAAATTTTGCGGCTAAAGCCGCATCCGGCTCGCGCAGGCGGATAGGGGAAGAGGGTGTTCCCTTATCCGATTTTCGTCCGCTGCCCGGCGAGCATCCACGGAGCAATCAATAAGAAGTCTGACAACTATGCAATAAATACAAAAATGCCGTAAAAATTACGAAAAACTATTGCAAAAGTTAGCGAAAAGAAATTTAAAAAAATGCTTGACAAAAGCAGAACACGGTGATAAAATGGTTAATGCCGCTGAGGAAAAGGGCGGTGAAAAAAGGAAAAGTTACAGAACCTTGATAACTGAACAGTGAGACAACCTTGAAAAGATTCTAAGAAAGTTC
>JAJQBS010000096.1 GCA_021203145.1 Lachnospiraceae bacterium | reverse complement strand
CAATTTTTAGAAAATCTTTCTTTTATGTGCGGTTATTGCGAGTCAATAACATAATGGTCCTCCTCCTGTTTCTGCTCCGGGATTTTTCCAATCAGGCAAGGAATATACCGACTTGTCCGCCGACACCGAAATCGACCGGCGAAACTGTCATCATTCTTTACGCGTTCCTGTGCGTACACGAAAAAATCCCGGAACATCTGAATCGATATTCCGGGACGGATAATCATTACCCGCGGTACCACCCGCATTGCAGGCTTTTCAGACACCATCAGCAATCATTCAAATATAAAGCATCCAAAAATAAGCTGTCTGGTGAAAACCTGCCTCTCAAATGCACTTAACGCGTGCTACGTACTGCCCTACTGTGTCCTTTTCAAAATGAAACAATTCCTGAGACCATCATCATTTTATTACAGGAACCGCACATCTTAAGACGGTTCGAACAGTCGGCTCCGGAGTGTTCCCTATTGCATCCTTCCACCGATCAGCGCTTTCAGTCAATGGCGCCAAATTCCTGTCAGGTTCCAAATGCAGAGTCTCCTTCACTGCCTTTTATCGGGGTTATCCTAGCACATTTTTTTAATGGTGGCAAGGGGCTAACATAAAAAAATGTAGCTGGCTAACAAGAAATTTACGAAGATCTGTTGATTCCATCTATTGTCAAACGCCAATATCCTTCCTGCTGTCGGCTCATTTCAAAATTGCCTCCCAGAAAGCACGGATCGCGCCCGCGTCTGCTTTCACAGACCCCTGTGCGAAAAATGGCTTTCCGCCGCCGCGTCCATTGAGTGCCTGGTTCATCTCTTTGACGAATGCACGAAGATCTCCGTCCTTTTCGCCGACTGCGTATTTAAACGTGCCGTCCCCATTATCTGAAAATACTGCGCATCGCCCGCCGCAGGTCTCCATGACCGCCACGGCCAGTTTGCGCACGCCCTCGGAATCCATATCTTTTTCAAAAAGAAGCACGTCGCCTGCACCGGCGAGCCTCTCTGCTTCCTCAGAAAACAGCTTCTCCTCCAGTGCCATCACCCGGCCTTTCAGTCGAAAATTTTCGTCCATGCTTCGTTTTACTGCTTCTGCGGTATGAGCCGGCTTTGCGGAGAGCAGTACGGAAATCTGATGATTCTGCTCATTTACCAGATTCAGGTAATCCAGCACGCGCTTTCCGCTGATCATTTCTACCCGGACGCCCTCTCGGAATTTCACAACGGACAGAAGCTTCACCATCCCGATCTCACCGGCGCGGGCCACATGGAGCCCGCAGCAGGCACACAGGTCGGCGTAGTAGGGCAGCTGCGTGATATCTATATCAGCCGCGGCGGGGGAAGATTTCCCCGGGGTACCCGAAATAAGGGGCGTTTTCACAGGAAATTCCACGATCCGCACTTCTCCGGTCAGCTCTTTTTTGCTGCGATAGGGCAGCTCTTTTAACTCCTCCGCAGACGGATAAAAAATGTGTGTTTCCTGGTTCTGCCAGATGACCTCATTGGCCCTGGCCTCGATCTCCAGAAGGGCAGCCATGTCCAGTTCCCCATTAAAATCAATCGTGATGACGTCGCTGCCCATGTGAAAGCCGACATTGTCATAGCCGTAGGCGGTGTGAACCAGCCCGCTCACGATATGCTCGCCGGAGTGCTGCTGCATCAGGTCAAATCTGCGAGCCCAGTCAATTTTCCCATGAACTGTCGTGCCTGTGGCGAGCGGCGCGTCCGTATAGTGGATTAATTCTCCATTTTTCTCATGAACCTCCAGGACATGGACGCTACGGAGCATACTCCCCGCTGCCACGCTCATCCCGGCCTGCTCTTTATTTATTGATCCAGTTCCCACCAGGCCAGTTGCCGCAATACCTGTTTCGGAACCAATTTCTGCCAGTTCTGCTGCCGCAGGATCTTCTTTTGTGAACGCAGTTTCCTCCATCGACTGCAGAATCCCGGTATCGTAAGGCTGGCCGCCGCCTTCCGGGTAAAAGGTGGTCGCGGAAAGCACCATTTCAAAACCTTTTTTCCCTTCGCGGCAGTCCAGGACGGTCGCGGTGAATTCTTTTATATATGCGTCCTGATAAAACAATTTTTCTGTCTGGAACATTCAGTCGATCCTCTCATTCTCGTTCTCAAAGCATTCACTGAACCGGGCGGCGAACGCAGGCGGCTCGTCTTTCGCATACAGGTGCGAAATGTCTCCAAACGCGCTCGCGCGAAAGCTCACGATACCCTTTCTGCGCTCCTCCGTCACGACCGTGGTCACCGAACTCGGCGCTGCGCACAGCCCGTGCCAGAGTACCATCGGCGACGCCCCGATCAGGTGCGAGAGTAGGACGCAGCCGACGCCAAAGTGGCAGAAAAATACAATCGTATCATTATTTCCCTGCTCCGCGCGGTAGAGATGTCCGTCCCGCACATAGCCGTATTGCTGCAGGAGTCCGTCGAAGCACCCTGTCACGCGGTCATATTCCTCTTTCACCCCTGCTTTTCTCATGATGGGCGGCTCATACCACCGGTCATAACGGTAGAACCGCTCGTCCGCTGTCCAGTCCTGCGGCAGCCAGTCCCAGGAGACCGGAGAATTCTCGCGGTCCGGCCGGTTGATACGGGGTGAAAACTCGCGGAGCCAATCGCACTCGGCAGCTGTGCGGTTCATTTTTTTCAGAGTCGGTGAAGCGGTATCCTTCGCGCGTCCGAGCGGAGATACGTAAAAATCCCGGACATCCAGCTTCGCGACACGCTCTGAAAGAAGCTCCGCCTCCCGCCAGCCTTTTTCCGTCAGAGAATCGATGGAATAATCCGGATCACCGTGGCGGATGATCAATAATTTCATGTTATGTCCTCCAGTAATTGCAAAGTAAACCCATCTGGCGTTTTCCTCAATTCAGCCGGCGATTCTACCACGCGGCACTTCCTTTTTTGCTGTCTCACATTTTCCGGATCCGTTCCAGCGCGGCAACAGTGTTTTCGAAGGTGCCGAACGCAGTCAGCCGGAAGTATCCTTCCCCGCTCGGTCCGAAGCCGGAGCCAGGCGTTCCGACGACATTCGCGTTCTCAAGCAGGTAATCGAAAAATTCCCAGGATGTCATACCGTCCGGCGTCTTCAGCCAGATGTACGGCGCATTCACACCGCCGGATACCGTGTAGCCGGCCTCCTGCAGGCCTTCCTTGATGACCTTCGCGTTATTCATGTAGTACGCCACCTGTTTCGCGAGCTGTACCTTGCCTTCCGGCGAGTAGACAGCCTCGCCCGCGCGCTGCTGGATGTAAGGGGTGCCGTTGTATTTGGTGCCGTGGCGTCTCGCCCAGAGGGAATGCAGCATCACGTCCTTGCCATCCACATGCGCTGTCAGGTCTTTCGGGATCACTGTATAGCCAAGCCGCGTCCCGGTAAAACCCGCATTTTTGGAGAAGGATTTCAGCTCGATCGCGCAGGTGCGCGCGCCCTCGCACTCAAAAATCGTGTGCGGCACGTCCGGCTCGGAAATGTATGCCTCATACGCAGCGTCATAGATGATGACCGCGCCGACCTTGTTCGCGTAATCTACCCACTCCTGCAGCTGCGCCTTCGTGACAGTCGCCCCGGTCGGGTTGTTCGGGAAGCACAGATAAATCATGTCCGGCGTCTCCTTCGGAAGCTCCGGCGCAAAATTGTTCGCCGCTGTACAGGGCATGTAGATCACGTCGCTCCACATCTCCGTCTGCGGATCATAGATGCCCGTGCGGCCCGCCATAACATTTGTATCGACATAGACCGGATAGACCGGGTCGCAGACGGCAATTTTATTGTCCACGCTGAAAATCTCCTGAATATTGCCGGAGTCGCACTTCGCGCCGTCCGAGACGAAAATCTCATCCGCCGAAATGTCGCGGCCTCGGTCCGCGTAATCATTTTTCGCGATCGCGGTGCGCAAAAACTCATATCCCAGATCCGGGGCATATCCGCGGAAGGTCTCCGCCTTTCCCATCTCATCCACCGCGCCGTGCAGCGCGTCAATAATCACCGGCGCAAGCGGCTGTGTCACATCGCCGATACCGAGGCGGATCACCGTCTTGTCCGGATGAGCCGCCTGAAATTCACTGACCTTTTTCGCAATTGTCGAGAAAAGATAGCTGCCCGGCAGCTTGAGATAATTATCGTTGATTTTAAACATAAAAGCCTCCTCTTAAATATTTATTTGACAGCCCGCTCAGAGCAAATTGCAAGCCCACGGCCTGTTTTATTGAACTATAAATGCACAGCGTTTCCATTACCTGATTTGAAGTGCTCCCGTATTCAGAGTTCTATTTCCCCATCAAACACCGTCACAGCAGGGCCTGTCATATAGACGGTATCCTTCTTCCGATCCCAGGTGACCTGCAGATCTCCGCCGCGCAGCTTCACCGTCACGGTCTTGCCTGTCCGGCCATTCAGGATACAGGCGACCGCCGCCGCGCAGGCACCCGTGCCGCAGGCAAGCGTCTCGCCGGAGCCGCGCTCCCAGACACGCATCTGCACCGTCTTTCGATCCAGCACCTTGATAAATTCCGTGTTGACCCGGTCCGGGAACAGCGGATGATTTTCAAACTGCGGTCCGATTTTCTCAATAGGAAGACCGTCCACATCCTTCACCGGCACCACGCAGTGCGGATTGCCCATGGAGACGCAGGTGATATTGACATTCATCCCCGCATTGAAGAAAGGCTCCCCGATGATCGGATCATGAGATCCCGGATTGTCCGCAGACTCGCCTTCTCCAAAAAGGCACCACGCAATCATTTTATTAACAGGATTCTCATACAAAATCTCTGTATTGACCGGAATCAGCGCCGGATCCAGGATCGGCTTCCCCATATCCACACGCACCCGGCTGACCTGTCCTCTCGCTGACTGCACTGATTTTTCAGATACGCAGCCATTAAAAGCCGTCTCCTTCGTCTCGCCTGCCTGCGAATTCTGCTCTCCCGGTCTCTCCACCGTCAGAGCCAGATACTTGATGCCGCTTGCCGTCTCCACGCTGATCTGTGTCTTGTCGGTCAAGCCATAATCATAGACATATTTCGCCACACAACGAATACCGTTGCCGCACATTGCGCCCAGTGAGCCGTCCGCATTGTACATTTCCATCTGAAAATCCGCCACTTCAGACGGTTTGATCAGGATCAGGCCGTCCGAACCGATGCCAAAATGCCGGTCGCTCACACGGATCGCCGTCGCAGAAGGGTCTGGGATCTGCTCCTTAAAGCAATTCACGTAGACATAATCATTTCCCAAGCCATGCATTTTTGTGAACTTCATTCCCACTCTCCTCGTATTCTCAAATATTTAAGCAGCTTTCGAATAATCCATAATAAAAATTTTACTCGCAATCTTCTCCAGGCTGTCCAGAATTTCTTCAATTCTTTCCAAAACAGAAGAAGAGAACAGTTCCTCACCTCATCAGCGCAAACAGCATCTGCGCGGTCTCGACCATGTTGGTGCCGCTGTCCATGCTGGTCTTCTGAAGGTAACGGTGCGCCTCCTCCTCGGTCATCCCGTTGCGCTCCATCAGCAGGGATTTTGCCTCCTCGATCACCTTTTTTTCCTCCTCGCTGCGGTGCGGGGCCGTCATGCGCTTCTGCCACCTGCGCCGCTCCTGGATACCGATCAGGGTTTCGAGAGAATCCAGAAGATCGTTAATATGGAAGGGCATGGTTACCAGAAGGACTCCCTCGGACACACCCTCCCCGACTACACGCGCGGACGCGACCAGGAGCATCCCGAAGGAAGCAGGCATGTCCTCATAAAGCTCGGAATATACCATGTCCGGCAGCTTATAGCCGCAGACAATAATGCCGGAGCCGAGCCTGTCGGCGGCGGAAAGCGCCCCTGCCCCGCTTGTGCAGACTGCTCCGACCGAATAACCGCTGCGGATCAGCAGGTTCCGGACATTTTTTGCGTCTTCCGGCATTGGAAAAGCTACCACTATATTTATATTTGCCATCTGACTCCTCCCGTCTGTCCAAAGCGGCAGCATGATTCCCGGCGGTATACAGGAAAATCGTTCCTCATCATTCTCATCCGCCCAGCGAACATGCTGCCTGCCAGAATACAATGCCAGACAGAACGATCAGACCTTCGCAAGGTAGTGGTCCAGCTCCCATTTACTTACGCTTGCCTGATATTCTTCCCATTCTTCTTTTTTCGCCTTGATATAGCGTTTTGTCACGTGTTCGCCGAGGATGCCGCAGATAAAATCGTCCTCTTCGAGCGCCTCGACCGCCTCCAGAAGCGTGACCGGCAGGCGCTCGACGCCCTTCGCCTTCAGATCCTCCGAGGTCAGCGCGTAAAGGTTGTCGTCAATGTTTTCCGGCGGCATGATCTGATTCTGGATGCCGTCGAGGCCCGCCGCCATGCAGACCGCAAGGGCCAGGTACGGGTTGGCCGCGCCGTCCGGACTTCTCAGCTCGATGCGCTTCGTGCCATTGCCCATCATGGGAATCCGGATCAGCGGAATGCGGTTTTTCGCGGACCACGCGACATGAACCGGCGCCTCAAAGCCCGGCACCAGCCGTTTGTAGGAATTGACGATCGGATTTGTCAGGGCGGTCACTGCGCGGATATGCTTTAAAAGTCCGCCGATAAACCAGCGCCCCTCCCGGCTCAGATGGATGGAATCTGAGGCGTCGTAGAAGACATTCCGGCCATCCTTTGTCAGGGACATATTGATGTGCATGCCCGAGCCATTTACTCCCGCGACCGGCTTCGGCATAAAGGACGCGTGCAGCCCGTGGCGCTTCGCGACGGTCTTTGCCGCGAGCCGGAAGGTCATAATCCCGTCTGCGGACTGTAATGCCTCGTCATAGCGCAGGTCAATCTCATGCTGCGCAGGAGCCGCCTCATGGTGCGAGGATTCCACGATATAACCCATATCCTCCATCGTCAGGATCATATCTCTCCTCGCGTTTTCTCCCAGGTCGATGGGCGCGACGTCAAAATAGCCGGCCTGCTCGTGCGTGATCGTGGTCGGTCTCCCTTCATCATCCGTGTGGAACAGGAAAAACTCACATTCCGGGCCGGCTTCCAGGCAGTAGCCCATCTCATCCGCCTGCGCGATCACCTTTTTCAGCACATAGCGCGGATCCCCGCCGAACGGAGTGCCGTCCGCGTAAAAAACATCACAGATTAGGCGGGCTACCTTGCCGTTCTGCGGTCTCCACGGAAAGATCAGAAACGTATCCAGATCCGGGTGCAGACACAGATCCGAGCGCTCAATCCGCGCAAACCCCTCGATGGAAGCGCCATCGAACGTGACCTTATTATCCAGGACACGGTTCAGCTGATTGACCGTCACAGCCAGATTTTTCAGCATGCCGAACATGTCCGTGAACTGCAGACGGATAAACTGGACGTCCTCCTCCTCGACAATTTTACATATATCCTCTTTCGAATACTTACTCATAATTCCACCTCTTCTTAATACTTAATTGATTTATATTTAGTAAATCATTTCGTAAATCACCCTGCAGCGGTTTTCCCTCCCTGCACCGCTACGTATAAAAGCCGGTTGCCTTTTGCTTCCATCATAGAAAAAAGGGCACCTTCCCCTGTTATTCAAGGAGGAACGCCCTCGTTCGTCCTGCCAGAATGATAGCAGTACCCTATTTTTTTGTCAACCGTTTTGTGATCAGGCCAGGTGCAAAATCAGGAAAAACCTCCTGCATGGTCTGCTCATCCATTCTCTGTTCTCAGCATCCCACTGAGCATTTCGGATCCGCTCTCCTCCGCGATATTGACGGAGTGGTTCGCGATACGCACGAAGCTGTCAAGAATCTCAACGAAGGTGAGCCCTTTTTCAAAGGAGCACTGCCCTGCCTTCAGACGGTCCATATGGCTGGCCTGCGCCTTTGATGCTTTTTTCGTAATCCGGCGTTCCCGCTTGCGGATCTCCACCCAGGTCTCCGGCGTGAAGCTGTGTTTGCAGAACAGCTCCAGTGAAAAGTCAAACAGCTGCAGATCCAGGTCAAAGATCTCAAGAAGATCTTCCTTCGCCTGATCGGAAAAAGGTTCCCCGGCCTCAAGGCTCGTCTCATTCTGTCCGCTGATCACCACTGCGTGGTCTCCGATGCGCTCCAGGTCATTGATCGCATTAAACGCACAGGTCATATAGCGTGAAACGGAAGCCGGCATCTCGGCGGCGTTGATTGTTGTCAGATATTCGGTAATCTCGGAGGCCAGATAGTCGATCACATCCTCGGTATCACGCAGCTGCTGCACACCGGCCATGTTCTGGTTTTTCACAATAGTCTGCGCCCTGGACAGATTTTCGCGCACCAGATTGCCCATGCGTTCGACTTCTCTGCCGACCTGCAGCGTCACCACAGCCGGGGAGGACACCACCATATTTTTGTCTATGTATTCCAGGCGGAACGCATTCTCATGCGCCTGTTTGGGAATGAAGCGATAGGTCCATGTCACGACCAGATTTGTCAGCGGCAGCAAAATAAGGCCTGTCACGACTTTAAATAAAATATGGTACACGGAGATCTGGAACATCGCGCTCGGTATCAGAGCCTCAATCCAGTCCGTAATGGGCAGTAAAATCGTAAGCGGAACAAAAATGATCGCGCCGACCACATTGAAGATCAGATAAATCAGCGCGGCGCGCCTGGCATTGTTTCGCGCATTAAACGCTGAGAGAATCGGGGGCGTCGAGGATCCGACGTTAATCCCGCAGATCAGAAATGCGGCAAAATGAAGGGGCATCAGACCCTGCAGGGCAAGTGCCTGCACGACGCCTACCGCCGCGGACGAGCTCTGGATCATGGCGCAGAGGATCACGCCGATCACAAAACCGAGCGCAGGATTTGTCGCATGCGTAATAAAATTCAGAAATGCCGGGGAATCCTTCAGAGGGGACATCGCGGAGCTCATCGAGTGCAGTCCCTGGAACAGCAGGCCAAACCCCAGAATGACCTGGCCGATGTAGCTGGTACGCTTCTTTTTTGTATAAAGCATCATCGCCGCACCGGCGAAGATACAGACAGGCGCAATGCCGGATACATCTAAAGCAATCAGCACACTGGTAATCGTCGTACCGATGTTAGCACCGAAAATAACGCCGGTCGCCTGTGCCAGATCCATAATCCCCGCGTTGATAAATCCCATGACCATCACGGTCGTCGCGGATGACGACTGGATCACAACGGTTACAAGCGCTCCGAGGAGGAATCCCATCACCCGGTTGCGCGTCAGAGTCTCCAGAAGGTCTTTCATCTTAGGGCCGGCCACAAGCTCCAGCCCCTCGCCCATATACTTCATGCCAAACAGAAAAAGACCCAGACTGCCAAATAGTGAAATAATATTGCTTATACCCATCTGTCTTTTTCAGGGAAACGCCTTTGTCTCCCTTCCTCCTTGTGTGTAACCACCATAGCTTTTGCAGACGCATTTTTTAACAAATCTACCATACCACAAAAGAGAAGGAATTGCAAAAGAAATGTAAGAATTATGTAAATGTTGTGTAAAAGTATGGTGGTCATTGGGTTTTCCGGGAGAAAGTCTGTCGAAATTTACAACGAACCTGTGGCCATGCCGCACCCTGCCGCCCGTTCACGGACGTCACACCATCCGTGTAGAACGCCGCACATACAATGGTATCAGACAGGCAAGCTTTAAAGGCCTCACCCTCCGTCGTTCCCGGGCAGAAGGTGAAGCCTTTAGGCACTTACAAATGATTTTTTGCGCAAAATGGCAAAATTTCTATTCCGGTTTATCCGGGTTAGGAACTTAAGAACAATTTCTTGCACAAAATGGCAAAATTTTGGTTCCGGTTTATCCGGGTTAGGTTTAGATCTGCAGTTATGCTGTCGGCCAGAAGCAGGCAGCCAATATCTTAATATCTTTATTTTTTCCTCGTCCTGCTCATGACCACACTCTGGATAATCAGGAACAGACAAAGCATCGCAGCAATCGTGATGCCAGTCCACCATGCGTCGTCGAGTCCGATGGAGGACACAATATTCTGGATGGTGTTGAGCGAGAGTACGCCGAACAGGGTGCCTATGACATTGCCCACGCCGCCCGTCAGCAGTGTCCCTCCGATGATGGAGGAGGCGATCGCGTTCATCTCCATACCGTTCGCGTTCGAGGTCGCCGCACTGCCGATATGCATAAAGTAGATGAATCCGCCAAAGCCCGCGAGCAGGCTGCAGATCACATGCGCCATAAATTTGGTGCGTTTCACATTGATGCCGAGCATCAGCGCACTCTGCTTATTGCCGCCGACTGCGTAGAAATTCCGCCCGAACTTCGTATAACGCAGCATCAGGAACATCAGAATTACGACAATCAGGGCGATCACCGACCCGAGCTCAATCGTCGTATTTATGTAGGTGCCCTTTTTATTGTAATAGCCGAGCCCCGGCAGGATAAACTCAATCTTGCGCAGTGCTTTGAACGCCTCATTTGTCACGCTGATCGGATTCGTGTGGATGATCGTCGTGAGTCCCTTCGCAAAATACATTCCCGCGAGGGAGACGATGAAGGGCTGAATCTCCAGATAAGCCACCAGGAAGCCCTGCACGAGGCCAAACGCGAGGCCGATGCCCATCGCGATCAGAAACGCGGTAAACGGATTGCCGTTCTGCAGCTCCAGATTGACCGCGCAGCTCATACAGATCAGCCGCACGACGCCGCCGATGGAAATATCAATGCCCTGTGTAATCATGACCAGGCTCATGCCGCAGGAGGTGATCACCAGACCGGCGTTGGCGTCCAGAATGTTAAAAAACATCTGTGCCTTGCGGAATCCGCCGCCCAGAAGCACCACAGCTCCGATATACATGACAAAGAAGACGACAATCGTGATCAGCAGCAGAAGGTTCGCGTCGGATAATGTCCTTTTTTTCTTATTTTCTGACATGTCAGCCCACCTCCTTCGCCGGTTTCCGTATCTTCTTAGTCAACTCGGAAAGCTTTTCCTTCACAACCGGAGCGGAAAAGACGATCAACAAAATAACTACGACTGCCTTGTACGCCGGAAGCGCGTCCGAGGATACCTTGAATTTATAGAGCGTCGTCGTCAGAAGCTGGATAACATACGCTGCCACGATAGAAGCCCATATATTGAATTTGCCGCCGCCCAGGCTGTTGCCGCCTAAAGCGACCGCCAGGATCGCGTCCATCTCAATATTCTGCGCCACCACGGAATAGTTGATGGTCGAGGTACGGCTGCACTTGATCAGAGCCGCAACCGCCACGCATACGCCCAGGATGACGAAAGAGAGAATCTTGATAAACGCCGGTTTTAAGCCATTCAGCTTCGCCGCGTTCTCATTGATGCCGACCGCCTGCGTATAGAGGCCGAGGTTGGTAAACTTCAGCACCAGCCCGATGATAATAAAGCAGAGCACCGCGATCAAAAACGGCGCTGGCATCGGGATCCCCGGGATGAATCCTCCGAAATAAGTAAAGGTCTTGCCCGGGACGATCGGGAGCTGGTTATTGTTGATCCAAGCGGCAATCGAACGCCCCGCCGTATACAGGATCAGGGTCGCGATCATCGGCTGGATCCTGAAAGCCGCCACCAGAACGCCGTTGAACGCACCGCAGAGCATGCCGGCCAACACTGCTATCAGGAAACCGAGGATAATCGGCGCCGCAAGCGAGGACGGACTGGACTCCGTACCGCACAGAACTCGCAGCATCGCGCTTCCGCTGATCGCGATCGTCGCGCCGACCGAGATATCCTGCCCTCCCGTAGCCGCCGTCACCAGCGTCATGCCGATGGCCAGGATCGCCAGCTCAGAGCCATTGTTCAGCGCGGAGATCAGGTTGCCGGAAAGCACCGGGTTGCCATCACTGTTGGTGCCGAGCGTGATCCGGAAGAAGGTAGGATCCATCAGAAGATTAAAGCCAAGGAGCAGCAGCAGCGCCACCAGAGGGATCATCATCTGAGAATGAAGCAGCCCGCTAAGGGGATTTTGTTTTTTTGCAGCAGTCTTTTCCATTACGCCTCACCTCCCGCAATCGTACTCATAATCTTATTCTGGTTCAGATCGTCGCCGGAAAGCTCGCCGACCATCTTGCGGTCGCGCATAACCACGAGCCGCGAACAGGTGCGGAGCATCTCATCCGTCTCTGATGAGATAAAAGTGACGCTCATACCCTCTGACGCAAGCTTCAGAACCAGCTTCTGGATCTCTGTCTTTGTGCCGATATCAATACCTCTGGTCGGCTCGTCCAGAATCAGGTATTCCGGGTGCGCGAACAGCCAGCGCGCCACGATCACCTTCTGCTGGTTACCGCCGGAAAGAGATTTGATCGGTGTTTCCTTTGACGCGGTCTTAATCTCCAGCATCTGGATATACTCGTCCGCGGCCTTCTCCGCCTCCGCCTTCGAGAACGGATGGCAGAAGCCTTTAAGCACCTGTGCCGCGAGAATCAGATTCTCCCGGACGGAAAGGTCGCCGATAATGCCGTCTCCCTTGCGGTCCTCAGGCAGGTAGGCAATGCCGTTCTTCATCGCTTCCAGCGGGTTGGTAATCTTCACACCCTTCCCGTTGATCTTTACCTTCCCGGAGGTCACATGATCCGCCCCGAAAATTGCCCGGACACACTCGCTTCTGCCGGAACCCAGAAGTCCGGTAAAGCCATTGACCTCGCCCTTTTTGATATAAAAATCGAACGGACTGATGCCTGCAGTACTCTGGAGGCCTTCCGCCTCGTAGAACTTTGTCCCGGCGCCTTCGCCTGTGTACTCCTGCCCTTCGCCCTTGATCTCAGCCATGTCGTCCAGATCCTTGCCAAGCATCTTAGAGACGAGCTGTACGCGCGGCAGATCCTCGATTACGTACTCGCCGACCAGCTTCCCGTCACGGAGAACGGTAATCTTATCACAGACCTCGTATACCTGATCCAGGAAATGAGTGACAAAGATAATTCCCACGCCCTTTGCCTTCAGATCACGCATCAGGCCGAACAGCTTTTCCACCTCCTGCTCATCCAGGGAGGAGGTCGGTTCATCGAGAATCAGCACCTTGCACTCCATATCGACCGCACGCGCGATCGCCACCATCTGCTGGATCGCGATTGAACAGCTCGAAAGCTGTTGCGTAGCCTTTGCCGGAATCCCCAGCGACTCCAGGATTTTGTTAGTGTCCGCATTGATCTTTTTCCAGTTCTGCCTCCAGCCCTTTTCCCTGCCGATGTACATATTCTCAGCGACGGTCAGGTTTGGACAGAGCGTGATTTCCTGGTATACGGTACTGATCCCGAGGTTCTGCGCGTCCTGCGGAGAGCGGATAGACACTGCCCCACTTTCCCCTTTCAGGAAAATCTCTCCCTCATCTTTCCCATAAACGCCGGTCAAAACCTTAATGAGGGTCGATTTCCCGGCTCCGTTCTCCCCCATCAGCGCATGGATTTCTCCCTCACAGAGGCGGAAATCCACATTCTGCAGGGCGCGCACGCCGGGGAAGCTTTTCGAAATATTCTTCATTTCCAGTACAACGTTTTCGTTCACCCGAGTATCACCTCTTTCTAGCGAGATTGTAACTGTTCAGGAGCTTCGTACTTCGCAGCGGGTGCGAAGTACGATCCCAAACAGCTGCACGAGATTTACTTTTTTCCAAAAAGCGCGGTGCAGGCTGGCTGCACCGCGCTTCGCATTCGGTTTATGCTCTTTTATCTCCCGGAAGTATTATCTGATAATACCACGAATTGCTCCGTACTCCCGAAATCAGATGCCATAGTTGTCTACGTCTTCCTGAGTGATGGTCGTAGCGTCAAAGCCAACCTCTACAGAGTAAATGACCTTCTCTTCCAGCTCTTCGCCGGCTTCCAGCTGCTCGATGATACCTACAATGGTCTCAGCCTGGAACGGGTTGCACTGTCCGTCATAGTTCCAGTTGCCTGCAAGCAGCTCTTCCAGAGCCCACTGATTGCAGTCAAAGCCCATGATGATGACATCGCCGTCAACGCCGTGTGTAATGCCGGCTGCGTCAAGAGCTGCTACAGCGCCCTTCGCCATATCGTCGTTCTCAGCATAGATGATGTTGAAGGATTCGCCGGAGTCGATGACAGACTGAACGATCTCCTGTGCGGTCTCAGCACTCCAGTCAGCCGCCTGCTGTACGACATAATTCCAGTTGTCATTCGCCTCAACGGCCTCGTCAAGAGCGGTGGTACGGCCGATCTGTGCGTCAGAACCCATCAGGCCCTGGATATGGATGATGTTGTACTCGTCAAGCTCCTGAGACTCCATCCATGAAACAGCGGTCACGCCTTCCTCGGACATATCAGATACGACTGCTGCCGCGTAAAGATCTTCATCAGCGTCCAGCATACGGTCAAACAGGATCACGGTGATGCCCATCTCCTGCGCGGACTCCAGAACATCGTCCCAACCGGTGGTATCAGCAGCGGAGATCAGAAGATAATCAACCTCATCTGTGATAAAGCCCTCAGCCGCCTGGATCTGCTCTTCGTTCTCAAGGCTGTAGAAGAAAGAGGTCTCGAAGCCGTTTTCATTGCCCTCGCCGAAATACTCCTCAAAGTCAGCTACATTTGCGGTACGATAGCCGGACTCGTTCGGGTCATTGTTGATAATACCGACGGTAATAACGTCTTCCTCTGCGGATGCCAGTGTCGCGCCTCCCATCAGGCCCATCACCATTGCTGACGTACACAGAACTGCCATAAGTTTACGCTTCATAATAAAGATTCCTCACTTTCTTTAAAATGTGCTCTGCGGCTGTAACACTTTGCATTTATCTGGCACAGCCGCGTTTTCTTGTTTCTGTTTGTAATTTTAACAAATCCAAAAGAAAAGTCAACCATTTTTTTATCTTTTTATACAGTTTCAGCTTTTCGAACAATACAAATTTTTTTGACTTTTGACTTTTCTACAAATTTGATACAACTTTGTTCATTTTTTGCCGCTCGTTTTGAAAAACAGGAGATATTTTGGGTTAAATCGGGGAATCCGTTGATTTTCTTCCTCTTTCTTTTCTTTCTGGCATGGCAAATGCAATCCATTATTTGTAGTCAATTTTTCTAATTCGATTCCACCTTCCGCTCCGGGTAAACCCGGAGCCAAGAAATTTTTTCCCTTTATACAAATACTTGACAATTTTTCCTGCTTCTGGCTAATATCCGTAATCAGTACATCCGGCCGCGTCTCGCGGATCATCGGAAGCGCTTCCTCCCCATCGCCCGCGTCACCCACCAGCGTGTAACCATACTGCTGCCAGGGGATGATGTCGCGCAGTCCCTCCCGGATAATTGCCTCATCCTCAACCAAAAATACTTTCAGCATTTTTCTGTTTCCTTATATCCGCGCCCCTAAAGCCGCAGGGAATGTTCCGATTCTCTGATGTCAATATAGAAACAAAAAAATTCACAAAAAAGTTTTTGGAGCAGTGCAAACATATCACCCTCTCAACAACCAAAAAAAGAGCCTCTGATTTCTCAGAAGCTCTATCTTTCAAAAGATCTTATATATTTTTGATTGCGGAATTACTGCGGCTCAGCCCTCCGAACTTTTCATGTAAGGTTATTCTCCTCGGATAACTTCGCCATAAATTCAGCCGGGGTAATGACTGGTATGACGGAGCGCGTAAAGTCCTTTGTGTTCCTGGTGACGATATATTCGACACCATTCCGGTATGCAGTTTCAGCGAGAATTGCATCCTCAAAATCCGAAACCGGTGATGTGAGTGCATTCCTGCAGTCCAAGGCAGTTGTGTCGAGGATTCCAAAAGACATGAACAACTTTTTTAAAAGCTTTCTGGTCTCCTCATCGCTGTGTAGGCTGCGGTGCATAATATAATAAATGTCAGCCACAGACTTTGCAGGGATAAAGCCGGACACCTTATCCTTGGCAACCGCAAGGCAAATTGCCTGTGAGTCTTTAGCAAAGGGTTCACGCTGCTGCAATGCGTCAATGATAACGCAGGTATCAACGATTATGTTCGTATTCTGTTAAGCCTCTCTTCCCTTGCTTCCTCCGGCGTGATGTCTGCCGGGATGCACCCAAAGAGGGACTGCATGGCTTCAACCTTGTCTTGGTTATTGCTGACGAGTTTAACAGATACCTTTCCGTTTCTGGAGATGTGGATGTCCTCCGTTTCCGCAAGCACAAGGTACTTTCCAAGGTTTAACTTGAATTCCGTTGCAGTAACAGTCATGTGAATTCGCCTCCTTAATAGGTTTCTGGTTATAGTATACCCAAATCGAACGGAGAAGTCAATAAAATCGAACGATTTAATTTGTAAATTTTGCATGAACGAGTAGAAGGAAATGATAAGTCAAGGCTAAACGAATTGCCAGACTGACTGTAGAAATTGAAGCGATATTACAGCATTGAACGCCCCTCCAGTCTTTTTCTGCACTCTGCCTTCATCTTAATCCAGTCATAGTCATTATCGCATTCCGTCACTTCCAGTATCTTCTCAAGCGTTTCTTTCTCAAGCAAGTCAATATTGCTATAAGTAAAGTCTGCAGCAGCGGATCGCATATATGTCATACGAAATATGGAATAACGCGCGGCACTGACACAGAGTACATTAATTGCATTCAGGTCTTCTTTCTCTATGGGGAAAGGGTCACAGTCCTGGAAGCCAACGGGTTCTTTATCCCTCACATGGGTTTCCAACCATTGAAGGAACAAACCGCAATCATCGAAGCAACCTTTCTCACGCCGGCTTTCCGTTGAGATTGCTTGTATAGACATTGCTTCCCCGATCATCTGATCTTTCCAATGATGAGGCAGCCTCATTTCTTTATACTTTCGCCGGAAATACTCTTCCATCTGAAATTCCCGCAGGTCAGCAAAAAGCCCCATCTGGTCTTCCGGTACGTTGTCTCCCCATACCTCGATGCTGTCCGGCATCATATCCCTTAATGAGCAGCACAGCGTCCTGTCATCAATATAACATGTATAGTGGCGAAATATTCTATCCAATGCTTGAAGAATCTCCGCTTCATTACAGCGGCGATATACCCTTGTAGATGCAATCATAACCAACCCACAATGGTCTCTTTCCTTAATCTCCAAAATAATCCCCCATCTTTACGCCCGTTCTAGGACGCTTATTTTGCTCATCTGGAATGAGTATAACCCGTTTCCCCACTCCATGCAACAGTCTTTCTGGTATACTTTTAAAGCTCCGGCATATGGTCTGTTTTTTCCGGGATTTCAGGGTTTTCCCGATTCTGATATTCTACAAGGCAGCTGATCAGTTCCCGCGCATTCTCACTCAATTCCGCATATGCGCCGCCCTCCAGAAACTCTTCTACACTCCGTCTGTCCTTGCTGGTTTTCGTAAAACGTAAAACACCTGCAAGATCACCGGACAGCCCCGCTATTGTTTCATCCGACAGTTTCACGGGTTCGATTATATTGAGATGATAATCCGGGGCTAATTTTATCAATTCCTCTTTTGTCTGCCTGTACGTCTCGTGGAGATGATAATATCCTCCCCACGCATTCGGGCTTAAATAAAGTACGACCGTCAGGCAAGGCAACAGTTTCCCATCGTTTTCTGATACGTCCCATCCTTCTGCCTCTGTCATATAAAGCCCGCCCTCAAACAGAAACGCTTTCAATGGCAGCTCATAATTCACTTCTGTTTCCACAAACAATGTGTAATGAAAGGTTCCTGTCCCTGCAAGGAAGAGCCTGCTGTATTCTTGCCGGTATTCTACAGGTGACAATGCACCGCCGGATTTGCCCAGGGTCTGAAATACTGGCATTGTGTCTTCCATGGTCATCTCGGATGGCTGTACCCTGTCTTTCCTGTAAAACAGACGGTTGACTATTTCCGCAATCATCTCCGGTCTCCCGAAAAATGTCTGTATTGCCTGGTCTAAATCGTCCATTCCCGTTCACCCTCCCCGGAACCGTCTTCTGCAACATCAGTGACGCGCTCTGCCGCCGCCAAATCAAACTCAACGATATGATGCTCCGGATAGTATATCCCGCTCACACGATATGTATAGTCACTGCTCCAGCCGCAGCGCTTCCACTCTGTTTCGGAATCTTTCAATAGCGTCGAAATTGTCAGTTATACCGTAGTAATGATAGTAACCAACAAGTACCTGATTGAGTTTCTTCATTACCGAATGGCAGGTCCCACATTCAACCTTGATAAAACCTTCCCTGTTTTTGTAGCCAGTTACAAGGTCTCCGCAATTCGGGCAGTGCCACGAGAACGAAGACCAGTCATCTCTCTCATCCATAACCCCACTATCTCCTCCATCTGTATTCACCGTCCATTTAGATCGCGGCGTGGTAACGCTGCATAAGCTGATGGGGAGTATATACCGGCATGTCCATGCTCTTTATGCCTGGTTCATCCAGAATCTTGACCAGCTGGTGGCAGGATTCGCATTCCATCCATCCGTCAGTTTCTTCCAAATAGAGGTGTCGGTTGACTGTGCTGCAGATTGGGCAGCATACATCATATGTTTCCAAAAACACTCCTCCCTTCTTGATATGCGCTGACTTACAACATAACTATGAAATGTACCACGCCATCGCCTTCCGGCAATTTTGATGGCACAGTTTTCAATAGCAATATCATATCAAATCCTTTATTACTCTGACAGCGACGCCCTGAATGATACAGTCTTTTACAAAAATATCCTCCAGCTTTTCGTTTTCAGGATGCAGCCGAATCCGGTCCTTTTCCGGCTCCGGATAGTACCGCTTCAGCGTCGCCTCGTCATCCATGAGGGCAATCACGATCTGTCCTTCGCAAGCAGAATCCTGCTGGCGGATAAGTACAAGGTCACCATCGTTTATGCCCACGCCGATCATGGAATCGCCGCTTGCACGGAGAATAAAGAACTGTCCACGTCCGAAGAGCGCCACGGGGAGCCTCACGTACTCCTCGATGTTCTCCTCCGCATACTTTGGGATACCGCAGGACACCGCGCCAAGCACAGGTACCTTAATTGTTTCCTTCTGTGTCTTTTTCGCTTCCCTCGTCATGATATTATGCGAAGAAAAGCACTTCGCATAATACTCCAGAATCTTACGATTCTGTCGTTAACTTATCGGGTGAGAGTACGCAAGCGTCCTCTCCTTCCGATAAGTTATATTACGAGGACCAGAATAATCTAACATTCCCTGGTCACGCATGTATACGAGGTAGCGTCCTACCGTAGATTTGGGGATGCCGAGACCTGCTTCGATCTCACGGATAGTGGGAGTAGCACCGTTCGCTTCCCGGTAGTCATCAATGAAGTCCTCAATCAGCTTGAAGAATTCCGTATTTTTTACCGACATAATGGTCCTCCTTTACAAATTTGGGATTGATGTCCCGTGTATGAGCATTATAATACCAGAACATATGTTCGTCAATAGAAAAATCACAGTTTTTTTCGCGGCATTCACAGAAGTCACAAATTTATGACAACAATGCATTGAATTTCCACCCGCTTTCCATTATAATAAAAACTGATTTTTTTGACCCACCACAAAAAACCGTTGAAAAGCCAGACCTTAAAAAGACTTTGCCCATATATCTGGCTTATGTTCCGACAAAATTTCGAAACAATAATTGGAGGCAGGTAATGGCTTTAAAAAACTGGCAGAAAATAAAACTGGTAAAACTCGTAGAGCTGCTTCGGCAGGAATCCGATGAACAGCACCCATTAACAACCGTACAAATCTGTGATTACATGATGAAGTATGACATTCCCTGTGACCGCCGCGTTGTAAGCCGGGATGTGGCCATCCTAAATGAACTGGGATTCGAAGTTCTGGAAACGTGGGTCGGCAAAAAGAAGGGCTACTATGTGGAGGACCGGAGTTTCTCTACCCCAGAGCTGAAAATTTTAATCGATGCCGTACAGGCGGCCAGCTTTATCACAGAATCAAAGTCCAATGAGCTGATCGACAAGCTGGCTAACCTCGGCGGCACCCACAGCGCGGAAATTCTGAAGGGCAATCTTGTCTGCTTCAACACGCGCAAGCACAATAACAAAAGCATCTATTATAATGTAGGTGCGCTGGAGGATGCCCTGCAGAGGAAGAAGAAAGTCATCTTCCTTTATTATGATATAGACATCAACCGGGAAAAGGCCTACCGTCGGGATGGACATCACTACGTGGTGGAGCCTGTGGCACTGGTGTATAATGAAGATAATTATTACCTCGTGACATATAGTTCACGCCACGATGACACCGCCAACTACCGCGTCGACCGAATGGAACGCGTAGAGGTGATCGACGAAGACATTTCTGAGAAGGCGTTGAGCCTCCGATCAGAGGTTGTGGAATATACGGAACAGGCATTTAAGATGTACGGCGGGTCGAAGCAGACCATCGTGCTGGAATTTGACAGCAAACTGATTGGAGCCGTCTATGACCGGTTCGGCGAAAAGGTTACGATGATGCCATCCGGAGAAAACCGGGTGGTCGCTACGGTAGACGTGCAGCTCTCCCCTACCTTCTGGGGCTGGCTGTTCCAGTTCGGAAAGCAGATGCGGGTGATATCGCCGGATGAAATGGTTAAGGAATATAGGTCACGGTTAGAGGAAGTGCTGGAATAGATTTTCAGGAATATAACAAAAACGCTCCACAGTGTGGAGCGAATTGAAAGGATAACGTTTATGGGTGAGCTTATAAAAAACGAAAATGGAAATATAGAAAATACTGCAAAGTCAGAAAATGCGTACCTTTCCATCCGAGGCTATGTCATTGATGCCCAAAAGCATGTGTCCTCTGCTGTCAATTCCGCAATGGTAAATGCCTATTGGAATATTGGCAAGGCGATTTATGAGATGTGTGGAGAGAACGACCGTGCTGCTTACGGAAAGCAGGTTTTGCAATATATTTCTGAACGGCTGACAACTGAGTTCGGAAGAGGTTTTAGTGTGCAGGGACTACGCAATATGCGTCAGTTTTATCTTACTTTTCAAAATCGCTCCACACTGTGTAGCGAATTAAGCTGGTCGCACTACAGGCTTTTGATGCGTGTTGAGGATGAAAATGCGAGGAATTTTTATGCGCAGGAAGCGGCAAAATCCGGTTGGAGTGTCCGTCAACTCCAGAGACAGATAAATACAATGTACTATAACCGAATTCTGGCCAGCAGGGATAAAGAAAGCGTTGCAGCTGAAATTCAAACTACAGTGCCAAAACCAGAATACGAAAAAATCGTCAAGGATCCTTATGTTCTGGAGTTTCTTGACCTTCCCCAAAATGATCATTTCTATGAATCGGACTTGGAACAGGCGCTCATAGATCACCTGCAGAAATTCCTTCTGGAGCTTGGCAGAGGCTTTTCTTTCGTGGCAAGACAGAAGCGTATTACCTTTGACGGACGGCACTTTTATGTAGACCTTATTTTTTATAATTACATTCTGAAATGTTTTGTGCTGATTGATCTCAAAACAGAAGATTTGACGCATCAGGACATCGGTCAGATGCAGATGTATGTAAACTACTATACGCGGGAAATGATGAATGAGGGCGACAACCCACCGATAGGGATTCTTCTCTGTGCGGATAAGAGCGATACTTTGGTACGGTATACCCTTCCGGAGGATAACACACAAATCTACGCCGCGAAGTATATGGCATACATGCCGACGGAGGAGGAACTTAAGAGGGAATTGAATCTTGATGAATTTGAAAAGCTGGATGATTAAGAGGGCATGAAACTGCAGCTGAAGAAGAAACATTGGCCGAGCCATCTTCAGGCAGCCGGAGATCGACTAGCTGATTTACAACGAGTCGATTATTTATGCAAGACCGGCACTCTCCGGTGAACTGGAGTGATATGTAAGAGACATAGTCGGTAAACATTGGATTATTAACTGATTGTGCGAACACGATTACCAACTTTTAGTTGCCAGCTTAGAATTCCCAAGAGTAAGCCACTGTCTATGGATGATTTTCAAGTAGCAGCTTGCTCTATAAACGATAACTCCGCATATTTTAGGACTAATTTCGTAGCCTGACCATCGGATTT
>JAJQBS010000095.1 GCA_021203145.1 Lachnospiraceae bacterium | reverse complement strand
ACCTGATGACCGATCTGCTGCTTTCTGATGCAAACCTGGCGGATACTTCAAATATTACTGTATACGATATGGCAATGGGAACTTCGCAGATATTTGATAAAATATAAAGACAGTATCCATCTTGCATGTGCTGAAGCTGCTAAAGCTGATGTACTATTGACAACAGACAGAAAATTTATGAATAATTGTAGCAGGATTAAGACATTTACCAGAGTCATGAATCCAAATCAGTGGTTATTGGAGGTGTTATATTAATGGTTGCGACGAGATTGAATATAAAAACAAATGCAGAGATTCAGAAGAATGGGTTAAGTGCATTGCAGGAAAAGTTGGGGGTTACCGAAACCATCAGATTCCTGGAGCAATATGACCATGGCGGCGAGGGCGATTACACTGCAGAAAAGTATATGAATGAGGAGCCGGAACCATCGGATGATGAAATCCGACGAATGTTTGGATTTTGATCCATTTTAAAAGATTTTAAGCAGGATTGTTTCCGCAAGGCAAATGGCGAACAGGAACCTTATGGATTATAGAAAGCAGTGGTGATTGATATGGTGAGCAGAGAAGCAGACAATATTACCGCCTTGAGAGCAATGGATGGCGCAGGATTGCTGTCAGATGGTACTGACGGGACTCCGGTACGGAAGATTATACAAATATACGCGAAAGAGGCCATGAAGATTTTTGGGGACAGACTGAAAGCGGTGATACTCTATGGGTCTTATGCCAGAGGAGATTTTGA
This sequence comes from Lachnospiraceae bacterium, assembly GCA_021203145.1. GTDB lineage: Bacteria > Bacillota > Clostridia > Lachnospirales > Lachnospiraceae > Choladousia. Next base: position 21,383 of record JAJQBS010000095.1, on the reverse strand, counting down.
TAGTGAGAGCGACATTGATATTATGGTTTTGCTTGATCTGCCGGAAGAACAGATGGCAGATGCAAGAAAGAAGATGCGCTGCATTGCAGATGCTCTGGACTTGAAGTACGACTGTGTGATTTCGTCAATCTTTCAGTCATATGATTCCTTTGAGTGTTACAAGTCTGTGTCTCCCTTCTATCAAAATGTAGAGAGGGATGGGGTGTTATGCTGACTTCCTGTTACTGTATATCAGAAAGGGTGTAAATGTGAATGGTCAATAATGAAATTAATGCAATCAAGGAGCGGATTTGTTCTACATTGCGGCCGATAAGAGTTTATTTATTTGGTTCATTTGCGAAAGATACTTATAATGATGACAGTGACTATAATTTCTATGTAGTAGTTCCTGATGATGCTGGTGATAAAATTGAGTTATCACAAAGAGCATATAAATCGCTGAGAGGAGTAAGAAACCGCCCGGTAGATATCGTTGTTGGTTATGAATCATCATTTGACCGAAGGGCTCAGAGCAATACGCTTGAGAAAATTGTGAAACAGGAGGGAATCTTACTTTATGGAGAATAAAGGAATGCTTCAGGAATATGAGAAAGCAGATTTCGGGTATATGGAAATGTGAGATGACTGAACGGTGATTTCCTGACTGAATTTACTTGTATATTTATCAAAAAGATGTATAATAGACATACATAAATATTACAAACAAATACAGAAATACAAAACAAATACGGAAACGGCGATATGAAGGAGGATGTAGATATGGCAGAACAGGCATTGGTGCAAGTGCGTGTAGATAAGTCATTGAAGGAAGAGGTGAGTGATATTTATGAGTCGCTGGGGATGGATCTTCCGACAGCGATTCGCATGTTCCTGACTCGCAGTAAGATGGTTCGCGGAATTCCGTTTGAAACGACATTGCCCAAGGGGATGGTCACAAGGACGGAAGCGTTAGAAGCATTTGAAGAATTACGCAGGCAGGCGGCTGATGTCCCAGAAATGTCATTGGAAGAAATAAATCAGGAGATTGCTGAGGTAAGAAACGCACGAGGTTAATGGGCATGAAGATTTATGCAGTAATTGATACGAATGTTATTATAGCAGCTCTTCTCACAAAAAACTCAGATGCTGCAACGTTAAGAGTATTGCATGCTGTTTTCGACGGCAGCATTACACCGTTGTATCATGAAGATATTTTGCTGGAGTATGATGAGGTTCTTCACCGCAAGAAGTTCCACTTAAAAGAAAGTTCGATTCAGCTTGTCCTTACAGCTATAAGGCAGTACGGACTGGAAGTGCGGCCTCAACCGACAGGAGAGATTCTTTTAGATATGGATGATCTTATTTTTTATGAGGTTGCCATGGAAAAAAGAAGCGATGACGCATGGCTGGTGACAGGCAATCAGAAACATTTTCCTGCCCGGAGCTTTATAGTAACCCCTGCTGAGATGATGGAGATTCTGGAGAATGGAGAGAATGAAGCATGATGCTTGCTTATTTGTCTGAACCAATCCTGAACCAATTTTGAACCATTTTGGTTCAGAGACAGGAAGAAATAAGCAGGTTTATAAAATTTTCCGATTGCCGGAAACCCTTGAAATAAAGGCTTATGGAGAACTGTGCAGAGACACGAAAAAAGACGTCATAATGTTTCCGACAATGAGAAGCACGGAGAAGTAGAACCACAAGATATAGTGTTCGCACTAAAGCTTCACAACAATATATAGCAATTTTCGAGACGCCCAATTTATGATTTGCCCAGAATTTGCCAGGCCAGAAGGACTTTTTTGAAAAGTTATACAGGGTTGTGGTAGATGGGCCTGGATGATTCAGAAGAATGAGGCTTGTAGTGACAGTTAAATAAGAACAGGATGAAAGAGCAGTTGATGATTGCTCTTTCATTTTATTCCCAGATATGAGGGGTGAGCTTTTTGAAAATGTATGGATTTATTCTAAAAGTTCATGATACCTTCAAAAAAAGAATGTAAGAATGAAAGATATCTGTTATAATTATGAAAAAGAACCTTAGAGAGGAGATGGCGAATGTGTGTAATAAATCACAACTTACATTTGTATTGTTTATGATATACAGCCTGGCGGAAGAATGGAAAAAGACGCCGAGTCAGGTGTATCAGATTTTGAATAAGAGCGGCATTTTAGATGATTATATTATAAAGTGTTATGATACGCTCCATACGTTAGGAAAGCAGTATCTTGTTGAGGATGTAACAGAGTTTGCAAGAGAAAAAGGGGTGGCTGTATGATTGCCTATCATGGAAGCACAATACAGATTCAGCATCCTGACGTAAAGCATTCAAAGAAATATCTTGACTTTGGCAGAGGCTTTTATATGACAACCTACAGGCAACAGGCAGAAAAATGGGCGAAAAGGAAAGCAGCCAGAACTGGCGGACAGCCGATTGTCAATATATATCAGCTGCCTGAAAATTGGGATGGGCTTCATGTTCTTGACAAAATACATTTCATGAGGCAGATGAAAGGTGGCTGGAGTTTGTGTGCGTCACGTCAGGGAAAAGAACTGTATAAAACATACGATGTGATTATTGGCAATGTTGCAGATGATGATGTATTTAAGACAGTTGATATGTATTTAAGGGGAATCTGGGATAAGGAAAAGGCTTTGGAAGAATTGCGCTATTTCCGGAAAAATGACCAGATTTGTATTACTTCCGAAGCGGCATTGGAGAGAATCGTATTCATGGAATCATATCAGACGGAGGCGTGATTAGTGGAAAATGAATATATAAAAACAATCTATCGACAGAATCTGGAAAATGATATTATCTGTTATCTTGCGGAAATATGTGGGCGTGATATCAGAGAAATGACGGATGTATATTTTTCAAGTAAACTTGCTGTACAAATTGAGCAGGGACTTTATGGGATTGACAATATGGATTATAAATATCTTGCAAATGATTTGCTTAAAAATGAGCCGGAATTATTTGAAAGAAGATAAAGGAGAAACTAAAGGAGAAACTAAAGAAGTAGTTCTGATGGCAGTCATTTAGGCTGCCTTTCTTTTGCCCAGAAAAGAGAGCTTGTGATTTATATTACTCTCCGGATTTATGATGATGGGCTTATGACAGAACGGTAAGAAGATTTGAAATGAAAGAAAGAGAGACGATTATGAAAACAGTAGACGGAAAGTACGCCTCTGCTGCTCATGAAAGAGGCCGTGGATAATCCATATCTGCACAGGGAAAAAAGAGCAAAATTTATGCTGGATCCGGCAATTCCGAGTCCTTGGAAGAGGGTAAACCGCCATCTTCTCTTAAAATTCAGCTTGCCAGACACAGGATGCTTGACGTACAATAAAATATCTCAAAGCAGGAAAAACAGAAAAAATAGCCAATGAAAGTGTTTAAAAACTATTGCAACTCTGGACATCGTATGCTATAATGCAAAAATAGAACGCGTTTTAATTCGCGTGTGCTGTGACTTTGGCGTTGGCGTAACGCATGATAGGGGGATAGTGGCTGATGGCTGAAGGCAAACGGGAAAAGAACCGTAAGTTACTGGAGCAGAGAATTTTGTATGTGGCGGCATGTAGCTTAGCTACACAGACACAACGATGCGCAGCATTGCTGCAAAGAGCCGCTTAAGCAGTGGTTCGGTGATGAACCTGTATGCTTCCAAGGAAAGATATCCTGTGCGGTCTCGTGCAGCTGGTGATTGAACGGCAGTTTGAGGTGACCGGCCAGCTGCTGCATGGCGTCACGGACGACCAGGTTCTGCTGTATGCCTCGGAGACAGTCCTGCAGCTTCATATTGCGGAGCTGAATGAAAATCTGCGCGAAGTGTACTGCAACGCCTATTTGTTTTCCAGGACGTCTACCCTTATACGGCAGGCTGTCACCGACAAAATGGAATCCCTTTTTAAAGAGAGACGGCCCGGCCTTGGGATAAAGGATTTTTATAAACTGGAGATTGCCACCAGCAGCATCATGCGGGGATTTATGGCTGTCCCCTGCTCCATGTGGTTCTCGATGGAGGAGAAGGTAGCGGCATTCCTGGAGACTTCACTGGCTGTTTACCGTGTGCCGGAAGATAAAATTCAGAGAGCAATTTCCTTTGTCGGAGGGTTTGATTTTACAAAAATCGCCCAGGAGACGCTAGACGGTATTGTCCGGTATCTGGAGGAAAAGCAGAAGGAATTTCTATAGGAAATGCCCACTCGCTTCGCCAGGCGGCGGGTTGGGCAGCCCATTAAAGTCGCTTCGCGAAGGGGCTGCCCTTAGGGAAAGAATTTTATAAGGTTAAAAAGCTTGCAGAAAATTCAAAAAAGTAATTCAAAAAAGCTTACTGGAAATTAAAAAAAGGGGTTGACAATATGAAGTTTACCGCTATAATTTTGACAGACAGACAGAGCATAATTCTGTCCCTTTCTGTTGCCCCGAAAAGAATAAAACGATTTTTCGAGGCGTGTTTCGCCCGTGGATTTACCACGGGCGGGATGTGCCTTTTTGTTGTGCACACAGGCGGGTGAGGAAATTTACGACTTGTGTCGTACCCGCCTGGCGCAGACGGGCAGGAGGTGAAAAGGCCGCCTCCTGCTCGATTGCTGCCTGTAACAGAGGTCTTTCGTGAATTTGGCCAGGTATTGCCCCCAAAAGATGAATAGGAGGATGAAAGGGATTATGAGGAAAAAAGAACACTGAGTTTTCTGCTGATTCTTGCACTCTGTATAAACGTGCTGCCTGTTTCAGAGGCAGCGTCAGAATACGAGTATGTATACGACGATATCTATGGTTACAGTGAGGATACCGGTATCTACGCGCAGGAGGAGGCTGAGACGGAGAGCCACACAGATGATGAGCCGGAGGAATCGGAAAATACGTCGGAATTCAGCGGGCAAACTGTAAAAACAATAGCCGGGCAGAATACGGAAAGAAAGGAGAGGAAGATGAAAGGAGTTACAGAAAAGAATTTAACTTTTCAATTCAGTTTCATGAAACAGCCCTGGCGAAATGAGTGATGTCAAATCAGGAATATGTGATATAATGTAAATGGCAAAAGCTTGTTTCTAAAGGGTCTGGTATTATGCTGGTATTACGTGCTTAATTCACATGCAACATATAGCGCTTATCGGCTCGAGATTAACCTTTTGTTGGGCAAATTATTAAAATTTTGGAAGAGATTCGTTGTGTTTAAAAGGTGTCAAAGCTGTTGTGAGAATGAGAAATTGACACGGTCGGAAGAACAGGGAAGCCCCGCTTGGAAAAGAGGATAATGGAGACATGGCGGACAGAGAGTTACGAAAAATGAACCGCGCAGAGCTGATCGAAATCATCTATGCGTTGCAGCAGAATGAGAAAACCATTCGCGAAGAGAACATTGCACTGAACCAGCGGCTGCAGGAGAAGACGATTTGCATCGAGAACTCTGGGTCTATCGCAGAAGCGGCACTTAGCCTGAACCAGATATTTGAGAGCGCCCAGAACGCAGCTGATCAGTTTCTGTCTTCCGTCCAGGCAACCAAAAGCGGTGTGGAGGAAGAAGCCAGGCAGATACTGGAAGAGGCGAAGAGACAGGCTGACCAGATCGTCGGCGCGGCCAGAGAAGAGGCAGAGCAGATTCTTGATAGGGCAAATACAGAAGCACGAGCTGTGGTTGAGCAGACCCGGGAGGAAGCCGGACAGATTGTTAATGAGGCAAACGCGGACGTGAATCAATGTCCCACAGGGAATAATGGGTGTACATGCAAGATTAAAAAATAAAAAAGAAAAAGGAGTATGGAAATGGGCAGATTAAAAAAAATTGCCAGCTTATTGCTGGCGGCGGTAATGATGATGGCGGTGGGGGTGAACGTTTTTGCGGCAGACACGACGTATACCATTACCATCAGTAATTCTGCGGAAAGCTACGGCTATACCGCTTATCAGATTTTTAAAGGCGACCTGTCAACGGATGGCAAGACTCTGTCAAACATTGAGTTTGGCTCTGCATTGAGCAGCGAAAATCAGACAGCGTTGCTGAATGAATATGCATCTGTTTTGACTGCTGGAAGTTATGCAAGCTCTGCAGCCGGTCTGGCTGAGGCTCTGGCTGCTGGAAAGATTGCGGCGTCAGATTTTGCTGCGAAGGTTGGAGCTTATACGCTTACCTCCGCAGGTACTTCTGATTATAATAATACAGAACGCAACTATACCATTTCGGTAACTGGTGCCGGTTATTATCTGATTGCCACCACAAGCGTTCCAACTACAGATGCGGCATATTCGAGCTACATCCTGGAGGTTGTGGGAAACGTGACTGTATCAAATATCAAGTCATCTTATCCTGCGCTCGACAAGGAAGTGACCAGCACAACAGATTCTGCAGACACTGACTCAGACGAGACCACGGCTGATTACAGTGTTGGAGATGATGTCCCATTTGAATTGATAGCATCAATGCCGAGCAATTATGGTGATTACACAGTTTACAAGCTGACGTTTCATGACACCATGGATTCCGCGCTGAATTTTAACAATGACGTTACAGTGACTGTCTATGCGGATGGCGATACAATGGGAACGGGAACCGTGGTGAGTACAAATGGATATACCGTTGTGACATCTGCGTCAGCTCTGACTGACAGCACCTGTACTTTTGAGGTTCAGATTCCCGACGTCAAGGCTTTGACGGATACAAACGGAAATATAATCACGCTTACAAGCTCATCAAAGATTGTTGTTTCCTTTACGGCCAGACTGACTGCGGAAGCCAGCACCGGAAAAACAAACAGGGCATATCTGGAGTATTCTGATAATCCAAATGAAACAAACGGAGGGACGACCGGAAAAACGCCAGAGGATGTGACAACCGTTTTCACATTTACATTGGAAGTCGACATATTTGAATCCGGCAGCAACGCTCTTGAAGGTGCAGGATTCACGCTATATAAGAAAAATGCAAGTGGTAACTATGTTGCGGTAAGCAGCGAGACAACTGCAGGGTATCAGGCTGTGTCATCTCTCACAGCATTTGAGACGGGAGTTACATATTACATCAGTGATGGAACTACATATACCGAAGTGACAGATACATCTGGTACACCAGATAGCAGCATAACCTATTATGTCAAAAACCTGTTTAGCTTTGAGGGATTGGGTATTGGTGATTACAAATTAGTGGAGACCACAACTCCGAATGGCTACAACACAATGGATGACATTTATTTTACTATTTCAGCTGCCACAACGGAGAGCAGCCAGGTCGGTTCCGTTTCCAGCCTGACCATCACAGAGACAGATTTGTCTGGAAATCCTATTACAACAGGTGTCCAGTCCTTTAACATCGATCAAAGTACTGGCGTTATTTCGACAACCATTACCAGCTATAGTGGGTCTGTATTGCCTTCCACCGGTGGCATCGGCACGACAGTCTTCTACGTGATCGGCTCTATCTTGGTACTTGGCGCGGCGATCCTTCTTATCACAAGAAGACGCATGTCCAAATAATGAGAAATTGTAAGAAATAGAAAAGGTACTTGTCTTAGCCCTCTGGGCAGGGCAGGTACCTGAGATGATTCTGTTGGCTGTTCGATGCCTGCGGCAGATGAGGCGGTTGTCGAAGAGCCAACAGCGGCAGACAGCACAGGAAAGGCCAAATGACTATGAGAGATGCGGGTGAGACAGGGAGAGTGAGAAAACGGGATACCCTGGTGACGATCATTCTGGTTGCCGTGCTTCTGATAGGCTTTGGCATACTGCTTTACCCCAGTGTCAGTGACTGGTGGAATTCCAGGGTGCAGACGCGTGCCGTCGCTACATATGAAGAGGCAGTCGATTCTGTCGAAGAGGAAGATTACAGTGAGTATTTTGAGGCTGCCTATGCTTACAATGACATGCTCCGGGAGATAGGCTCGAACCAGACGATCACTTCACCGGATCTGGTAGAGGAGGATTACTGGAATCTGCTGGATGTCGGCGGTACGGGTATCATGGGCTACATTACGATTGACCGGATTAATGTGCAGCTGCCGATTTACCATGGAACGGATGCGGGTGTGCTTCAGGCAGGCGCCGGGCATCTGGAAGGCACCAGCCTGCCGGTGGGCGGCGAAGGCACGCACTGTGTGATTTCTGCGCACAGGGGACTGCCCAGTTCCACACTGTTTACGAATCTGGATCAGCTGGAGGTGGGGGACACATTTACCATCACGGTATTGGATGAGGTTCTGACCTATGAGGTTGACCAGATTACGATTGTCCTCCCGGACGAGATTGAGAACCTGTACATTGAAGAAGGAAAAGATTATTGCACACTGATGACCTGTACGCCCTATGGGGTGAACAGCCACCGCCTGCTGGTGCGCGGTGTGCGGACGGAGATGGTGAAGCTGATCCATGTGGAAGCTGAGGCATACCGGGTATCTTCGCTGATGGTGGCATCGGTGCTGGCCGTGCCGATAGTGGTGGTGCTCCTGGTCTGGGTGGCTGTCAGTACACGGAAGAAAAAAGGATAATCAATTTACTCTGGTACAGAAATGGAAATATACTACAGACCGCCGGAATTTACAGTAGAAAAAAGAGCAAAGGTATCTTGCCGGCGCTCTGTAGTCGGGGTTTATAGTAAATTTTACTGACGTGCAGTATAAATTATAGAAGAATTTGGAGGAATAAGTTTATGAGGCGGAGAGGGGAAATTGTTCGGAGCGTGAAGGTTCTGTGGACGGCGATCCTGCTATGTGTGCTGTTTGCGTTTGGCGTGAGGCAAACTTCTTACGCGGCGGCGGATACCGCTTCGCTTGACCTGACACAGACAGGCGGCATTACGGTAAAGCTTGCTTATACGATAAGCGGGGGAACGGAAACGGCTGTGAAGGATGGAGAACTTACGCTGTACCAGGTGGCGACACTTTACCTGGACGACGGAAACATGGCCTATCAATGGACGAATGATTTTAGTGGATATAATACATGGGCGGCAGCATCTGGTGGGTATACGACAGCAGGCAACGAGCCGGGTGCGGATGAGATCGAAAAGTACGTGGCTGACTTTTCCGCAAGCCTGGAGGCGTATGTGGAAGAAGAAAAGGTATCCGGGACGGTGCAGACGATCACCTCTTCTTCTAATGGAACTGTAACATTTGAAAATCTCACGTTGGGCCTTTATCTGGTGGTGCAGACGGAGCAGTCCACAGGGTATTATACCATTAACCCGTTTATCGTGACGGTGCCGTATGCGGAAGAATCGCAAGGCGAGACAGAAGAAGACGGAAGCAGCGTATGGAATTGGACATATGTGGTAAACGCAAGCCCGAAGTGTGAGCTGGAGCCGATACCAGAGACGGAGTCAGAATCAGAAACAGAAACGGAGACTGAAACGGAAAGAGAAACGGAGACCGAAACCGAGACAGAAGCGGAGATAGAAACCGAGGCAGAAACCGAGACAGAAACGGAGACCGAAACCGAGGCAGAAACCGAAATAGAAACAGAAACGGAAACGGAGACAAAAACCGGAACAGAAACCGAAACAGAAACCGAAACCAAAATGGAGATAGAAACCGAGGCAGGAATGGAAACCGAGACAGAAACGGAAGCAGAGACCGAAGCAAAAACGGAGACGGAACCTCAGTCCGAATCGGGGGCGGCGTCCGGGTCGGGAACTGAGACGGAATCTGAAACTGAGAATCTGCCCCAGACCGGTCGGCTGATATGGCCGATTCCTCTGCTGTTAGCTGGCGGACTGGTGCTGATTGTGCTTGGCTGGTATCTGACCCGTTCCAACAGAAAGGGGAAGGATCATGCGGCATAGGATCGGCCGGATATTTCTGATGTTGGGCATACTGTGCCTGGTCGCAGCGGTCGCTCTGCTGGCATACAACTACTGGGACGACTGGCGTGCCGGACAATCCGTGGCGGATATCCAGGATGCGCTGGAGGAAGCGAAAAAATCCCGAGACGCGGAAAAACTGGCCGGGCTTTCCCAGACCAAAGCGGATAAGGATATAGCCATGGATGCAGATGCGGCCGCGGCAGAGGATGAGACCTCGAATGAGGGCAATACGGATACTTCTATGGCTACCGTTGAGATTGATGGATATGAATACATCGGTACACTTTCCATACCAGGGTATGGGTTGGAGCTCCCGATTATGGCCGAGTGGAATTATCCGGGGCTGCGAATTGCGCCTGCCCGCTACTGCGGCTCCATCTGGAACGACGATTTGGTTATCTGCGGACACAATTACGAGAGGCATTTTGGCAACCTGAAGAATCTGGAAGAAGGCGATTCCATCACTTTCAAAGATGTGGATGGCAATGTTTTTGTATATGAAGTAAAGGAAGTTGTTATCCTCCAGCCGACAGCCGTGGAGGAGATGATCAGCCGGGAGGCGGGTGAATGGGATTTGACTCTGTTTACCTGCACACTGGGCGGACAGACCAGAGTAACCGTCCGGTGCGTTCGGATAAAGGAGTAAAAATGCCAGGCAGCGCAGGCAGACAGAGAATCGAAAACAGTTTTCGCCGGTTCTGCCTGGAGATAGATAGAAAAAGACAAGACGCGGGAAGGGGAGCAGCAGTGGCAAAGCATGACAATATACCTACAGCAAAGATTCCTTCCGAGGAAGAGGTAGCTGCCGAAAAAGAACGGCTCGAGTACCGGAAACGGTATATGCGTACACTCCGCTCAACCATCTATTCTCTGATCATAGTGGCAGCGGTGACTATTATGCTGGCGACCATGTTTTTACCAGTACTGCAGGTGTCCGGCACCAGCATGGAGCCGACCCTCAGCGACGGAGATATTATCCTGCTTCTGAAGACCGGAGACTTTGAGACCGGTGACCTGGTAGGATTTTACTACCAGAACAAACTGCTTTTGAAGCGGGTGATCGCCGGACCGGGAGATACCGTAGACATTGACGACGAAGGGAACGTCACCGTCAACGGCGCTGTGCTGGACGAGCCGTACCTGACTGAAAAAGCCCTTGGAGAGACCGACCTCGTCTATCCCTATCAGGTGCCGGAAAGCCGGTATTTTGTGATGGGGGACAACCGGGCGACGTCCATCGATTCCCGGAGCAGCGCGATCGGCTGCATCGAGAAAGACCAGATCGTCGGGAAAGTCATCCTGAGAGTCTGGCCCCTGAACACGATATCGCTGATGATATAACTTATGTCATTACCATATAAATCCATAGATATTTGTTTCCTGACATAGACTGCAAGGGCAAGGGAGGTAGCAGGATGCAGAATTTGGTTCAGAAATATGTAAACAATTTCCGACATGAAAGGTCAGTACGCCGCAGGATGGCCGCGGTGATGGCCGTCCTGGCGCTTATCGTTGCCAGTGGCGTATACTGGGAGTTCAGGCTTGAGGGCGCCGCCCTGAGCAACGAAGTCTGCTGCGGCAGGGAAGAGCATACTCATACGGAAGAATGCTATGAGGAAGTGCTCGTCTGCGGCCTCGAAGAATCGGAAGGTCATATTCACACAGAGGAGTGCTACCAGACCGTGAGCACACTGGTATGTGGCCTTGAAGAAAGGGAAGGCCATACTCACACCGATGCCTGCTATACAACAACTCTGACCTGCAGCCAGGAAGAGAGCGCGGGTCATACGCATACCGATAGCTGTTACACGACCGTGACCACACTGATCTGTACTCAGGAAGAGAGTGCGGGACACACCCATAGTGGCAGCTGCTACGACGAGGATGGAAATCTGATCTGTGGGCAGGAAGAAAGCGCGGGCCATACGCATACCGACGGTTGCTATGAGATCGGTCAGGTGCTTGCCTGCGGGCTGGAAGAGAGTGCAGGACATACCCACACGGACAGGTGCTATACCGTTACTCTGGCCTGCGGTCAGGAAGAAAGCGAAGGCCACACGCATACGGATGCCTGCTATGAGATCGGGCAGGTGCTTGCCTGTACACAGACTGAGGGGCACACTCACACGGAAGACTGCTATGAGACACAGCTTGTCTGCACACTGGAAGAGCATATTCACACCATCGAATGCATGATTGATGAGACTGCGGATGTGGAGACCGCTTCCGATTGGACCGCTACCCTCCCATCCGGACTGACCGGCGATTACAGCACAGACCTTGTCAAAGTGGCACAAAGCCAGCTTGGCTACACCGAGAGCACCAAAAACTTCAGGCTGGCCGACGATGGCGTAACCCGCCAGGGCTACACCCGTTACGGCGCGTGGGCCGGCAACCAGTATGGTGACTGGGATGCTATGTTTGTTTCCTTCTGCCTGAACTACGCAAACATCCCGACGTCCGTATTCCCACAATCCACCGGCTCCTACGCGTGGACCGTCACCCTGAATTCCCTCGGGATGTACGCCAGTGCAGGCTCCTGCACGCCCGAAGTCGGCGACCTTGTCTTTTTCGATAATGACGGGGACGGCAAAGTTGACCATGTCGGTATCATTGTCGCCTGCGACTCTTCCACTGACACTCTCACCACCATTGAGGGGAACGTCAACGACGCTGTCGCCCAGTGCAGCTACTCTCTTACAGCGGGCATGATCAAAGGCTTCGGCGTGATGCCGGGAGATTCTGAGGCGGAAACAGAATCGGAGATGGAAACTGAGTCAGAAACCGAGATGGAAACTGAGTCAGAAACCGAGACGGAAACTGAGTCAGAAACTGAGACGGAAACTGAGTCAGAGGCGGAAACCGAGACAGAAACGGAAACAGAAATTAAAACCAAAATATCTGACATCAGCAACACAGAGATTTTGATCTCTGAGGGAGCAGACTATCTGATTACCGTAACTTATGATAAAGACGCAGGCTTCCCGGATGATGTTAAGCTGAAGGTGAGTGAATATGCGCAGACATCCGAGGTTTATCAGTCGCGATATGCAGAGGCTGTGGCACTGTACGGAGCACTCGACGAATTCCGTCTGTTTGATATCGGCTTCGAAGCGGACGGAGAAAAGATCGAGCCGCTGGCAGCAGTGAGCGTGACCATCACCTGCCTGAATCAGGAAGTATCCGGAAATTATACGGTCATTCATTTCGAGGAAGAGGATGGCTCTGGAAGTAGTGTTGCGCAGTCAGATACGACCACCCAGGAAGGGCAGGCAGAAAGCGCAGATGTGGTTGTTACCGAGATGCGTGTGGCGGAGGACTATGAGGAAGGTAATCTGTCTATTACCTTCGATTCGGATTCCTTCTCCGACTATGCGGTACTTGCTGCCAGCAGCGGCACCGATGGCGGCACCATCACGCAGTACACCAGCCAGCTTGAAAAATCTGGCTCAGTAGATGTGGCGCCAAATGCGGACGGCACCTATGACGTTACTTATCGTTTGCTTGTCAATCCGGGTGCAGAGAACTTGAGTGATGGCTCTGATGAGGTCACCCTGATCGATACGCTCGAACCAGGAGGCGCGACGGCAACGCTGGATTATACCTCGGTGAAGCTGTATTACGGGGATTACGCGAGCTCCGACTCCTATGAGAACGTGGATTTGAGTACGCTGACGACAGTTAATAGCAGCCTCTGGTTGTACTCGTATAACAGCGCCACCAACACGGCAACCTTTACCCTCCCGGATGAGATGGCGTTTCTTCTGGTGTATACCTATAAGGTGGACATTGGAAGCGCAAATACAGTGAACGTCTTTAACAAGGCGGTCGCCGGAACACAGATCAGCAGCGATAATACCGTGACCATTACTTTAGCCGGCAGTGGAACCCAGGTATCCCAGGGTAAGCTGGTCGTCAGTAAGCTGGACAGCACCAACGCCGGAATCCTGCTGAAGGGAGCCGTATTCACCCTGTACGCCTATGATACCAATGCCAAGAAGTGGGATTCTGATTCCGTCACCCTGACCACAGATGCAAACGGTCAGATAGAGGTGATCGTTTCTAATAGTCAAACTGACTATTTTACAGACGAGGATACCTCCAGTGTGCAAGTGAAGCCGGACACCCTGTATCGGCTGGAAGAGACCAGCGCCCCCAGCGGCTATGTGGTGACGGATGAGATTTATTACATCATCTTCTCTGGTGAAGATGAAAGCAATGAGACTGCTTATACATCTGCCACTGGCCTTGATAACAGCAGCGACAGTATTACAGTGAGTAAGCCGAGCGGGTCTGGGTCTGAGACAATTGCCTATGGTAATATCACTTTTGCGTCGCTGATGAACAGTATCAGTATGGTTATTACCGATGTGCCTACTACCATCACCGCAGTGAAGAGCTGGTACAACAGCAGCAACGTGGCGCTTTCCGCTGCGGAGATTGAGGCAGTAGCGCCCAATGGCGTAGAGCTTCAGCTTTACCAAGTCAAGGATGCCGCGAATGACACCTATGATACCGAGGAAGCCTATGGCAGTCCGGTCATCGTGTCGGCAGGCAACAGTTGGACGGCTACCTGGGAGAATCTGCCAAAATCAGGTACGGAGGATGTAAACGGTGTCAGTGTGGCCTATACCTACACCTACTATGTGCAGGAGGTCACTCAGGGGAATTATCTCACCACCTACATCAATAATAACGGTATCACCTCTGGAACGATCGGCGTCATCAATAAGGTGGACTATGTTGACGTTTCCGTCAGCAAGGTCTGGGCTGGCGACGAGGGCAATACGGCTAACAGACCTGAAACGGTGACCGTGAATCTGTATGTCAATGACGAAAAGGTTGACGGAAAGGATGGGACGTTGAACGAGAGCAACTCCTGGTCTTACACCTGGGAGGATTTGCCTAAATACTCTGGTGGTCAGGAGATCGTGTATACCATCAGGGAGGTGGAAGCAGATCATTATTCCTCCGAAGTCACCAGTAATCTGACGGATGGGTTCACGGTGACAAATACCTATATCGTAGAGTACGAGTTACCATCCACTGGCGGTCCGGGCACATGGATGTATACTATGGTCGGCCTGCTGCTTTGCTGCGGTGCAGGATTGTTGCTTTCCCGGCGGCTCGGGAGACGGGTGTGATGGTTACGGATTATACCCTGGAGGCGGATGGTTCAACCTATAAGGTCATCGCATATGACAAGGCAGGGAACAGTACCGCATGTACTGTCACCGTCAACAACGGCCACACATCAGGCGAGGCCGTGAAGAAAAATGAAGTAGCGGCGACCTGCACGACGGACGGCTCCTATGATAGCGTGGTTTACTGCACCGTCTGTGGCGCAGAAATCAGCCGCGAGACGATTATCGTTGAAGCTGGCGGACACACCGAAGGGGAAGCCGTGAAAGAAAATGAGGTTGCAGCCACCCGCACCGCAAATGGACCTTATGACAAGCTTGTCATAAGCGATACGCTGACGTGACAAAAGAGCTGAAGAAGCAGGAATTTGATTCATTGCAGGAGAAGATGCATAAGACCAATGAAAACAGAAATAATGATGATGAAGAGGAGTGATTTGGCAGTGTTTCTTGAAATATTAGGATGGCATTTTGGCTGAGAGTATGTTATAGTACATATACGGGGACATACAGAAACACCATGATGTCAGTAAGAGGCTGCTCCTGGGAGTAGTATATTACAAATAGAGGAATGCAGGAGATTAAAACGTCTGTATCGGATAGAAAGGTTGGAATATTATAGCGTTTGCGGCAAGAGATGAATATAAAATATCTTTAGAAAAGCAGCAGTCAGAGGTTCGCGATATGGTTCTTGAGGGCCTGGAACAGGTGCGCAAGGGAAAGACGAAGGATTTTAATGAAGTCTGCGATAGATTGGAGAATAAATACAGAAATGCAGCTTTACACAAATAAATAATGCCGCAGGACTGGATCTGGAAAGAAAGGCAGGTGATTGTTTTGGAAGTGGTACGTCAGTTTATAGATGCTAAGAAATTGATGTCAGTGATGGCTCTGCCAAGGTCTCTGCAGAACAGCAGACTGGAAGTTATTGTACTTCCTGCGGAGAGTGAGAGGGCTGATATCAGAGTGCCAGCTAAAAAGAACTTAAAAGTGGACAGTATTGTTGATTCACTGGTTGGAATTCTTCCGGATGATGGAAGGTCGCTGGATGACTACCGGGCAGAGAGGCTGAGTAAGTATGAGATTGCTGATTGATACTAATGTGGTTTTGGATGTTCTTCTGAAAAGAGTTCCTTTTTATGAAACGGGTGCCAGTGTGCTGAAGTTAAGCAGCCGGGGTGATGTACAGGAGTTCGTTTCCGCATCGGCAATTACTGATATCTATTATATTGCATACAGGTCGTTGAGGGATAAGAATGCGGTACGAACCCTGCTAGGACAACTGCTCCAGGTGATTTCAGTTGCGGCAGTATCGGAGAATGAGATTTCCTGTGCGCTGGAGCTTGGATGGAATGATTTTGAAGATCCACGTCTCCCGACGATGCGGAGTACGGAGAAGTAAAACCACAAGATATAGCGGTTAAATGAGACAGACAACACAATAATCGCGTATTACTGATTGCCCAAATTGTGTATTGAAAAAGTGAGTGCGGATCGCGCACTCACTTTTTCATGATTCTAAGAGTAATATCTGACATTTCTGCGGGACTTTCTTTTGCACCGCCGGCAAGCCAGCCGGTCAGGATAGAGAAAAGACCGCCGGTTTCATAGCAGGTTGCATAGCCGGTTTCCGCTGTTTTGGCGGAGTCCGGGTGGAGACCGTCGTATAGAAAGTCCGTGAATTCGGAGAAACTCTCTACGACAAGATGCATCAGATCCGACTGTGCAAAAATCGCCGTCAGATTATCATATTTCTGGAAGTAGGTATAAAAGCCAGCTAACGCCTGGCTGACGTCCCCTTCCGCCCGGGTGACCATCTGCTTCGCAATTTTCCTGAAATGCTGTACCAGAATATCTTCTTTGGAAGAGTAGGCCCGGTAGTAGGTCATGCGGGATACGCCGGATTTTCGGGCGATATCCGTCACTGTGATATATTTGTATTCTTTTTGTTCCATTAAGGCTATCAGTGCTGAAAAAATACAGTCCTTTGTAGCCTCCTTGTCCTGCGCCATTTCACCAGTCCTTTCCCTGCGGACGGATATGCATCAGGGGCTTCCTCCCCGAAAGCAATCCGCTCTTTTTAGTACTTACCTTTTTAATAGATACCGTTGATAGTGACTTCGAACAGTGCTTCTTGTCCGTTGAGCTCGTCTACGCCGTAATCCTCCGGAAATGTCACGGTGACTTCTACGGTATCTCCCGGATGATAGCCGATGAGCTGTTCTTCGAAATCATCAATGTAAGTACCGGATCCGATGACAAGGTCGGTGCCTGTCCCATCTGTACTCCCGCCGGAAAACTCCTCGCCATCAATTGAGCCGACATAGTCGATGTTTACCGTGTCGCCGTCTGCAACTGTCAGGGAAGTGTCCGTTGAGTAGGTGGCAGCTTCTTCCGTCACGCTTTCGGTAGAGGCTTCATCACTTTCCTCTGTCGAGCTGCTAAATGGTTTGAATGTGTCGACAAGAATGACAATAATCAGAATCGCGATAAGTGCAGCCGGGATCCCGATGGATAACACCTTCTTCACGTGTTCCCACTGCTCCTTTTTGCGTCGTTCCTCTGCGCGCCGCTCCTGTGCCATTTTTTTGTTTTCTTTTTTCATGCCTGTTCTTCTCCCTTCAGTTGTCTGCCTGTTTTTTCGTTCCCGCGCTGCCCGGAGATGGATCTGGTGGCTGAGGCTCTCCTGAAACCGGGTATTCGCTTTTAGACGAAAATATGACGGCGTTTCTTTTCGCACCATCCTATAAAAAAGATGTGCAGATTTTGTGTATTAATTGCGAAGAAACTGTCAAACATCGTGGAATTGTAACGACGGCAAATTTTAAAGTGGAAGTTTAGAAATGTTAGAAAAATTTAATGAACATAATCATGCGAAATGTAACATCAGGAAATTTGGCGACTTGATTTTCACTTTATGGAAAGTTATACTGTGTTGCGATAGACTGACTTAAAAGGCGAAAAATTGGAGGAAATAAAAGTGGGTAAAGTAATAGGGATTGATCTGGGAACAACAAACAGCTGTGTATCGGTGGTGGAGAATGACCAGCCTGTCATTATTCCGAATCCGACCGGCGGGCGTACGACGCCGAGCGTTGTGGCTTTTTCGAAAAACGGAGAGCGGCTGGTCGGAGATCCGGCCAGAAGACAGGCGGTGACGAACTCATCCAGAACGATTACTTCTGTGAAACGGCATATGGGTACGGACTGGGATATCCGCATCGACGGGAAACAGTACAAGCCGCAGACGATCAGCGCGATGATTCTGATGCAGCTGAAAAAGGACGCCGAGGATTTTCTCGGCGAGCCGGTGACGGAGGCTGTGATTACGGTGCCTGCCTATTTTAATGACGTCCAGAGGCAGGCGACCAAGGACGCCGGACGGATCGCGGGTCTGGATGTGAAGCGCATTATCAACGAGCCGACGAGCGCGGCGCTCTCGTACGGCCTGGACCACGGCGAAGCGCAGAAGGTCATGGTCTACGATCTGGGCGGCGGCACCTTTGATGTGTCGATTATTGAGATCGGCGAGGGGCTGATCGAGGTTCTCTCGACCTCCGGTGATAACCATCTGGGCGGTGATGACTTTGACGCGCGGGTATCGGACTGGCTGGTCGCGGAATTCAGGTCGGAGCATCACACCGACGTTTCAAAAGACGTCGCGGCGATGCAGCGCATCCGGGAGGCGTCCGAGCAGGCGAAAAAGGAGCTTTCCACGTCGGAGAGTACGAATATCGTGCTTCCTTATCTGACACAGGTGAGGGGAGAGGCGGTCCATCTGGAGCGCACACTGACGAGAAATAAATTTAATGAGCTGACGGCGGATCTTGTACGGCGCACGGAGGTGCCGGTGCAGACCGCGCTTTCGGACGCGGGGATTACGGCGGCCCAGTTGGGGCGTGTCCTGCTGGTCGGCGGCTCGACGCGGATCCCGGCAGTACAGCAGAAGGTTTATCAACTGACCGGAAAGGAGCCGTCAAAGAACATCAACCCGGACGAGTGTGTGGCGCAGGGTGCGGCGATCCTCGGAAGCACACTGCAGGGCAATTCCCTGGCGGCGGCAGATACGGGGATGGATCTGCTTCTGATGGACGTCACGCCGCTGAGCCTGTCGATTGAGACGGTGGGAGGCGTCGCAACCCGCCTGGTGGAGCGCAATACCCCCATTCCGACCCGTTATTCGCGCGTGTTTTCCACCGCCGCGGCCTATCAGCGTGACGTGGAGATCAACGTCCTTCAGGGCGAGCGCACCATGGCGCGTGACAATAAGTCGATTGGGAAATTCCGGCTGAAGGGCATCCGCCGCGCACCGGCCGGCGTGCCTCAGATCGAAGTGACCTTCGACATAGACGCGAACGGTATTCTGAAGGTGTCTGCGAAGGATCTGGACACGCAGAAGGAACAGTCGATCACGATTACCGCCGACGACCGCATGTCAGATTCTGAGATTCAGCAGGCGATCTTTGAAGCCCAGGCTTACGCGGGGCAGGATGTGCAGAGAAGAGAAGCGATTGAGATCACGAATGAGGCGCAGAGTCTGCTCGCAAAGGCGCAGCAGGCTTTGAAGGAGCGCAAGAAGGATCTGGACAAAAATGCTTCAAAGCAGATTAAGAATGAAATCAACGCGCTGCAGAAGGCATTGTCCAAATTCCGCCTGGACAAGATGACGGATCAGGACCTGGAAAATGTAAAGACTGCGAAAGAGGCGCTGGAGAGGTCGAGCGCACAGTATCTGGGGATGTAGAGTTCCGGAGAAACGAAAAGATCACCTTAACCTTTAATTTAATAAGAAAATTTGGATAATAAAAGACCGCTCCACGTCAGGATGAACATCATCCGGTATGCAAAGCGGTCTTTTCTTTTATGCGCAGAGCCAGGCGAGGGCATATCCCATCCCATGCGAAGCGTGGGATGCCCACATCCCCAACCTTCGATTGGGGACATACCGCGCCCCCAATCGAAGACTGGGGCTTATCCCGTCCGAAGGACGAGGATGCCATCCCGGAGAGGGCTTTCCGGCTAAGGCCGCATCCGACCCGCGCGGCGAACGGGAGTTGTCAAACCGTCTCCTGTTCGATATGCAGGACCGGGAGTTTTGCGGCAGTTACGCCATCACTGCCGTGATCAGCGCCATCTTGTATACTTCGTCCGCATTGCATCCGCGAGACAGGTCATTGATCGGCGCATTCAGTCCCTGAAGGATCGGGCCGAAGGCGTCGAAGCCGCCCAGTCTCTGCGCGATCTTGTAGCCGATGTTGCCGGACTGGATCTCCGGGAAGATAAAGGTATTCGCCTGGCCGGCCACCGGGGAGCCCGGGAATTTCAGCTGACCGACCTCCGGAGAAACGGCCGCGTCAAACTGCATCTCGCCGTCTACCTTCATATCCGGATAAGCTTCCTTCAGCTTTGCGGTGGCATTTGCAACTTTTGTCACGTCGTCACCCTTGCCGGATCCCTTTGTGGAGAAGCTCAGCATGGCTACCTTCGGGTCAATGCCGAAATAAGAAGCGGTCTTTGCGGTTTCAACAGCGGTCTCAACCAGCGCGTCCTCGTCCGGGGCGATCTGAATCGCGCAGTCGCCCATCGCGATACGCTCCTCCACGCCGTCCTTTTCGCGGATCAGGATGAAGCTGGAGCTGACGCTCTTGTTGCCCGGCTTGGTCTTGATCAGCTGCAGTGCCGGGCGGACCGTATCAGCGGTTGAGTATGTAGCGCCACCGAGCAGCGCGTCCGCCACGCCCATCTTTACGAGCATGGTGCCGAAATAGTTGCCCTTTTTCAGGCTCTCACGGCACTGCTCCTCCGTCATCTTGCCTTTGCGCAGCTCGACCATTTTTGCTACCATTTCCTCCATACCTTCATAGGTAAGGGGATCGAGAATCTGGACGCCGTCAATGCAGAAACCGCCTTTTTCGGCAGCTGCTTTGACCTCATCTACATTGCCCACCAGGACAGGCTGCAGGAAGCCGCCGCCTTTTACCAGACGATCCGTGGCGGAAAGGATACGCGCGTCCGTACCTTCCGTAAATACAATTTTCTTCGGGCTTTTCTTCAGTGTTTCAACTAAAGTCTCAAACAAATCCATAGGTTTCTCCTCCATAAAATCCGATCATGCGATCGTTATTGTAGTAAACGGGATTTACTCGTTTACAATCAAGTTAGAACGCTTACGCCGCGCAGACAACCATTTTTCCACATAGCATTGAATGTGTGCTAATGCGTGCTGCAGTCATGCCCGCGCCCTGAGGCGTCTTGTGGGCGGAAACCGTGAACGCCTGTATGCATGCTTCCAAACCACCGTTCTCAGGCAATAACAGAAACCCGCAGCGGAAACCGTGAGCGTCTGTGTGCATGTATCCAATTTACCACTAACTTCCGCGCAATGCAAGCAGAAGCGGAAAAAAGGCAGGGTTGTTTCACGAACATTTTTTACCACGATTCCTTGCCTGGTGCAAATGA
>JAJQBS010000041.1:59053-72182 GCA_021203145.1 Lachnospiraceae bacterium | reverse complement strand
TGATCTGTTCGTTAATCATTAATTCGCTAATGTTCGTACACCTCCACACACTGATAAGACTATAAACCCAATAGGATGATTTGTCCGATAAAAGGTAAAACAGGCTTTTGTCGATCAAATCACAGGATAAAGAAAAGGTGGATAACAAAGTCATCCACCTGCATATACTGACAAACCATCCCCACAAAACACAAGCCAAAAAGCACAATCTGCACCTGAAAGTGCGTATCATGAACCTGGCCGTCTGCGGCATCGGTAAATCTCCATATGAACCACTGGTCACTGCAATTGCGGTAAACGACGTCAGGCGCTCTGCCAGGCGCTATCCGGTCTCAAATCTGGATGGAATACGGCACCATCCGTCGTGAAACAGAATCAACCGCCGCACGAATCCTGCGTGCCAGGGTGAGAGTGGACACTCTGCTTTCCTGTTTTCATAACCTTAGCTACTTTAGCACAGCCCAAAGGCAATGTCAACAACTTTTTTGCAAAACCGCAAAACAACAAGCCGCAGCAGACCACAAAACAGGCATGGAACGGCCTATTTTACATAGAAGCTACCTGGACGCAAACAGATCCTTTAAAATCGCGGACGCGCTTTTGCCAAGATAGCCGTCCGGATCCGTCATAATGGAGCTTCCTGTCGTATCCCAGCGCATCTGCGCATAGCTGTTCAGATACGAGCTGCTGACTGTACAGCCCGGATACTTCTCATACCATTCCGGAAAATAGGTCTGCATATAGTATGTCGCAAGCTTTACCGCCTGGCTGGAGCTGTTTCCCGAGGAGGACGGCGTCCCGCAGAGACGTACGCCGGGCGGACTGGAATGAAGCAGCACGACGCTCCCGTCAGAGCATGCCCCGACGACCATCCAGACATGACCGCTGGAGCTCATAATATCGCCTGCTTTATAATCTGTCACGGAGGACGCGGATTTGTAGCTACCCCATCCCCGGGAGGCGAAATTACGCGCCATAAGCGATGCGCTCATCACATATCCCTCGTTTCCATTCGATATATTTAAAATATTGTAAATACACCAGCCGATATAACCGGAGCAATCCAGCCCATTCGCAATCTGGTAGCGTGTCGTCCGGTAATCGTAGCTACTGGTCTGCTGTTTGAAAAACGTTTCCCACTGCGCGCTCACGCCGACTGTCACAGCCTCCGTCCCGGCGCCGGTATCCGCCTCATTCCAGCCGCCGCCCCAGACGTACATGGTAGAACCCACCGGCTCCAGTCCGGTCAGAAGCAGTGTCTTCAACGTACTCGAAGACAGATCCGTCGTCACCGTGACCTTTTTCTTCAATGTCTTCACCCGCTTCCCCTTATAATAAACCTTCGCCGAGATCGTAGCCGTGCCGGATGAGACCGCCCTGATTTTTCCATTGGAATTTACCGTCGCAACACTTTTGTCCGATGTGACATACTTGACGGTACAGCCGCTCTGGACAGTCGCCTTCACTTTCTTCGTCTTCCCGGCCATCAGAGAGATCGCTGTCGTATTGTACTGAAAGGACTTCGAATTCGTGACAAGCAGGTAGACCTTTCCGGTCACTTTTCCCTTACTGTTATAAAGCATCAGTGTCGCACGTCCCTTCTTTATGGCAGTGATTTTATATGTACCGGAGGATGTCTTTTTCGCCTTCGCCACCGTCGTTTTCGAGGATTTCACTTTCGCATAGCCGCTGACCGTATAAGACTTCCCGACCGCGAGCGTTTTTACCGAGGATGTCGCCGCGGCACTGACTGGCGCGCAGAAACAAAACGCCAGAAAAAATGTAAGAGCAAACATCCGGATTCCCCGGAACCACCACCGCTGGCCGCAGTTTGTAAGGACATCTCTCATGCGCATCCGTCCCCCTTCTGTTATATTTCTCAAAAGCATCATCCGTTGAGCAGCTGATCCTCCCACAGCTGCAGATTACCCAGGATTTCCAGTACCCGGGCGTTCGCGGCCTCCACCTGACGGAGCGCGTCGTTAATCCGCGACTGAACCAGCCAGTCGGCAACCATTCCGTCAAAAAATAAATCCGCAAAGCTTAAAAACGAACCGACCTCCACATTGATATTCATCGGCACGTCAATATCACGCAATTCTTTCTTCAAAATCTGCAGGTAATATTTCGCGTCCTCAATCTGACGCTGCGCCTTATCCATACGGCCATGCTTGAACAGCGTCGTCAGCATCCCTCCGCCAAACAAATCCACAATGCCCCAGTTTTTCGCGCCCTTCAGCTCATGCTGCGCGTTTTCCAGGCTGTCCAGGGCGCGGTTTGCAGCCGTAATCGCCTCGCGGATCTCTTTGAGTGTGTCCTGATTCGCCATGGGGGTCTTCTCCTCTCGCATATCGTATCATTTTTGCGCGGATCAAATGGCCGGCGCCTTCTCTTCCGGAGATTCCGCTCGTCTCCGGCATCGTGTCTATTCTTTCCTGTCAATGGATTTCTGTACGTCAAATCCATCAGGGTAGCGTTTCCTCAGCTTGTCAATATTTGCCTGCAGTATCTTTTCGAGCGGCATGTCCAGCGCCGTCGCCGCCTCCGCAAGATACCAGGCTATGTCACCCAGCTCGTCCGCCAGATGAGCCCTGTCCAGCTCATGCCCCTGCGCAAGCCACTTTTTCACGATGTCAATGGCCTCGCCGGACTCCCCGCACAGCCCCATCACGCTGTTGATCAGGACGTCCTTGCGCTCAAGCTCCGGATTCAGCGTCGTCATCGCCAGCTGCTGGTATTCATTGATTGTCATAAGCCAATCCTTTCTGTTTTCAGACAGAAACGTCAGTCATCAGGCAAACTCCGTCGGGAACTTACACAATGCTTCATATACGTCCGGATATTTGCGTTTCAGAGAAATCAGCCGCCCGTCCGGTCCCAGGAAGCAATGACTGGTCGTTCCTGTGCAGCAGAGTGCGTCGTCTCCCGCCCGCCGCACCTCATAGCGGAGCGTCAGTCGGATGCCGTCGAATTTTTCAACTGCCGCGCTGATTTTTACCGTCTCTCCAAAACGAACGCTGATTTTGATTTTCGCTTCGATTGACAGTACCGGGCTCATGATACCGGCCGCCTCCAATTTGTCATAGCCATATCCGATCTCGTCCAGGGCATATACCCTGCACTCCTCAAACCAGCGGATAAAATTGGAATGATGCACGACCTGCATCTGATCCGTCTCATAATACTGAACCTTGTGAACCCAGGGCGTAATTCCGCCTGCGGCTGCGGCCGGGACGGCATCGGCGGTTGTCGGATCCGCCCTGTCTGCAGCCGTATCTGTATTTATATCTGAGTTTGTAAATGTATTCATATTCGTCCCCTGTTTCCCCGATACTGTATGCAAACTGTCATCCATCCTGCAGCGTGATGGTTACAGGTCACACCCTGGCCAAATTTACGATATTTCTACCTCTACAGGTGTGACCTGTAACGGCATCCGGCCATTTAAAATCGCTTCGCGATGGGCCGGACGCCCGAATGCTTTAGGTTTTCGCCCATGCCACGCAGCGAGTGCGTGGCATGGGTGTGAACAGTAACGCGCGATGTCATAGCGGCAGATTATTTTCCATCCTGTGCTGCCTGTCCAAAAAAGCAGCAAAAACGAATCATCCAGACAGAGTCATTTTAATTTTCTTTACACATAATGTCAACAAAAAAACAAAAGATAATCGCCAAAGATACTTTTTCAGAATCTATAATCCAATATTCGCGAACTCCCTCTGACCACTGGCAAAAATCCGCCAAAAAGCCAACCGCAGGAATACACTCTTCCGAAATGACGCCCGCAAGCGAGGCACCGGCAGGTTCACACACCTTCACACGTAATGTTTTTCAGCCATTTTCTGCTTCCCCAATATTGGGCGCAGAGCATTGTCGCCCCGGTTCCGAGACCATAATAAACCTTATACAAAATGTTAGAATATTGCACGGCCAGAGAGACTGCGGAAACCGAAGACTGCCCCACCGAATCAGCATGATCATAAGGACAGGAATGACCATTCTTCCAGGCAGAGACATTTTAATTTTCTTTGCCTGGAATGCCAATCAAAAAACAAGAACCGATGGGAAGTTCAGATATTATAATTCCTCCAGGACATAATTTTCTTTCTCACACACAACCTTGCACTTCTTTTTAAAGCAGGCGATACCGTATTTGTAAATGGTATGATATCCCTGAAGCTTCAGTTCGCGCGTGTAATCCATCCTTTCGATCTGGGCCATCGCGTCTTTGCATCCATCGGTGAGGCGCGCATGATCTGCATACTTAAACTCAATGATCATGCCGATGCTTTCCTTTGCGATCTCAACCTTCACATCACAATATCCATCGCCGCTGTCAGCATTCGTTTTTGCTTTCCAGTTATCTACATTGGCAAGGATCCCGATCATGAGGCCATGGTAGAGGATTTCTTTCTTATCTTTCTGTACAGACAAATCCCTGACCGTAATCGAATCATAAAGGTAGGATGTAAGCAGTTTTTCCGTGTTTTCCGCATCGCCGGTCTTTAACGCGTCACAGAATTCCTCAAACCGTTTGCTGTTCTTCCTGACCATGCTGTTGAAGTACGCAGTTATCTGCCTGGTAAAAATCTTCCTGATCTCCCTGTTTGGAATTGCGAGCTGATAAATATCTTCATCCGCTGCCCCGCGCAGCGTCAAATAGCCCGTTGCAAACAACACGCTCCATATGTTGTCAATCGTATCATAAATCTGATTATATGTTAAATCTTCGTGGATTTCTTTCGAAATAGTTTCCCCCGCTACCAATGCCTCAATTTCACTCTTTGTCTGCTCATTACCTGACTTTTCAATTAATCGGCGAACTGCATCATTGCCACTTGTATTTGACCAGTACGCTTTTGGCATTATATGTGGGTTCAGGCGAAGCTCCGCACAATAACTGATTACATCCCACGGGCAGTATACATCCGTATCTCCAAATTGATACCCGTCATACCAGTTCCTGACTGCTTCATATCTGTCCATAAAGCCATAATATTCCAGAAGCCCCTTTACTTCTGCATCTGTAAAACCAAAATATTCATCAAACCCTACATTGGAAATCGAAAAAATCTGCGGATTATTTAAACCAGTAAAAATACTTTCTTTCGCCACTCGAAGGCATCCCGTCAGCACGGCAAAATAAAGGCTCTTATTAGACTTCAACGCCTTATCAAACATGCCCCGGATAAGCTTCACCATCTGAGTATAATAGTTTCCTTCGCTCGCTTTTGCCAACGGGACATCATATTCATCAATTAAAATAATCGCCTTTTCCCCAAAATGCCTCTGTAGAAAGCCGGAAAGCACACTTAAACTTCCCTTTATGACATCATCTGACATTTTAAAATAATCCGGATGCTCTGGATCAACATTCACCAGTTTCTTATACATCCCCTTTTCCGTTTCTGTAAGACGCTCGCTTTCTAAAAGAAAATTGAACCTGAGTGCTTCCCAGCCAATTTCAGAGCACAAATCGGATCTTGCACTCTCATAATCACTGCCGTCCACACTCTTTAAACTGATCGAAATAACCGGGAATTTCCCCATGTATTTTTCACAGAGCTGTGTCTCTCTGGAAATTTCAAGTCCTTCAAAGAGAGCGCTGTCACATCCTATTTCCAGGAATGCTTTCAGCATACTCATATTCATGGATTTTCCAAAACGGCGCGGGCGGGTAAAAAGGTTTACCTTCCCCCACGCATTCAGCAAATCACGGATCATTGCAGTTTTATCAACATAAAAAAAATCTTCTGTCCGAATTTTACAGAAATCATCAATCCCAATCGGGAGCTTCTTTTTCATTAATTTATCTGCCATGAATAAAACGCTCCTTTCCGCACATCAAACCCTGGATTCGTCCTCACATTTCTATTGTTATTATACATATATTTGCAGGTAAATCAACCTTACGAACAGCAAAAAAAGCTGAGCAAGTGCGAAGACCTGTCCTGAACAGTTACGAAAAATCTACAGTAGCGCCAGCCGCCGCCAGGTCCCCCGGAAATAGCGGATCGTGAAACACAGAATCCGGAACACCCAGTCGATTACCATACCGATCCAGACACCGACCGCGCCGTAACCCATCTGCAGCCCAAGGACGATGCTGATACCGATCCGAAATACGCACATGGAAAAAATGGAGATGCCCATGGTATATTTCACATCGTTACAGGCGCGCAGCATGTTCGGGAAGGTAAACGCCATCGGCCAGAACAGGATCGCAAAGCCGTCATGAATCCGCACCAGCAGAGCCGCCAGGGCAGTCGTCTCTTCCCCCAGTCCGTAGAGGGTCAGAATCGGATCCAGAAACAGCAGAATAGAGCCGGAAAACAGAAGCGTCAGCCCATAGGTACAAAGGATCAGTTTCCTGGTATAATAGCGAATCTGCTCCTCGTCACCGGCCCCGACGCAGCGTCCGATCACAGCAATCATGGCCAGGTTCATAGCCTGCCCTCCGATCACGCCCATGGCGTCCAGACTGTTGGCCACGCCGTTCGCAGCGATCTGAACCGTGCCGAAGTTCGAAATAATACTGACGACCACGACACGCCCCAGCTGAAAAATACCGTTTTCAATGCCGCTCGGGATACCGATCAGATAAATGCGCCGGATCAGGTTCGGGTCAAAACGGAACCTTCCCGGATCAATATGGATCTCCAGCTTCGGATTGTGCAGCAAAACATACAGGACGGTCGCCGCAAACGCGCGGGAAATCAGGGACGGCACCGCAACGCCGACCACTCCCGCATGCAAAACGAAAATACCGATGGCATTGCCGACCACGTTGATCAGGTTCATAACAATGGATACCTTCAAGGTGATTTTCGCGTTGTTCATCACACGGAAAATCGCGGCCGAAGCGTTATATACCGCCAGAAACGGATAAGACAGCGCGGAAATACCCATGTAAAGCGCGGCCGCCGCAAACACATCCGCATCAATGCTGCCAAAAAACAGACGGATCAGCTGCCATCTCCCCAGAATAATCAAAATGGAAAGAACGATCGTAATCAAAAGCGTCGAAACGATCAGCTGCATGACCGAGTGGCAGGCGCTCTCACGCTTTTTTGCCCCCAGAAACTGCGACGTCACGACCGCGCCGCCGGTCGAGAGCGCGGAAAGCACCGCGAACACCAGGTTATTAAACATATCTACCAGGGACACGCCGGAAACAGCCGCCTCTCCCGCGTTGGATACCATCATGGTATCCGCCATTCCGACCGTAATCGCGAGCGCCTGCTCCAGCACCAACGGAAGAATCAGAATCAGCAGGTCATGGTTGGAAAACAGCCGGCTGGCCGGCTGTGTGTTGTTTGCTTTCGTTTTCATTTTTGTTTTCATACTTGTCTTCATATTCGAAGTTTGCTCCCCGTATAAACTAAAAATCTTTTTTCTGCTTATGTATCACTCTGCAGATTTCCCCGGGTTACCGACCGGTGGTCTTACGCATCATTCTTCCTCTTTCTCTTCCAGATACCGGTCCACTTCCCGCATCACGTCAAGCAGATTTCTCAGATCCCGCTCCCACTCCCCTGTCTCCAGAGAATGATTTGCATTTTCAATTATAAAAAGCGGCAAGTCCCTTTTTTTGCACTCCTCTTTCACAATCTCTGTCTCCACCCATCCATCCTTCGTGCCGTGAAAGACAATCCCGGGCTGCTCCATCAGCGGAAACGACTGCGCTACCGGCGTAAAATAGACATTCTTCGTCTTTAACCCATGCTTTGTCCCATAAGCGGACGCGATCGCCGTGCCGACGCTTTTCGATAGAAACAAAGTCTCCTCATATGCGGAAAAGTCTACATCCTTCAAGATCTCCTCCGCCTGCTCCAGCGCCAGATAAAAGCAGGACTCCATCTTTTGGACATCACCCTTGACGCCGGGCGGAAAATTTCCATACGGCACATCCTTCAGCTCATAGCCGTGTGACGCGGCAACCCTTTTTCCATAATAGAGCAGCGGTTTATCCACATGATAGCCGATGCCCGGAAACGCAACTGCAAGCTTCATTTTTCATTTACCTCCTGCCATTCATTTAGAACTATGTAAAAATATTCAGCTATTATGCAGCTTCCTTATATTGCAGATAAACATACTCGTAGATCCTCCTTCGATATTCCGAGATTCGGAGTTCATCATAGCTTTCCGGGAGTTCTTCCCAGAGGACATCCCGGATCAGGTTATCCACCGCGGCTTTTGTTTCCTGCTTATCGATCCAATGATCCAACTCGGCGATCTTAGCTTTGATCTTTGCCAGCAGGTCAACGGCTACTTCTTTTAATTTCTTAATATCCTGCCTGGACAGATTATCCTGAAACAGCAGGTCATACAAAGACAGCTCTTCATCGCTTGAAAATCCTTCCCGGACATAACGCTGCTGCTCTCTGTCCAGACTGGAAGCTAAATTCATCAATTCCATGAATGTCTTTTCTATGGTTGCCCTGTCCTGCTCGGCATTGTACTGATTAATAATTTCCTGATATCGTTCATAGTAATTGATACGTCCCGGGTTAACCGCTATCATCTGTTCCAGACGCATGGCAATCAGATTTTCCAGATCCTTCATAACCAGATTCTTTTTCTTTGCTCTGGCAAATTCCCTGCGCAGCAAATCAAAATCAATCCTGCTGATGTCAAATTGCCGGGAAGAAACAAGGCCATTCCCCTGGATCTCCGCCATGCGCTCACGAAAGTCCACTCCGTCGTCCTCCACAGGAGCAAGGCCCACATAGGCTCCTGGCGTCAGGGAACAGCCTTTTTCTTCTATAATTGTTGCCCGGTCAGCGATTTTGCAAAGCCCCAGGACATCCTGATAGACTCCGTCGCCAAATTTTTCGTAAAGCCAGCAGGCTTCCTTTGCAATCGTAAGCTGTTCCTCCAGCGCGGTAATCGCTTCGTCATATGCGGTCTGAACCGCTTTCTTCTCCCGTTTAGCCGCAGCACTGACAGCTTCTTTGGTCTCGGCACGCTTTTCCTGAACAGCCTTTTCCAGTCTTTCCCTGATTTCCGTAAAAGCATCATCCGAGCCGAGGACAGTGTGGTATTCTGCCAGCAACGACTTATATTTATCGGTTTCCCCACGATAGAGCCAGACAATGGCGTTCAGATTTTTTAGCTGCCAGTCCGTCCACTCGTTCAGCGTCCGGTCCACGACCGTGTAATAATTCCGGGCATCAATGAACAGCACCTTATCCAACAGATCTTCCGGCTTGCCTTTATCAAAAAACCAGAGAGAACATGGCAAGCTTTTCGTGTAGAAAAAATTATTGGCAACGCTGACCATAACGTCCACATGGCCGGTCTTGATCAACGCTTCTCGGATGTTTTTGTCCTTGCCGGAGGAGTCCGTCGCAGAGGAGGCCATGACAAAACCGGCCCGCCCATGCTCATTCAGATAAGAGTAGAAATAGGAAATCCAGAGATAATTGGCGTTGCCGACCTCTTTATCCTTGTTTACACCCGGAAGGCCGAAGGGCAGCCGCCCGGCAGGAAGCGCCGATTCTGACTTTACTTTATCGACATTGAATGGCGGATTTGCCATCACATAGTCGCAGCACCCGTCCAGATTATGAGCGTCATGATAGAAGGTGTTGGCTTCATCCCCGGATTTGATCACATCAGTCAGGCCGTGCACCGCCATATTCATCAGGCAGAGTTTCGAGTTGTACTCCACTTTTTCCTGCCCGTAAAAAGTCATGGCGTTGTTTGCAATCATGCCTGCCTGATATACAAAATCTCCTGTCTGCACGAACATCCCGCCGCTGCCGCAGGCTGGATCCAGCAGTACGCCGGAGGCTGGCTCCAGCACATTGACGATCATCTTGACCAGCGGTTTCGGGGTAAAAAACACTCCATCATCTGAGGCGATGTTCCTGGCAAATTTATTGAGAAAATACTCGTAAATGCGCCCGATGACATCGCCTCCACATCATCAAGAGCGTCGTTATTAAAAATCCGCAGAAGCTCCTCCAGCAGATCATCGGAAAATATAGTATAGTCCTTTGGCAAGACGCCGGAAAGCTGTTCACTCTGGGCTTCTACCAAATCCATCGCGTTATTAACCACTTCACCGAGACTGTTCATTTTCTGCCCGGCTACGCTGGTCAGATTCTGCGCCGGAATATTGGCTGGTAGATTGACCAGGTAAAAATACTTCGCTTCCTTCGGAAGAAAAAGCGCACTTTTTTCTGCAAAATCGCTGGCCTCTACCGGCAGCACACGGCCGCCACGAGTGGGCCGGTTTTTCTGAATTTCCGCCTCGACTTTCTTAAAGCGGCTGTAAGCATAGCGAAGGAAGATGAGGCCAAGCACCGGCATACAATATTGATTTGAGGTCAATTTTGAGCCGGAACGCAGCAAATCAGCCGATTCCCAAAGGTCAGCCTCCAATTTTTTGATATTCACACCATTAGCCATTGGCGGTACTCTCCTTGTCCGGAATAATCTCCATAATAATATCATCTATCGTACAGTCTGATACTATACATATTTTCACAAACACCGTGTTCTCATTGCGCGGTTTTCATTATAGCAGTCGTTTTCCCTGAAAGCAATCCAGAATTGCCGATCGCAACTGATGATTTTCTGATTTTCTGGATATGTGAAACAGCGTCCTTGATGACACCCATAAGGCCACACTTATTCCATCATTTATAATCCATAGAAAACGCCGGCTCCATGCGTACGATCGCACTTCTGTCCAACCCACATTGTTTTGCAATTGTCTTCCATTTTTCCGAAACAACTGCCTTTATCTCCTTTACAAGTGACCGAGCCTTTTCGTTGGAAATGTCGTAATACTTTGCTGTATCAATTGCCAGTTTAAAATCCATAGTTGAATCTTCTCTGCTGATGGTAAGTGATAACGAATTCCCATATATAGATGGATTAACGTCATATATGGGCGAAAGCCTCCATCCGCCATCAGTGAGGAGGAAACCATGATTACGAAGATGATCATCCGTATTCGAAACAGCTATGCTAAAAACCACTCTCTTCCACAGCTCGGCAAGATCTTCTCTGGGATTTGCCCCATAAGAACGGATAAAGGAAGCAATATCCAGATATCCTCCATCAGCTGTCCCATCGGTCTGCCCCAGCAAATTCATAGCGGATGAAAAGTGAATTCTCCGATTCCCATTGCGGTCAAATCTCTTAACCAGAAAAGTTCCTCTTCTGTCATGGAAAGATTCCAATTTTGCTTCCGGCACATTTATTCCACACTCCGCTGCAAGCTCGTGAACTACCATTTCCCATGCTTCCACGTTTTCCTCATCCTGTCTGGACGGGAATTTAGCAATCCACAATGCCCCATCCGGCGCTTCTACGGAAGCCTTTGGGCGTGCGCCTCCTAATGAGGAACCTGGTGCAACCAGCTGCTTCAGCCATTTCTCTTCATCGCTATCCGCCCCGCCTTCCTCAAAAGATAACGATGCCGCTTCAAGAGCGCGAAGCGTAGTCCATGGCGGTGCGGCCAGCTCAGTATCATCGGAAAGGAAAACGCCATTTTCTTCCAAAGAGAACCGCAGTGCCCCCATTCTCGTTGCATCATATACACCTAGCAGATAATCGCTTTCTGTCAGTTTCCTCGGTTTACGCTTCTCCTTCCTTGCATGAATCGCTTCCCGCCGATTCATCAAGGTTCGTCCCCACCGATCCGGACTTGAATCCGAAAAAATTCCAAACTGATTCTTATCCATCGGCGCATATTGACGCCCCGCATATAAATACAAATCGGGATCAAAAAACAGCCCCCAATCCTTATTCAGCCAGCTTTCATCATACTCAAACGAAAAGATTTCTTTTCCTCTGCTCTCCGAAACGTATAACCGCCCCATAAGCCGTGGTTCTGTACTCATCCAGTCCGCATACACATATATTATTTTCTCACTCTTCATCCCCGGCATCTTTCTTCCTCCTGGGTGCCCTTTTTGCGGTCTTAAGCTCCAGATCCTGCAGCTTTCTGCCAAGCTCATCATCTCTGGCAATCAGTAAAAGATCCTTATCCATATTATTCAGGGCGTGCAGAACCGCAGCATAAGCCCCCATTGACACAGAGGGACTCCCCTTCTCAATCGACCATAATGTCGCCCTGCTGATTCCCGCCCTCTCCGAAACCAGTTCTCCAGAAAGTTTCCGCCGAAGTCTCGCAAGCTTGATCTGCTCACCCATAGTTCCCAATATATCCTGCGTCTGCGGCATGATAATTATTTTCCTGCTGTTCATTCATCCCTCCTGAACGCTTCATCATACATGATTATATATATGATCATGCTACGTTTTCCTTTTTAATTTTTAATATTTTATAATAATATGGTTTTAATGTTAATAATATTAAAAATTATTCAACAGATAAGCCAGAGGCGGCTTTAGCCGCATAATTCCCTGCCCGGCTCTGTACGATCGGATAGGGGGAGTCCTCTCACCCTATCCGCTGCGCGGGGCGCGTGTGGCGTAAGCCACAAAACACCTTACGCGCCCCTGTGCATAAATAAAGACTGACCACTTTTCACAGTAATCAGTCTATGTTAAATTATTCAATTATTGTGCGCCAGCTTTGGTTTGATATCGGTCAACAGGCAAAGAGAATTATGCCCGGCAGCTGAAAAATATCAGCTCCTGCCTGAGCAGACTCTCACGGTATAATGGTGACCGTCTCGTTTACATAGTCATCCGCCATCCAGTCGTCGCTGTCGTACGCTCTGAGCAGAAACTCAATCTCCGTCACTTCCTCGATCCCATTTGTCTCAAGGTCGTCCAGACTCCAGGACATGGAGCTGTACGCGCATTTTCCTGCATAGACCTCCGTTGCCCAATAGGGATCCAGCATATATCCATTCACAGATACATCATCGACAGAAATCATCAGGTCTGCCTCTGTTTTGTTGACGAGAAACAGATTCGCTGTATATCCCCAGATGTCATCCGTTTCAAAATCTGTAATGATCATGGTCACCTCGTCATTGTCCACCACGAGGATATCCGACTCCTGGCTTTCTCTTTCAAACAGAACCACGTTATCCTCGCCATTTGGATAAATATGAACACTTTCTTCCGCCACTTCATCCGCCGTCCAGTCGTCGCTGTCATACACACGGAACCAGAGTTCGATATCCGTAAACTCTCC
>JAJQBS010000041.1:0-58953 GCA_021203145.1 Lachnospiraceae bacterium | reverse complement strand
TCCAGTCGTCGCTGTCATACACACGGAACCAGAGTTCGATATCCGTAAACTCTCCGATATCCTCTTCGTCCAGCGAATAAAACGTAATCTCTGAATTCTCTTTTTTCCCAGCAGCAATCTCCGTAGCAAAGTATGGATCGTTCATCACGCCATTGACAGCCGCTGTCTCCACAGCAAACATATAGGTAACGTCCTCCGATTTATTTTCGAAATAAGCGTTCACCGTGTAACCAAGCCAGTCCTCCGGATCCAGGCCGGTAATCTGGATCGTGCATTCTTCATTATCCACCACAGTAATTTCTTCGAATTCTGTCTCTTCGGCCTCTGCGGACAGGAAACTGCAGGGGATCGCTCCCACTGTCAAAACTGCAGCCAGTATCAGTGACAAAAGGTTCTTTCCTGCTCTGCTTCCTGTTTTATTCCCTGTTTTGTTTCTTATTTTATTTCTTATTTTCTTTTCCATTTTCCCATTTCCCCTTGTCTGACATAGTTTCATTTCAGAGTTTGCAGCCGCTTCATCAGCCGGACGCCTCTGCTCTTACTTTTGCTCTTTCTGCAGCTTTTTCAGTTTTCCAGAGACATTCATAAAGCCGATTCCCGATAAAAGTGCTGCCAGGCCGCCTACAATGCACGCGATTCCAATATCGCCGAACATAATAGAACCCATACCCACTCCCGCAATGCCAAGTATAATCAGCAGTATCCCAATAACCGTCATCTTTCTTTTCCTCCCTAGGCTGGATTTTTCATACGCGCAGCTGCCTCTTCCCCTTTGCGAATGCATTCCTCTCCGAACGCTTCCGGCCGATTTTATAAAGGCGTTTTTCCGGCAGGATCCCGGCAGTATTTGCTCATTTCGCTTATTTTAACAGATTTTACCAGACCTCGTTGACACCAAAAAGGGCGGTTTTTGTAAAATGAGTGACAAAATATACACTACTGCTATTGCTAAAATCAAAGAGTGGACCAGATAATCCGCGCACGAAAAACATCATTCCTGGCTGCCGCAGGGCTTTAACGGATCCAGTCCGTTAGAAACAAGCATCTCATTGACTTCTTCCACCTCATGGATTCCATTGTTAAACGCCACAATCAACGCCGCGTCTCTCGGGATTCTGGCATAAAGCTCTGACATTCCATATAATTTCAGGGCCCGCTGCGCTTCTTTGAGCGTAAAGCCTGCCGCGAAACAAATGCGAAGGACGATATCCCGCTGAGCTGTTTTTTTCGCCTGCGCGATCAGGCGGTAGCCGTAGCGCTCAGGAATGTCTGCTTTGAGAAAAACCTCCTGCTGTGTGATGGCTTTCTGCTTAAACAGTTCACGCATATAAGCCGCAAAAGGATGAGCCTCGTCGGCAAGGCTCTGCTGATGCGCTTTCAGCCAGGTCTCCATCTCGTCCGGGCGTGTTTTTCCCAGTGCCGTTTCCAGATCTGTCGTAGAATCTCTGTACATTTTCTCTCACCATTTTCTTTTGTCTGTGGTATACTGAATGATAGTATATGTTCGTACTGGCGTGCATAGGTGCCGTAATTGTAAAGGACTCTCCTGTATATTCCCGTCCGGTTCGGATAGAAAGGGCAGAAAATGACTCTCGAAGAACAGGCAATTTTATCTTATTACCGTCCAGTAGCCGATATCCGGGCGGAGCACGGGATTTCTCTGGTGCAGGATGACCGGAGCGGGAAATTTTATGTCAAAAAATGCCTGACTGTCTATAACGCTGAGATTTTTCGCGCCCTGCAGGAGCATCCCATCCCCGGCACGCCGAAAATCTACGCAGCTATAGAAGATGCAGACAAGGCCGTTCTGACCGTGATTGAGGAATATCTGCCGGGTGATTCGCTGCAGGAGCTTCTGGATACGCGGGGTATTTTCCTGGAAGCACAGGTCATTTCGATTGCGCTGGAACTTACTTCCATTGTGCGTTCCCTTCATCAGTCTGAGCCCGCTATCATTCACCGCGATATCAAACCGTCCAATGTCCTCCTGACCCCGGATGGACAGGTGAAGCTTCTGGATTTTAATGCAGCCAAATTCGCAGCCTCCGATGAGCAGGGCCGCGACACCGTGCTGCTCGGGACGCGCGGCTTTGCGGCTCCGGAGCAGTACGGGTTTGCCGCTTCCAGCGTCCAGACCGACCTCTACGCCATCGGCGTCCTGATGAATGTTCTGCTGACCGGAAAGCTTCCTGCCGAGCAGATGGCGGAAGGAAGCTTATCCGAAATCATCGCCACCTGTACGCAGATTGATCCGAAAAATCGTTATGCCAGCGCAGAGGCGCTGATCCATGCGTTGCAAAATAATTCCGTTCCTGCCTGGCAGGCTGCCGGGCAAAAATCGATGCCGGCGGAAAAAGGTGAAAATGAGGAGACAAGGTACAATTCTGCACATATAGATGCCGACCACCGGCAGCCTGATTCCGCGCATATCAATGATAATTGGCAACCGTCCACTCCAGAATACGCCAATGTCGAGCCGCAGCACGACAAATCCACGCATGCTGAAGATGCCCACCGGCAGACCAGCTCCGCACATACCCCAAAAAACTGGCGGCGCTTTCTTCCGCCTGGCTTTCGCAGCGGCTCCGCGCTTCATATGACAGCCGCGGTCATTGTCTATTTTCTTTTGATTGATTGTACCATCACGTTACAGGTGGATACTGACTCCCGGTTTGAAGTAATTTTAAACCAGGCTGCTTTCGGTCTTGCCGGTTTCGGCGTGATCTTTTTTACCTGCAATTACCTCGGCATTCAGGCCCGCCTTCCGCTCTCCAGGAGTGCGAAATGGCCGGTACGCATCATAGGAATGCTCCTGTATAATGCAGCAATTGTCTTTGGTATTATACTCGTGATATCTCTGATTCTGTCGTTTGTCACCGGTTGATATGCGCTTCGAATGCCTTCTGATAATCACTTTCCTCAAATGGCAGGCTGATCATCTGATGCTGCCAGGAGGACAAATACATTCCTTCCGCGAGCAGGATACTTCCCAGTCCGTCCTTTCCATCCGCAATCAAAGGTTTTCCCTCCAGAATGGCCTCCGCAAAATTATTCAGCACCGCAGCATAAAGCTCCTTTTCTTCCGGCATTGGTTTCGTCCGCCATTCGCCTTTCGGGCATCCGAAAGCGTCTGCGGAGTTTTTTCGAAATTCCTTCTCATCCTCCGTCAGTTCAAAAATCTGTACCTGCCCGTTTTCCACCAGGATCTGTGCTTTTTCCAGGCTGATCTCAAAGCGTCTCCGCCCGGGCGCCTCCCCGGTAGAGGCCACAAAAATCCCTGTCGCTCCGCCCGGAAATTCTAAATAAGCGGTCACATCGTCCTCGACCTCGATGTCGTGCCATTTTCCCTCATGGCAAAAAGCCTGCACTCGGCTGGGCATCCCACAGATCCATTGCAGCATATCCAGGCCATGAACGCACTGGTTAAACAAAAGCCCGCCGCCTCCCCGCTCCCAGCTGGAGCGCCACTTTCCATTCACATAATAGCAGTCCGGGCGGTAATAGCCTGTCAGGAGGTAATTTACACGTTTAAGCGCTCCATAGGTCTGATTCGCAGCTACCTCATGCAGCCACCGCCATACCGGCAGAGTCCTCTGCTGAAGGATGACTGCCAGAAGCTTTCCTTTTTCCGCCGCCTTCGCCCGCATTCGTTCTGCCTGCGCGGCGGACAACCCCAACGGCTTTTCACAGAGGACATGAAGTCCCCGATCCAGCGCCCGGGTCACCACCTCTTCGTGCAGATCATGCGGCAGGCAGACCACTACCGCGTCCATATTGTCACAGGCCAGCAGCTCTTCCGCGCTGTTAAAAACCTGCACATTTGGGGGCAGAAGGCTTAGCATTTCCTCTCTCTGATCCCGGCAGATTCTCGTGACTGCCGCAAGCTCCATACCGGGGACCTTGCCTTCCATCATCAGCCGCGCATACTTGCAGCCCATACCGCCCATGCCGAGGATTCCGACTCGGATTTTATTATAATCTTTCATTCCGTTTTTCCCTTTTTGTTTAAGTTCTTAATTTCTATCCGCATTCAATTAAAGTACGCTAACATAGTTTAACAACAATGTTAGCGCCAGTATACCTTCTGATTTTATCCGGGTCAACCGGATTTTCGCCAAAAAGGTTCACGATATCTGCACCGTGAACCTATAGACCAATCTTTCCGCACTGTTTTAGGCAACAGTTTTATATTTGAATTACACTTTGCAAACCGATCGTCGTCAGCCTTCGCGATAATTTCCCAGCCCGCTGTAAATTTCCTTTACAACCTCATAAGCCATCTTAGGTCTGCGATATTCGTCCACAATTCCCTTGTTATTTCTGCTTTT
The DNA here is from genome assembly GCA_021203145.1 of Lachnospiraceae bacterium. Lineage (GTDB taxonomy): Bacteria > Bacillota > Clostridia > Lachnospirales > Lachnospiraceae > Choladousia. Next base: position 54,625 of record JAJQBS010000041.1, on the reverse strand, counting down.
TGGACGACGAAGCGCCCATTCACGGCTGACCTTTACATCCGCGAACTGCCAGATGTAGCTTCCAGAACAGGTTTCAAATTCCGCTGTTTCGCGCAGCTGTTTCCGCAAAATGTCTGCCTGAAGCTCCTCGCTCCAGATTTCATGTCCGCGGCTTCGGAAGCCGTATATAGCTCCGGCACCAATCTCTGAAACCAGCAGGGGGTTCTGCAATGGATTAAGCCAGGTACGTAGCTCATTTAAGCGTTCCGCTGCCGTATCCTGTTCGTACCAGTATGGATACATATTCCACGAACAGATATCCGGAAGATCCTGACAAATATCCGTCTGAAATTTACAGGAGGCGTAGGTGCAGGGGCGGCTTTTATCCAGTTTTCGTATCAGAGAAAGCTGAGCATTATAACAGCTTCTCCCATATTCCGTGTCACTGCTGCATTCATTTAAAACGCCCCACACATATATGGATGGATGATTATAATGTGCCCAGATCATTTCCCGAATGACCGCCTCACACTGTGCTTCAAACAGTGGATTTCGCATCTGCTCCTCGCTCATGCCTCTGGCATGATTTTCCTCCCATACGAGAATCCCCATCTCATCACACATATCCAGAAATGCTTCATCGTTGGGATAATGAACCGTCCGCACGGAATTGCCCCCCATATCCCGAATCAGCTGCAAATCAGCGGCCATCGCGGATTCAGGAAGAGCACAGCCATACTGCGGATGATCCTCGTGACGGCAGAAGCCTTTGATCCGAAGTGCTTTTCCGTTCAGTAAAATATGGTTCCCGTCTACGCGAACCGTTCGAAATCCGATTCGCTCTATGAGATCATCAAAAACCTCTCCATTCTTTACCAACTCCACCGATACTTTATACAATACCGGATTTTCCAGCGACCATGTTTCTACGTTTGCGATAGTAAGCTCTTCAGAATAAATCAGACTGTCCGCACAGGGATCAGAACTGTCAGCACCCAGATCAGCTGCCGCTGCAGGGATCAGAATATGCTGCATAGAAAATACGGTACCCGCGATTTCGCCCCGCAGATCTGTAAACTGGCTCTCTCCGGACAGATTCCTGCAAAAAGCCTCAATGCGGGTCCGCCAGCCATCCTTCGTTTTGGTCAGAGGGGTCACATGAATACAGGATAGAAAAAGAGGCGGCACTTCCTCCAGCATTACATCTCTTGTCACTCCTCCATACGAATAATAATCATTTGGGAAATCCAGAGAATACTCCTCCGCAAAAGAATTGTCTGCGATGATTTCCAGCAAATGTACTCCTGGCTTCAGATCCGCTGCACATCCGGAAAATGCCGTGTAGGAACCATAGTGCTCTGCCAGCTTTTTTCCATCTACAAAAATCTCCCCGAAATGGCTGACGCCTTCACAGACAATCCTCACGTTTCCCTGCGCTTCAAATTGTGTCCGCCACGAAGATTTCCCCCGATAGTTTTCATGTCCCGGACAGTTCTCCACACAACCCGGCACAAATATCTTTTCTGTTCTGTTTTTTTTCGGATCCTGCTCCAGAATTTCTCCCTTTTCAGGGTCCAGTGAGTCTTCCCCTTCTTTTTCATTCTCAAGAGCAGTAAAATCCCAAAGACGCCCGCTCAGCTCTTTTATTTTTCTGATTTTATGCCTCTGAAAGCCTCTCATTGCACTAATCCCTCCTCATCTCTTAAATCTTGTCCTGACAAAAGGGAATCAGGACTTCCTCTTCTTAACCTTTCAATCCAGACGTAGAAATACCTTCCACCAGATATTTCTGGAAAAACAGGAAAATAAGTACCGCCGGAATAATTGACAGAGTAGCCATGGCAAACATTGCACCGTAATCGGAACCAGATCCCGGATCCGAGAACAGCTTCAGCGCAAGAGATACCGGATATTTTTCAGATTTATTCACATACAACAGCGCAGAAAGGAAGTCATCCCACCTCCACATAAAGGAAAAAATGCATCCTGTTACCAAAGCCGGTTTCATCAGCGGAAGTGCTACCCATCTGTAAATGCCGTAATAAGAGCATCCATCTATTTTGGCTGCTTCATCCAGTTCTCTGGGAATTCCCTCTATGAAATTGTACATCAGATAAACAAAAAATCCCTGAATTGCGAAGCAATACGGTACGATCAGCGGCAAATAAGTGCCAACCCATCCAAGTCGCTGATACCAGATGTATTGTGGGATCATCAATACCTGAGCCGGAAGCATCATAGAAAGCAGCACGATACCAAAAAGTGCTCTGCGCCCCCGATAACGGCACCTGGCCAAGCCAAAGGAAACCATAGAAGACGACACAATCGTGCCGACCGTCGCGGCGATTGACAGAAACAACGAGTTTTTAAAAAATGTTCCAAAAGAAATCTTAGCAAAACCTTTCCATCCATTTACATAATTAGCCAGGACAAATTTTTCCGGAATCAGGTTGCCTGCTGTCGTAAAAATCGTAGAAGACTCCTTAAAAGAACTCATCACCATCCAAAGCAGAGGGTAAATCATCACAAAGCCAAATCCGCACACCAGTATATGATATATACAGGTATATACCTTCCGTTTCCTTTTCATCTCAATATCCTCCATCATATACCCAAAATTTCCTTGTTGCAAATAAAATTGCAGTCACGACCGCTACCAGCAAAAGCATAACCCATGCCATAGCCGCGCCATATCCGGTATTGTAAAACTCAAATGACTGCTGATACATATAAACCATGTAAAAGAGCGTTGAGTCCAACGGTGCTCCTTTTGTGATGATATAGCACTGCGTAAAAGCCAGCAGACCATTAATCATCTGCATAACCAGATTAAAGAAAATTGTCGGCGAAAGCAATGGCAATGTAACCGATATAAACTGTCTGCAACCTCCGGCTCCATCTACAGTAGATGCCTCATAGAGGCTTCGCGGGATCTGCTTCAATGAAGCAAGAAAAATCAGCATTGATGAGCCAAACTGCCATACCGTTAAAAGGATTAACGTCCAGATTGCCAGATTTTTGTTACCCAGCCACATGATTGTCGTCTGAAATCCAAGTCCTTTCAGAATACTGTTCAGCAATCCATCCGTAGCAAAAATTCTTTTCCATAAAATAGATACAGCCACCGATCCTCCAATAATGGATGGTAAATAATACATGGCACGATAAATCCCCGTCGCTTTTGTACTTTTCATCAAAATCATTGCCACTGCAAGCGCAAACGCAAGCTTAAGCGGGACAGAAACAATTGTATAAAACATGGTTACATTAAGAGATTTCCAGAATTTATCATCTCCTGCCATTGTTTTAAAATTTTTCAGTCCGCTGAATACCGGATCTGACAAAATATTAAAATCGCAAAAGGCATAATAGAGGGAAATCATCATTGGCACAAACATAAAAGCCAGAAAGCCAACCATAAACGGCATAGAAAAAATAACCCCTGCTGTACTTTCCTTTAAAAAAAATTTCCTGATCATTCTTTTCCTCCTCGTATATATTCCCGCTTGATCGAACAAAAGATCATTCCTGCTGTCTATTATAAATAAAACAGCCGGCTTTCCAATCCGGAAAAACCGACTATTCTGTTCAAAAAACCGATTTAGTTTTTTTCCTGCATAATCTGCATCCATCTGCTGGGAGGCATCCCTGTAGCTTTCTTAAAAATCTGGCTGAAATACTGAGGATTGCCTCCGCATCCCACCATTTCCGCCACATACTGAACCTTCACATTTTTTTCACTAAGAAGAGCCTTCGCTTTCTGTATCCGCTGTTCCGTCAGATACTGTGAAAATCTTTCTCCCGTCTCTTTCTGGAATTGTCTGCTTACGTAATCCACATTCATAAACAGATGGTTCTCCGCAATATCTTTTAAAGTCATGTTCTGATCAGAAAGATGCTTTCCAACATACTCCGTCACAGTCCGGGCGATACTTCCATAGCTCCGTCTGGATTGTTCTATAGATTGTCTTGCTTTCTCAATCAATTTCGTCAGGCGCTCCTGAATGCCCTCTACTGTTTCCTCTTTCTCGATATTCATCATGAACTCTGCCGCTTCAATGCCCGAAAAAATATTCAGCATAGAAAACTGAACAGCTATATTTCCAGCCAGCCATCTCATAAATTCAATCTGAGATATCTGTTCAACAACTGTATATAGCTCTGAAAACAGCTTTTCGATATCTTCCTGCCCGGCTTCACGAAACTGTTGAAAAAGAGCATGGACATATCGGGATATATTCTGGTTATTCGTTATCATAAGTGTCCGAAAATGATAAATGGCATATACAGTATCATATCTTCTTGTCTTTCGCCAGACTGTCTCCAACAGTTCTTTAAGGCTTTCATGTTCACAAGTCTCCAGCCTGATTCCCTGATAGTTCTCTACACAGGCTCGTATTTCAAAGCTCCATAAATCATTCTTGCTGTAAAGCAGCAGCGTATTTTTCACATACATTCCATATAAACCGTTTAGTTCATTTTCCTCCGCCGCTATACGCATTTGAGTCAAAAAATCGTCCAGATATCTCTGTTCCAGAAAATACAGGTAATACAAACGCCATGGCTGATAATGAAAATCAAAATACCGTCCATAGGACTCCTCGATTTTTCAGCCACTCCTTCTCGTCCGTCTGAAGGGATTCCGTTTCCATAAGAATTCCTTCCCGCAGCAAGTGATACATCGCATCCTGACAAATTCTCTCCCGAAGCGCGATCTGCTCATCTTTTTCCGTAAGATGCTGCCGGGCTTTCCTCACATCCTCTGCTACCTGATTTATAGTATCCACGATTTGTTTTTCATCACAAGGTTTCAACAGATAATGACGCACCCCATATTTCATAGCCTTCCTTGCATACTCAAATTCTCCGTATCCCGACAGTATAATACATTGAGTTCCTGGATCCATCTCGGCAATCTTTTGCACAAGCTCAAGGCCGGAAATTCCCGGCATGCGAATATCTGTCATTACAATGTCCGGCGCCGTATCCAGGAACTTATGATACGCCTCCGCACCATCCCGGCAGATTCCTACAAGCTCGATTCCCAATGCCTTCCAGTCTACCAGCCTGGATATCGTTTCTCTGATCACACGTTCATCGTCCGCTATCATCAGTTTTAACATTTCTACACTCCTGTTCCGCAGGGATAACCAGCTCTGCCGTCGCGTAATCGTCATCCTGATACAAAAGGATCCCAAAATGATCGCCATATTGCATTTTTATCCGACTATCTATATTCGCAATCCCTATTCCATGCCCATGAGGAGACCGTTCTCCATTTTTTAGCTTATCCATCAGATTTTCTTCCATTTCAGATCCCGTGTTTTTCACATATATATGCAGAATTCCTTCCAAAACAACAGCATCCAGAATAATTTCCGCACCATCAATCTCTGACTCGACACCATATGCTACCGCATTTTCTACAAGAGGCTGAACCGACAGCTTGGGAATCCGAATTACATAATAATCTGGCTCAATACGATTTTCTATCGTCAGGCGTTCTTCATACCTCATTTTTTGTATCGTCAGATAAGAAGAAACTATTTCCATCTCATCCCCCAGTGTAAAATGTCCTTCATCACTATTAAGAGAAAACCTGAGCAGAGTACTCAGCGCATCCACCATGCAAACAATATCTTCCTCTCCAATCGCCTGCGCGCGCCATTTAACAGAACCTAACGTATTATACAGAAAATGTGGGTTGATCTGATCCTCCAACATTTTCAGGCGTGTCTCCTTTTTCAAGATTTCATTCACATAGTTTTCCTGAATCAGCCGGATAATCGTCTGACACATCTCATCAAATTGACGATGCATCAGACCAAGTTCATCTTCTCTGTTCGTATAATCGCAGCCTGCCTGCGGCATTTTAGTGTTGTCCCTTTGAAATTGCTTCATTTTATCTGTCAGAGTACTAATATGAATCAATACCTGCCCCATCAGTTTTTGGGAGCAGAAAGTCATCAACAGTACAACCAACGCTATCACTGCCAGACATACCTGAAAAATTCTCTGAATACGGTTTGCAAGTGCATCATAGGATATCATGCAATAATAATCCCATCCATAGTCCGGAAGGCTGCCATGCACCACAAAATACCTTCCGTTTTCTCCCCGATACACAACATATTCCGTCACATTTTCCGCAATCAGCCCTTCTGCGGTATCTTCTGACAAATTCGACGTATGATAAATAGCCTCTCCATCTTTTGACAGAATATAAGCTGTTTCCTCATACCGTGACTCAAATTCCGTAGCAGAAGCAATAAGCTCTCCCACATCAATATTCAGCAAAATTGTCCCCAATTGATCCAGGGACGCATTTTTTATCTTTCGTATACTTCTCACCAGAAACAATCCATAGGTATCTAGATAATCTGTAATCCAGAGTGGTTTCCCTTTTTCCAGTCCAGCCAATGTGATCATTTCCTCCTGTATTTTCACTGGCGTCTCATCCGCACGCAGTATATTGGTATAGGCCGTAGATGACTGAGCATATAACGTAATATATTGCAAAATATTATCTGAATACGTCTGATAATACCCGCCGATACTTGATCGGAGGCTTTGTACTGCATTAGAGGCTTTCAGGGAATCAGGTGCTTCTTGTATTTCCGTCAGGTCTTCTTGTATGCTGTCATCGGACAAGAGCATCATGGACAGTCCCTCCATATCCTGCAGATAAGCAGAAATTTCCTTTGCGGAGCAGGAAAGGGAATATGAGATCTCCTGAAAAAGCATATCGCGGTATAGAGCAGAAACAGCCAGCACCACTATAAGGGCAGTGAATGCTGTCACAAAAATTCCCACAAACAGGATTGAAAGCATTTTTTGTTTTAATGGCATGTTATCTAATTTTCTTTTCATGATCGCTCTTTATACTTTCTGTCCTTGCTTCAGATACCTTCTGACAATTGTTTTCTTCAAATGGCAGCAATCCGTATTTTTCTTTTATTCCGTTCGTCCCATATCAAAACAAAAGCCTGAAATACTTTTGAAAATTCGGAAAGCGCTGTGAAAAAATCACAGCGCTCTTAATCCTCTTATCCGATCAGGAAGCGAGAATCGCGTTTCCTTCTTCATATAACTGTTCAGCTGCTTCCTTCGGAGTAATCTCCTGATATAAAACCTTTTCCGTCAGTCCATCAATCAGGCTGATCACTTCGCTGGCATTTTCCGGTGAGGGCGGATTAATTGTAGAACACATAGGTGTTATCACATCGTTGATATATGTCACAACCTCCTGCTCTTTTTCCGAAAGATTATCCGAAATAGACTCTGCAACTACGGAAGAAATCGGCACTCCTCTCTCTCCAAGCAGTACATTATTGCATTCTACCGAATTCGTAATATAATTCAAAAGCTGCGCTGCAATCTCTGGATATTCCGTATCTGCGCTGATACAGAAAAACTGGCTTGGTTTCAGGTAATTGGATGCCTCCGGATCATCCGTCGGCCATGTAGTAATTCCGATTTCGATCCCCTCTGGTGCCGCATTCTGCATCGCTACAAGCTGATTGGAAGCATAAAATGCGCACCAGGACATGGTCTCCGGCGAACTGCCATAAACAAGGCAATCCTGTTCTACACTGGCAGCCTGACGTTCCACATATACGCTTGGATCCACATGCCAGCCTTCCGTGATACCGATCTCCAGCAGCTCGAAAAATTCCTCAAAGTCTTCCGCGCCGTTCACGCCAAACGCACCATCTCCGTAAAGCTGCAGACCATGACTTCTCAGAAGGTATTCTAAATATGCCGTCGACGTGCTGCTTCCAAGTGTAAGACTCGTTTTGTAGCCGGTTTTCTCATAAACCTCTCTGCAGATATCTTTAAACTGATCCAGTGTCATATAGTCCGGCACTTCAATTCCTGCCTCATCCAGTAAAGTTTTATTGTACATTAAAGCCGGGGAATTGATTCCATTGCAAAGACCATATATCTTTCCATCGATTTCACCAGTACTCAGGATCGTATCCGAGACATTGCTGACATCAATTGTTCCGTCTTCAATGTAAGGGGTTAGATCCAGCAGCAGATCATTGGCCGCATACTGCTCAATATACAGATAATCCATCTGGATCACGTCCGGAATACTTCCGCCGGCAGACAAGGTTGCCAATCTCGTCCAGTAATCTGTCCCATCCGCAAACTGTCCATCAAAAGTAACTCCCGGATTCTCCTGGGCAAACATATCCAGAATTTCCTGTGTCCTTTCGTTTCGTACCTGATTTCCCCACCAGAATACCGTCATGTTTGCTTCCTCTGCCTGCGCGGAAAGCCCTCCGGAAAGGCTCATCGACATAGCAACTGCCAGCGTCAGCGTTATTATTTTTCTTCTCATTTCTTTCTCCCTTCATACATGTTATTTTGTTTTTGATAGGATAATTATAAATGAGAACATTCCATTTTCCAATTCACGAAACCGACCAGGCTGTTTAAAAAACCGACAAATCGTGAAGTTCCTTCCTTAAGCGGTGTATTACCCATTGATTCTCATCGAGAGGGCCACAGAGGTTCATTGTGTGTGACATCATGAGCTTTTACGAAACTATAATATTTCTATTCTGCATTGATGCTTTTTATTTTTCTTCTGGTATCCAATCCCAACCGCCAGAATTCGCCCGCAGGTTTTTGGTTTCTCGCCCAGCTTTCCTTTAAATCTCAAAAGCCTCTCTCCGAATTGTTTTCTCAAATTCATCCATCAGCTCCTTGTTCGGTATCTGCACACAGCCTTCTTCATAATTCAGGAAACCATACACAACCATTGCGGAAAACACTTCTTCTTTTGTATTTAAATTCATCGCTGTGGCAGCATACTCCTCTACTTTTGCTGGAACAGATTCCCCGGCAGCCAGCATAATCACATCGTCCTTCAGTCCGTCAATTTTGCCAGTATCGCCCGCAATGTACGTTGAAATCTCCGAATATTGCCCCGAGCCGGTCCAATAGCTCGACAGGTGATTATTTGTCAAGGCATATACGACAGACCGCGGATTGTACATTCTCGTTCCGGCAGCTGTATGATAACCGTCATACCAATAGCTCAATTCCTCTCTTGTAATAACCGGCTTAGCCTGAAAACTGCAGTATCTTTCGTAAAGATCGTCCACTTCTTCTTCTGTAAATCCGAAGTATTCGTTGTACATCGGCTGTGTAGCCATGGTATATTCCATAAAATTATTAAGAGTCGCGCTCTGAGAATATTTGTTCGGGAAAGCCTCGCCATTTATAGTCGCACTGTCGTGCGAGGCGAGGCCTACGTCCTGCATCAAAGGGCGATGCAGGACATATATTGGCAAAACTCCCGTCATATAGGTAAATGAAACGCAGGCTGCCCCCTTGGTCATGTTTGCCAGAAAACTGACATAACTTTTTCGATCTTTTTCCGTAAAAAAATCTCTCTGAAATATGAAATCCCATTCATCAAAAACCAGAACAAACCGTGTCCCGGTCTTCTCAAAAATTCGTTTCATATCCTCATAAGGAGTCCCCTTTTCGCGGAACCGCACTTCCGGCCAGGCTTCATGTAGATCCTCGCGCAAAAGATCTTTTATATTTGTAATATAGTCCCGATAATTGCTGCAGTCATCATCGCACTTGCTGAAATCGATATAAATAACATCGTGCTGGTTTAAATGATCCCGATATTTAGGATTGTCCGCTATCTTAAGCGAGTCAAAAACAGTTCCCCCGTCCTGTCCTTTGCTAAAATACGCGCCAATCATGGCGGCAATTACCGATTTTCCAAAACGCCGGGGTCTTGTGATGCAAAGGCTCTGATTCCCCTGCTCTACAAAAGGAATCAAATCTCCCAGCATTAGCGATTTGTCGATAAAATAGGGCATCGTTGTTTCACTTTGATACAGGATAAAGCTATCCCTGCTGTTTAAGAAATATCCCATCTGCGCATACCTCCCTGCTCACATTTTCCACCACACTGCCAGGCCTTCCTGCATTTTATTGGGCCGGCATGGCTTTTCCAGAGATTCAGACTCTCGCAGCATTTATCAAATTGTATTATACATTATGTATGCTCATTTGCAACTACACATGGCATTTTCAACGCAGCAGCTGCGCATAACATCTTCTCAATTACTGCCGCGCACAGCAACAGACCTTCCTGATCTTCCTCTGTAAAGCGCCCTACCAGAGGACTGTCGATATCAAGCACTCCTGCAATCTGCCCATTCGCGTGAAGCGGAAGCACGATCTCTGATCGGGACGCACAATCGCAGGCAATATGCCCCGGAAACTGATGCACATCCATCACGCGCTGTACCTGATCCTGCTGCACCGCTGTGCCGCAGACACCCTTTCCAATGGGAATCCGCACACAGGCAGCCCGTCCCTGAAATGGGCCGAGGACAAGCTCTTTCCCCGCCGATGAATTGTTTGCCGGCAAAGTCTCATCAGCCCCCTGCGCTGCAAGTGTAACCTGTTTATTTATTTTTTCTTTCAGGAAATAAAACCCGACCCAGTTGATATCTTCCAAAGCCTCATTAAGCAGCGCGCTTGCATTCGCAAGGTTGGCGATCAAATCAGTCTCACCCTCAAACAGGCCCTCCAGCTGCCGGGCAAGCTGACGGTACGCTTTTATATCTGAATCGTTTCTCATAATATTGCGCCTCCCCTGTTGCTATTATGATCTATTCCAGGACTATCCTTCATATAAACAGCTAAAGCATTGATTTGATGCCATCATAACACATTTTTCAGGAAAGTCTACCCGATATCTTCATCCAGTGCTTCAATCAAAAAACTGACCGGCCGAAATCCGTCATTGCAGGAGATCAACGCAGATTTTTTATTCTTCATCCATCCGCTGTATATATCCTCACCACCATAAGAGAGCGTCATTACAAATGGAGAAATGCTTTCCCACGCGCTGTCGCAAAATCCCTCCGGTTTTTGCCAGCCATTCGCGACAAAAACCTGTCCTTCCACCATATCACAGGCGTTCGGAATCGGGTTCTCATATGCTTCCATGAGATCCTTGTAGCATGCAATCCTCATGACCGTAATTCTGCATTTTTTCATCGGGTCTGCTCCTCATCATCTCATTATATGGCTCCTGGTATTCCCCCCGGCCACCTGTTTCATCGAAAAAGGCCGGTCGCTCAATAAGGTTTTGAAACAGCCGAACTTTTTGCAGGGTTGTTTACAGGGAATTTCTCAAATTTCCCCGAAGATCCATGGCTTTTGGTACCCTGACCCATGAATTTTTTTCTGTTTTCATCACACTACCGTCTCCCGGATCATTTTCCCATCCATTTCAATCGTCCGTGTCCCGGTCAGTTTTTCCTTCTTCGCATTAAAGCAGAAGCTGAGCAGCCAGCCGACAGGCTGGTTATACCGTTTCAGATAACCGCAAAGCTGTTCCCTGCCTGTCTGCTCATAGCTCTCCCCATGCCAGATCTTGGCCTCGATAATATATTGTCGTCCCTGATAATCTACAACGATATCCGTTCTGGTCTTATCAAAAAGCTCCGGCTCCATGTAGTAATTCCCGCTTCCATTGATGATCGGTTTCAGAAATGTAAGAAAAATCAGCCTGCCCTCATTCTCCAGAAAATCAGAGGTCCGGTCCGCATAGATGCTTTTATAATGCGCGGCAAAGCGATCTATAATCTCATCCATGTTCAGCCCTGATGCGGTTTTCATCTGATACTTTTCCAGATCGGCTGCCTGGTAGATCCTGCTCGTCGTCTTCTCCTGGATCAGTTTATCACAGATGATCGTCTCAAATATGCGGTTAGATATCACTGTCATTCCATTTAGTTCCTTCAGCCATCCAAACATAAACCCAAGCTTTACCAGATTATCGTTTAAATTGAAAGGCACATTTTTCCGACAGACCGCTATCTGATACACCAGATTTTTCAATTGTTTATTGGAGTCCAGTTTTTTATTCAAATCATCAAAAAGTGTATTCTGCTCTTTCAGAATAAGCTTCACGGCTCTTAAAAATCCAGCCTGTGTCCATGCCGCCCGCCTCGTCCCGAAGTCAGGATCCCGGGATACTTTTTCATCCAGCAGCCAGCAAAGTCTGGACACAAGAAATGGATAGCCGGATGTATAATTATAAATCTGACCGGCAAACCAGGCGGTATCAAAATCAAGCGCGTAGTCGTCTCGGTATTCGTTCAGCATTACCGCAATTTCATCTGCGTGAAAAGAGAGATCTATATCAAAATCCGCAGAAATATTCCAGGGTGAATTATACTGGTGTTCCTCATCCGTTCTCATTTTAATCTGAACATTTTTAATATCATATACGCCCGCCAGAATCACACTTTTAAAAGTCGTATCTTCTCCTTCGTTTGAACTGATATATTTCCTGCGCAGCATGCCGAGAAAATTTAAAAATAATTTATTATTTGAAACCGCATCAACTTCATCAATCATCAGAACAATTTCACGATCGCTCTCCGCGCAGAGCTCCGTTATGCGATTTCCCAGCGCTGTTAAGGAAGCATTTTCAGTAAATGGCTCACACCAGCCATCCAGAAGCTCTTTTTTTAATGATGTCCGCCTTAGCTGCTTTCCAACCTCCTCAACAAAAATCTGCACCAGGCCACTCTCGTATCTGGCCGTTTCTCCCAGTCCCTCAAAAGATATTTTTGCTACATAATAGTCCGTCTGCAGCGCTGCCTTCAGTCGAAAAAGTGTAGTGGTTTTTCCGTATTGTCTGGCTCTGTTGATTGTAAAATATTTATTTTGCTCGACCAGCTCCTCCACGATCTGTTGAATACGGTTGGAGGTATTTACCATATAATGTCTTTCAGGAATACAGATAGCGGTCGTATTAAACTTTTTGGGCATTCTTTACGCCTCCTCTCATCGCCGCCGCCCAGACGCGAACTTTTTTCATGGGCTGCGTTTTTGTCTTCGAACCTCAGCGAAGGGTGTTTCTATACTCATGATTCTATCATGCAAGCCTGGAAGCGGCAAGGAAAACCTGATATTTTTTCCTCCATTTTCTGCTTGACCGTGCCCCCTGATGTTATAATTCCACTAACTCAAAAAGGGATTTCGAGTAGGGAGACTTGTCCCCCACTCGTCGCGCCAGCCGCGTATGGCGTAGGCCATAAAACTCCTTACGCGACCGTGTGCATAAAAAATGTAACTGTCCTGAACAGATACGAAAGTACATATCCTGAACGGATACAAAAACACAATAGACAAACAATGTTGTACACGCAAGAAAAGTCCGGCTCCTCAAAAAGGTTTTGAGGCAGCCGGACTTTTTCATGATCGCTCGCCGCGCAGAACTTCGTTATGCGATTTCCCAGTATTGTTAAGAAAAACATATTTTTTCGAAATAGGCCTTCCATCAGCGTACTGACGAGGATTCTGATCCTCCGGAAGCTGACCAGAAAGTCGGAGAAATATCTGACAGGACAAGCGCAGTTCCGTATCTTTGCAGTGCATCCTGTACAATATCCTGACCGATGCTGCTGCTTAAATCCATACAAGAAAATTAAGATATCCAATTGTATGATTGACAATTTGGTATGGCTTATTCTGGCAAAATGCTCTTATTAAAAACGATTGGCACACGTATTTAACACGTGTATAATGAAGACGCAGTGGAGGTACAATTTTGAAATACAGCGAGTTGGAAAAAAATCAAAAAAAGAAGGCTGCCGGATTTTGCGCGAAGGAGCAAGCCACTGCATATGCTACAGCCCACTGACTGGCAAAGCATTTCCTGTAAGCCGTCATAAAACGGAAGAAGTCCCCACAGGAACTTTAAAATTCATCGCAAAAGACGCTGGGCTGTAGATTTCTGAGCCTGTTTTATATTCAGGAGGTTTCAAAATGGCAAAATACGCATATCCCGCAATTTTTACAAAAGAGGAAAATGGATACAGTATTCAATTTCCAGATTTAGAAAGCTGTTACACCAGTGCAGATAATCTAACCGGGGGAATTGAAATGGCTGCGGATGTTTTGTGTCTGACGCTGTATTGGCAGGAAAAAGAAGGAAAAGACATTCCGGCACCGACAGCTGTAAATGAAGTCGTCCATGAAAAAGAAGAGTTTGTTTCTCTGATAGCCTGTGATACTGACTGGTATCGAAGATTTTATGACAGCAAATCAGTCAAAAAAACCCTTACGCTTCCCAGCTGGCTGAATGATCTGGCGGAACGAAATGGGATTAACTTTTCCAGTGTTCTTCAGAAAGCATTAAAAGCAGAACTGCACATTGGCTGAAAATGCGGAGTTTTCCATTTACTTTACAGGCAGGAACTTACGCCAGCCGGATGCGCCGTTTATCCCTGTCGAAGGACGAGGAAGGCATGCGGCGAGGGTAAGCCACAAATTTCCACACCCGGCTGTGTGCATAATAATGTATCTAAAATCCTCTGTGAGTTCCCAAAATGCTCAAAATCTTAAAGGAGTGCCAGAAATGCTGCGGCTAAGGTGCAAGTCAGGGAGGTCAGACAATTCCAGAGGATCTGCGCCTGTACTTTTCCGAGCGGGGTTGTCAGCAGCAGAAGGACGTTTTTCTTTTGCTCTTCCAGCCAGGCGCCCCAGAAGGAAAAGTCGGACCATCTGGTGGGAACCATGTCCGATGGTATTTCAAAATAATGAAAAGCCAGCCAGAATGTGACAAAAGCCGAAATGATCAGCAGACCTGCATCTCCTCGTGCGAATCCATCTTCCTTCCTGCGAGACCGCGAATCTTTTTCCTTCATGATTGTCCCTGTAAGGCGGCCGATCAGAGCCAGGGGCACAAGGAGAAGCAAGTCTCCCACAAACACAGTCAGATGATCGATGCTGACCACGGTTCCGGAGAGGGAGTGCCGCATCAGAAACTGCTCTGCCTTTCCAGAAAGGTTGTCCTTGTCCTGGGAGGAAGCTTTGAGTACTGCCTGCGTCAGTGCGTTTTCATCCGAAGCGGCGGCATTCCGGATCACGGTCGGAAATTCACTTTCAAAGGTTGCGCAGACCTGATATGCTTCGCCACTGATCCACAGATACTGACTGGACGTCTGACTGGTTCCGAAAATCGAAGCGGCGGTATTCTGGTCAAACAGGAGTACTCCCAAAAGCCCCGGCAGGAGGAAGAGGGCGGCCGCCGCATTTTTTCGAAAGCGCCTGTGCCGCCAGGCACGCGTATGACGTTTTTCTTTCACGCAGTCCTGTTCTGCCATCTGCTCACTCCGCGAGGTACAGATTGATTTTCTGCATAATTTCACTCACGGCCTCCTCCTCGCTGATCTCCCCATTCAGGCAGCGTTCCAGCTGCTCCATCACGACCTCCTTCTGCACGGCGCCGTCCTCCAAACGCACCTTGAGACTGTAAGCCGTCTCAGTCAGCCATTCCAGATCCTCCTCAGCAGGCCAGACGCCCTTTTTCGTTTGATCGTTATTTAACTGCAAACTGCCCATCGCCGGGCGCGCTAAAGCCAATGGGATTGCGGCCGGCTTATTTCAGACGCAGCGTTTTCTCAGTTCACAGCTCCAGGCTGATGGTCTGCTCTAATCTCTCGCAGCTTATTTTCACAGTCACCGGTTCTCCCGCATGGGTACGGACATAGAGGATCAGACGGCCATGATGGGTGCGTCTCCAGGGTTCCGTATAAGAGGTCAGATCGGCCAGGTCTCCGTTTTCCAGACCCAGAAGCAGACCGCCTTCCACTTCTGCGGAAATCGTCTGGTCATCGCTGCTCGCCAGACGGCCTTCGGTATCTCTAAGAGAAACCTCGACCTGTGTGATATACGGCATAGCATCTAATGTCTGCCCCCCGGAGATATGCTCCTGGGGTTTCTGCTCTCTTGGGCAGTCACTTGCTGCATGCAGCATCTGATATGCCTGCTTTGTTCCGGTGTATCCTGCAAGCGGCAGTTTCGCAGCTTCATCCGGCTGCCATACCTTTGCTTCTAACTTCACTGCGCTGCCTGTTGTCTCGAGACTGCAGGACAGACCCTCTTCCGGAACATTCCCACCTGAAATCTCATCAGAGGTATTTCCGTCATCAATCCTCTGAGCACTGCCCGCGGCGCAGACCGCCTTCAAAATCCCCGGTTCAAAAACCACGCTCCACTCAAACCGGCCATCCGTCTCGTTCCAGGATCCCATGCCCAGAGAAATGTCATTCAGGAAGAGCTCTATACGCGCCGAAGGCGAAGTCTGCGGCTGGTTTTGCGCAAAATCCACGGCCTGATCCTCCATCTGAGCTATTTTCTGATCTGTCTTTTGCTCTGCCTTTCGTTCTTTCTCCGACTCCTGAGTAAAAAGCAAATCCGGACTCGCATAACAATAAACATTCACCGTCTCTCCCGGCTCATAATTCCAGGATATCTGCACAAACCGCTGCGAACCAGAGTCTTCTCCTGTCTTCGCGTGATCTGCATGCGCGGTGAGCAGACAAAGGAAGGGGGCCTCGCTCCACCATGCTTTTCTGCGGTAATATTCCGGTTTTTCATAGCCTGCCAGATCCAGGAGTCCTGCGCCGGAACCGTGAACCGGCCAGCCCTGCGCCTCTCCCAGAAAATCAATGCCCGTCCACAGAAACTGTCCGCTGATATATGGATGGTCCGTTACCGCCCGCCATGCCTGATAGCTGTGGCTGTTTTCGCTCCCCAGAAACGGTTTCCCGGGGAAACGTGCATGGTCCTGCTCATACAGATGCTCCTTGTAATTGTATCCCACCACATCCAGCGGATCAAAAAATCCGAGCTGGGATGTCAGCTCCGGGAACGCCGCGGCCAACGTCACCGGGCGGGAATCGTCCAGCTCTCTGGCAATCCCGGCCAGGCGGGCGGCGAGCACGCTTAAACGCCGGGCATTTGGTTTGTCCGGGCGGTACATCATCTCAGCTGCCGGCTTGTCCGCATCGTTATTTCCCACCATAGTCTGGAACAGCGGATGACAATAGGGGTCATTCGGATAATCGATCTCATTTCCAATACTCCACAGTGCGATGGACGGATGATTGCGGTCTCTTAAAATCATGGTTGTCAGGTCTTCCCGGTACCACTGCGGAAAATCCTCCGCATAGCCCTCATGCTTCGGCGGATAGACATTGTGCCCGGTCAGCCACTTATTTTTCGGATTTTCCCACTCGTCAAACGCTTCATCTATCATCAGAAAGCCCATCTCATCGCAGAGGTCATACAACTCCGGCATATGCGGATTATGGCTAGCGCGGATCGCATTGCAGCCGGCCGCCTTCATCTTCAGCAGACGGCGGAGCCAGACCTCCCTGGTCACGGCCGCACCGAGGCAGCCTCCATCGTGATGGACACACACACCCTTGATCTTCATATTCTTTCCGTTCAGGAAAAATCCTTCATCCGGGTCGAAATGGATGGTGCGGATCCCGACTTTCTGCGTATCAGCAATCCAGTGCGAGTGCGTTTCAGAAAGCTCCGTCACGAGTGTATACAGATACGGAGCATCCACCGACCAGAGGTGCGAATTCTCCACGACACCTTCCAGCACAATCTCTTTACTCTCACCTGCCGCAAGCGCCAGCGGCGTCTCCCACGCAGCCGCCTCCTGCCCTTTAGCGTCCAACAACCGGAAAGCAGCCTGCAAGGAACAAGCAGCATCGCTGTCATTTGCAAATTCCGCCTGGACTACAATGTGAGTGCGCCAGACATGTTTCTTCTCGTTACTATAATCTTCCAATGTAGTGGTATCTGTTTCGCCATCTATGTCCTCTAAAGCAGCAATACCCGTTTTGCAGACAGAGCCCTCCAATGTGTCAACTCCAGAAGGCTCTTCAGAAGAATCCGATAAAAACGCCCCTTTTTCATTCTCTCCGGCATAGACTTCTGCTGATTCCTCCTGATCAGGCGATTCCACCGAAGCTGTCCGGAAGAAAATCCCATGCAATGCCGGATGCACCGGCTCCTCCGCAAGCAGCCAGACCTTCCGGTAAATCCCCGAGCCGGTAAACCAGCGAGAATCCGCCAGATCCGTATGCGTCACCTGCACACTGATTTCATTATCTTCCTCTCCAAAATTTGCAAGCTCCGAAATGTCATAGCTAATCTCACTGTAACCGTAGGGCCGTTTTCCCAGATGGTAGCTGTTGCACCAGATTCTGCTGTTTTTATAAATCCCGTCAAACACAACCCGGATACGTTTCCCCCGATATGCCTCGGGCAGCGAAAAGCGCACGCGGTACCAGCCGACGCCTCCGGCCAGATACCCTGTGCCGCTGGAATATTCCTGTCGAAATGGCATATGTACCGACCAGTCATGCGGCAGAAATACCTTCTCCCAGTCCTGATCATCATAGCCCTTATACCATGCCTCCGGCACATCGCCGTAGTGAAAGCGCCAGCCTTCATTCAATGTAATGATCTCCTGATTCATGTCCGTTTCCCTTTCTTGAAAGCTTTTCGCGTTTTGGTAAAGTGCCCCCCCTGCTCCGCTTCTCTCGGACGCTGTCGCCGGCTTCGTTCCTTTGTATAATAAGCTCCAGACCTTCGCCCCATCACCAGTTCTGGCAAGGACCACAAACTTCTTACAAGTCAGATTACTCGCAGCAATACCAGCTGCCCGTTGACTTAAGAAGTTCATTGCAGCATGAAGCCTGATCTTCCTGCGAGTCATAGTAACAGAAAAAATATTGTGTGACAAGTTCTATTTTTGTGGTCAAAGGCCACCTGACCATCTGAGTTTTTATATTAATTCTTATACTGCACTCCCACGCAGCGTTCCCTGCCGGATAAGCGCAGGTATAAAAGAAGTGACAAAATTTTATTTCCTGTTTGTCCCCACTAAGGAATTGCAAGGAAAAGAGTCTTATGTTATACTTCTCGCGGGTGGTTTTACCAGGTTAAAGGAAGGTGTGCCAGGTCGATAGATGGTTTACCAAATCAAAAAAGAATTACCTGATGGAATAAGGTTTTACTGCATCTATAGAGTTTTTACAGATTGAATAAATTTTATCGGGATGAAAAAGGGTCTGCCAGAGGAGGAGGTATTTTCAAAATGAAGCTTTCTATGAGGGAAAAGGCATCCTACGGCCTGGGCGCCGTGGGAAAGGATATGGAGAACAATCGGAATTTTTAACGGAACTAATGGCGTAAGGCTTGTATGTTTAGAGAAGAAGATATAATCTTACATATGTCCGAAAAAGTACACGGCACAATACAGGATTGTTTATTGAGCCAAATGGTAGTATAATTTTGCAAGATAAAAGATAAAACATAAAAACGATAAAAGGAGTCCGGAACACATGGATGGACAAATAAACGCAGAACAAAATTACCGCAAATATATGGAGGAGCAGATCCTTCCCGCCATCCTCCCTCGCCGCGAGGAGCTCTATCTCTCGCGGGAGCCGGGGCGGAAGCTTTACTGTGCCTTTTACACGGCTGACGAAACGGTGCCTGCAAAGGGAATCCTCCTCATCTCGCACGGTTTTACCGAGACAGCGGACAAATATTTTGAAGTCATCTGCTATTTTTTAAAGGCAGGCTTTCATGTGTGCATTCCGGAGCATTGCGGGCACGGACGCTCCTACCGTCTCGTGAATGGCGTTTCCTCCCCTGCGCATACAGTCCCTGCAGCCCATCGGAAAAAGTCTGGCGAGATTGCAGCTTGTGAAGGTGACCTCTCCCTCGTACACGTGGATAGCTGGAAAAGGTATATCGCCGATCTGAGATTCATTGCGCAGGCTGCAAAGAAATACTATGCGCAGAAAAGCATTCTCAGTTCTGCTTCGCTCCCGCTTTTCCTTTTCGCCCATTCGATGGGCGGCGGCATCGGGGCGGCGCTCGTTGCCAGAGACCCCGGTCTGTTTGAGCGGGTCATCCTCTGCTCGCCGATGATCTGTCCCGCCACGGGAGGCGTGCCGATGCCCGTCACGCAGCTGATCGACGCTGCCCTGTGCGCGTCGGGTCATGAGTGTGAATATGTCATCGGGCAACATGCTTATAATAGAAAGGAGACCTTCGATGAGGCTTTCGCCACCTCCCACGCCCGTTGGGCCTGGTATAAGGCAAAGACAGACGCCAAGCCGCTCTTTCAGACCTCCGGCGCCTCCTACGGCTGGCTACGCGAGGCAATCCGCCTGAACCATTTTCTCATGACGGTTGCGTGGAAACAGATCACCGTCCCGATCCTGCTCTTCCAGGCAGAAAACGAGACGGTCGTATCCAGGGAGCAGCAGGTAATGTTCTTACAAAAGCTCGCGCAGGCAAGACAGAGTTCCAAAACCGTATGCCAACCTCCAGTTTTCCAGAAACAGAACCTCCAGAACCGTTTCTCCCGGGATCCAGTCTCATCAAAGGCTTTTTCCTCATTTGCTGCTTCATCAAAAAGTCCCATTCTCTGGCCGAATGACATCCGCTTTGTGCGGATTCCCGGTGCAAAGCATGAAATTTACCGTTCGGAGGATGAGACGACCACAAGGTTTTTAAAGGAGTGTCTGGAATTCCTGCTCGCAGAAATATAAGTGAAGTTTTCCACAACTGCCATTTTCTATAAATACAGTTTTCTGAGCAGAACGATAAAATAGCGGCTTTGTTTATCCGAACCAGGAACGGGATTTACCATCCAGATGAGAATGCGATCATATTTTTTCAAACAGAAAAAAGGAAGTGAACGAATCATGAATCAGAAAAAAACCGACAGCAGCTACCTGTGCCTGATGTTAGCACTTTTCGGAGCGGCGGCTTTGAGCATTCTTTTATTCTTTGTGGTTTTTCGGTTTGACGGACTGCGAAGGGGTGTGAACACCCTGATCGATGTTCTGATGCCGTTCATCGTGGGAGCCGTGCTGGCTTATCTTCTGAAACCGAGCTGCAATATGATCGAAGAAAAGCTGACGAACGTTCTGGACAGACAGTTGAATGCGGATATTCCTGCCACGGAATCCAGACGAACTGCTTCAGGCAGTCCTGCCGCAGAAGCCAGACAAACTGCTTCTGTCAATAAGGTGTCTGACCGGGCCGTCTCAGAAACGGAAGCCACAGCAGCCACACAACCTGTCAGGGAAAACGATTCGCACCGAGAATCTCACACAGCAGCCCAACTTCCGCAGGTTTCTAAAAAAAGCACTGCCGCGGTACACATTTTAAAACTCATCCCCGGCTTAAGCATCCTCATCACAATGGCGTTGGGTATCCTTGTAATCTGCATACTCCTGATCATGGTGCTGCCCACCCTGTTGGAGAGCATTTACACGATCGTCCGCCTGATTCCGTCCAGCATTGAGGCCGCTTCCGACTGGCTCCTGCAATATGCGGGGGACAATGAGACGTTGAGCAACTATATCACCGAGTTTTCTTCCAACTTCTCCACCTCGATCCCGGATTGGATCCGCTCCACCGTCATCCCCAATATTGAGGTGCTGATCGGCAATGTGTCCAACAGCGTGAACAATGTCTTCACCTTTTTCAAAAACGTGCTGATCGGTTTTATCGCCGCCATCTATATCCTGGGCAGCCGCAAAAAGTTCGCCGCCCAGGCGAAGCTGATCAATTACAGTATCTTCGGCAGGAAGTGGTCCGAGCGGATTCTTTCTGAGGTTCGCTATGCAGACAAGGTATTCGTCGGATTTATCAGCGGCCGTCTGATCGACTCCCTGATCATCGGCGTTATCTGTTTTATCTGCATGCTGATCCTGCGGATGCCCTACGCGATGCTGGTCAGCGTCATCGTGGGCGTCACCAACATCATCCCCTTTTTCGGACCGTACATCGGCGCCATCCCGTCCTTCCTGCTAATCCTGATGGTCAGCCCGGTGAAGGCCGTCATCTTCCTGGTCTTTCTCCTCATCCTTCAGCAGTTTGACGGCAACATTTTAGGCCCGCGCATCCTCGGCAACGTGACAGGCCTGTCCGGCTTCTGGGTACTCTTTGCGATTCTCACCTTCGGCGGCCTCTTCGGATTTCTCGGCATGATCGTCGGCGTCCCGGTCTTCGCGGTGATCTATGATGTCGTGCGCAAGGTCGTGCTGCATGTGGCTGCGCAGCGGAAGGAAAAGGAAACCGCTCAGGCATAGCCCCCTGACCTTCCTCCGGTTATACGTGATGCTGGATGGAATCCAGAAAGTCCCTTGCCCGTTGTGTTTTGGGGTGATCAAAAAATTCTTCGGGCGTGTTTTCTTCCAGAATCGTGCCTCCATCCAGAAATACCACACGGTTCGCCGCTCTTCTGGCGAAATTCATTTCATGAGTGACCACCACCATCGTCATGCCCTCGCCTGCCAGTTCCGTCATGACCTGGAGTACCTCGCCGATCATCTCCGGATCCAGTGCACTGGTCGGCTCATCGAACAGTATGGCTTTCGGGTGCATGGCCAGAGACCGCGCGATTGCCACGCGTTGCTGCTGCCCGCCGGAAAGCTGTGCGGGCACCTTATTCGCCTGGTCTTTCACCCCGACACGTTCCAATAAGCGCAGGGCTTCTTCCTGTGCTTCCTTTCTCGACTTGTGCAGTACATCAACCGGTCCGATTGTGACGTTTTCCAGAATTGTTTTATGTGCAAAAAGATTAAAAGACTGGAACACCATGCCCACCTGGGAGCGCAGCTCGGCCAGCTTCTTCCCTTCCTGCGGCAAAGGCACTCCGTCAATCCGGATTTCACCAGAGTCGATGGTCTCCAGCCGGTTAATGGTACGACAAAGCGTTGATTTGCCGGAGCCGGAGGGACCGATCAGCACAACCACCTCACCTTTGCAGACAGAAAGGCTGACATCCTTCAGCACATGCAGGGAACCGTAGAATTTGTCCACATGTTTCATTTCAATCACGGGGGCCAGGCCGGGTGAAGCTGACGAACCGGAGAATCCAGACGTATCGGAAAAACCTGAATGACCGGGTGAACCAGTCAAGCTCTGCTTATTTACCATATAATTGCTCACTCCTCTTCCCGCAGACTTTTTGTGGAATCGATTTTTAGGAACTAAAAAAAAATTTCCTGCACAAAATGGCAACATCTGGGTTCCGGCTTGTCCGGGTCAGGAACCGTCTCGAAGTAATCTGCTCAGATTGTGCCGGATAATGCGTAAGGCATCCCTCGTCTGGAAAGTGCCACAGAGATCTGATTCAGCACATAATTAATCAGGATATAAATCACCGCCGTCACCAGATATACGGAAACCAGCGCGTCGTAATTGCTGATCAGGACTTTCGCGTTCTGCATCAGATCCGCATAATTCACAACATACGCAAAGGTGGTGTCCTTGAGTACGATTACTAATTCTGAGATCAGGGATGGAATCACACAGCGAAGCGCCTGAGGAAAAACGATCTTGAAAAACACGCTGCTATCCCGCATTCCCAGGGAAAGGGCAGCCTCCGTCTGTCCTTTCGGAATGGCATTGACGCCCGAACGCAGCACCTCCGCGACAACGCCGGCGGCAGAAATCGCGACCGGCGCAGTGATTTTCCAGAAGGCGGGCAGCTTCAGCCCGAACTGCGGGGCAATCAGAAAGAAAAAGTAAATAAATAATAAGGTCGGAACCCCGCGGGTAAACTCAATCAGGGCGATGCTGATCCCCCGGAGAATTCTATATTTGCTGATCCGTGCCAGCATCATTGCCATGCCAAGTGCAAACGCGACTGCTCCCGCAGCAAGCGCGACTTCGATAGTCCCTGCCAGGCCGCGGCCCAGAAAACGCCAGGTTGTGAAGCGTGTAAACAGTGACCAGTATTTTGGATCCAGCTGACCATTGACAGAAAACTGGCGAACCACAAGTACCACCACTACGGCAAGAGCCACAAGAGAAATCGCTGTCGCAGCCCGGATTCGCCTTTGCGCCTTCGGCCCCGGCGGCTCATAAAGCACATCTTTGATGGAAGTATTCACCGCGCTCATACGGAAAGGTCCTTTCATTTCTCTAAATTCACAGATACAGGCGCCCGCCCTGCAGCATAGCTCTGGATGGGCGCCACTGGTACCCTGTATCCTGGAGTCGTTTTATATTCAGCTATCGCAGAATTCTCACCTTTCGATCCAGCCAACTACCGCAAAATTCTCACCTTTCGATCCAGCCAGCTGCCGATACGTCCGATGACCACCGCGGTCGCGCAGTACAGCAATGCTGATATCGCAAACGCTGTAATACCGCCCACCGTCCGTGTATTAATATAGGAAACGATCCCGGTCAGATCCGTCGGGTTCAACGGCACCTGCGACGCCAGCGCAGTCGTAAGCATGGTCGCCACCAGCAGATTTGTCATCTGCAGCACAGTGGAACGAAGCGCCTGCGGCAGCACTACATTCTTTATCGTCTGAAAAAATGTCATTCCCAGTGAACGCGCCGCTTCAATCTGGCCAAAGTCAATCGTATTCATACCAGACATCAGATATTCCGAGCAGAATGCGGACGGAATCAGAGAAGTCGCGATCAGCACACAGGAGTAATAAGACCACAAAAGGCCCAGGTATGGAAAGGCATACACCAGAATAATCAAAAGGGCTGCTCCCGGGATATTTCTGAAAATCTGTACATAGATTTCCCCGGCCGCCCGCAGCGGGCGGATCGGGGAAATCCTCAGGATTGTAATGGCAATGCCGATGATAAAAGCAAGTGCAAACGCAAGTGCTGTCAGCTTCCATGTCATCAGCAATGCCGATAAATACTTGTCCCCATACTGGGAAAGAAGGCTCTGAACCGACATCCAATCCTCCTCGCTGTTCTATAAACGAATGCGTTCCCGTTTGATGGGCGAAGTCTTTCGCAGCTATTCTGAACAGCTACCGTCCTTCCTTATTCTCCCACTACCGGAGCCTCCGGCGCGGTGTCTATGCCAGTGCGGTCGCCAAGGCTGATCTGCCACAGGCTTTCCCATGTGCCATTGTCAATAATCTGCTGCAGAAAACCGTTTACAAAGGCGACTCCGTCCGAGTCAAGCGGCAGGCCGATGCCATAATTGTCTTCCGGTCCAAAGACATCGCCGGCGATTTCATAGACATCCGGATTCTTTACAATAGCATTTAAAAGCAGAGTGTAATCTGTGACATACGCATCCACACGGCCCTGCTCCAGCGCCGTCCGGGCTTCCGTATCGGTTTCAAACTCCTGTACAGTCGCCTCCGGAGCATACTCTTCCAGAATCGACGGGCCGGTAGAGCCTGCCTGTGTAGCGACAATCTTTCCTGCCAGATCATCCACACCGGTGATCTCGGTGTTGCCAGCCGCTACCAGCACCGCCTGCTGAGAGGTATAGTAGGGTCCGGCAAAGGAAATTACTTCCTTGCGCGAATCCGTAATCGAATACGTGGCGACTACCACATCCACCTGGTCGCTCTGGAGTACAGACTCACGGGTGCTCGAGTCTACCTGCGTCAGCTCAAAGGCCGTCTCATCTCCAAGAATATAGCGGGCAAGCAGCTGGTAGAGTCCTGCGTCGAAGCCGCGCAGACTGTTGTCTGTCTCATCAAGCTGGCTGAACAGGAACGAAGTCCTGGTGCCGCCGACTCTGAGAACGCCCGCTTCCTTTACCTTCGTCGCCCACTCGCTTGAAGCGATGGTCTCATCGTCCGCTACAATGCCGGATGCAATCAGCTCGTCAAACGCCTCCGCGTCAATCGCCACTGACAAATCCTCCGTCTCAGTCTCCGTCTCCTCCTCAGCGAATACCGCCGTACCAAATCCAAGAGTGAGTGAAAACGCGAGCAATAGTGCCGTTAATTTCCTGTAAGCTTTCATAATAGTAGCTCCTCCTTTTTCCTACTTAATTACTAGGTTTACTATGTTTATGCGTATATTACACCATGTTCCACCATTTGTCAACACCTTTTTTCATTATAAGCCCGAAACATCTGATAGATGAGCTTCATTTTCTCTTCATTGTCCTTAAATGTCTCGCCATGATTGGTTCCGGTAAATACCAGCTCGCCGTCCTATACCTATAGCCGCAAAATTTCCTTACCCAACTCTGCGATCGAAAAAATCTCCTGCGCGTAAATATTTTTACGCAATCAGGAGATTTTATCAAAAGATCTGCTTTATTCTACAGATTTATTCCAATATTTCTATGAGACAATGATGACTTTTTTTATCCTTCAGATTCTTACTGTCGGAAACGTAGTTGATTCCAACAGCAATGATTCTTCTGCACTTTTTTCGCCCGGAAATATCCTTAAATTTCAGAGCATATGCATTATCCTTAAGCTGCTGTATCGCTTCTTCTGCGCTGTGATCGACCTTCAATTCCACAATCATGCCATCTCTTGAAGGGTCTCTCGGCATAAACAGAATGTCCGCATATCCCTTCCCGGATTTTGCTTCGCGTTCTACATCATAGTAATCTCTCGCTCCCAGATAGGCCAGATTCACAATCGCCGCCAGTTCATTTTCGTTATTGTAATTCAAAATCAGTGCTTCCGTATTATGAACAAATTCCATGATGTCTTCCACTGTCCCGGCGTCCTGCTCCAGGGTCGCTTTTAAAATACGATTTGACTCTCTCGCCAGAGCATCCAGGTAATGCAGCGATGGCTCTTTGCTGACTGTGGAAGCAAATTCATCCCTCAGTTCCTTATTTGGAATGCTGACAGTCTCCTCTGTTTCGTCATAGGTCAGAAAGCCATATACCACCATTGCGGAAAGGACTTCGTCCCTCGTCTTCCATTTCCGCTCAGTCGCCGCAGATGCTTTCAGAGCAGCCGGAACCGCTTCCCCCCGCACCAGTCGAATGATGGCTTCCTTCACACCATCCACGTTGTCCATAATATAATCAAATATCTCCGCATATGGTCCCGAGGTCGTCCAGTAATCCGCCACCTGATTATTCGACAAGGCATATACAACAGAGTGAGGGTTATAAAGTCTCTCGCCGGATGCAGTCTGGTAGCCGTCATACCAGTTTTTCAGATCATCCATACAAAGAAATTAAAATCATACGGAAATACATATGGAAATCCCTCTGAAAATAGATTACAATATGTCCTGATGACTTGTCAGCGAAGAAAACCCGTTTTTATCATTCAAATAGGGGGACACTCCAGAATCTGATATTTCGTAACTGTTCAGTACCTTCACAGTTACGAAGCTTCTTTCGTTGACTGATCTGGAAAAGCAGGAGGCGTGATATGGCAAATTTAGAAGCAAGAGAATTTCTTTCCCGCATAGGCATTCAGAGAATTCAGGAGCTGGACACGGCTCTGATCGAAGCCTTTGGCCTCGAAGAGGGGGAAAAACATATTAAAAATCTGACCGAACTGTTCGACCAGGCTGAAATGCGGCTGATTTATGGTGTGAAGGAATCGGATGTATCCG
Source organism: Lachnospiraceae bacterium (assembly GCA_021203145.1). Taxonomy (GTDB): domain Bacteria; phylum Bacillota; class Clostridia; order Lachnospirales; family Lachnospiraceae; genus Choladousia. The sequence goes on along the minus strand of JAJQBS010000041.1, from coordinate 27,436 downwards.
CCGCGCTGGCCGCGTCCGGCTTTAGCCGGAATAGTTCCTTACGCGGCCGTGTGCATAAAAAGACCAATCCCTGTCTGCGCCGCCAGTCAGAGCTTGTCGATTACCTGAATCAGGATCTGTCTTTAAGCCTTCTTGCCTCTTCCTACTATGACCGTATCTTTTTTCAGAAAACGATAGACTATCTGATCCGGGCGGATCGTTTTTTCAGAGGCAGCATCTGTGAGGTTGGCTGCGGGAATGGCATCCTGACCTGTTTCCTCGCGCAGCGGTATCCGGATTCTGCCGTCACCGGACTGGATTTGTCCGCTAATGCAATTTCTGTGGCGAAGGTGCTGAAAGAGCGGCACTCTATTCACAACGCAGCCTTTTATCAGCAGGACATAGCTGACATGGATATGGCAGGCCAGAAACAGAAGCAATTTCAAGCCTTGCTCTCCTGCCGCACGGTCCACGAAAACGTAGCCTGGCCGCCTCTGGCAGCGAAACAGTCCAAAAAAAGCAACCCTGAAAACGAAACCGGCCTGCGTCAGCTCTCACCTGCCAGGCTGACCGCGCTGCACGGACCCTATGCACAAGCGTTGGCTAATCTGATAAATCCAGGCGGATACCTGATCAGCGTGGAGCGCTACGAAGCCGATGATTCTTATAACGGGCTTCTCCAGGCACTGGAAAAGGCCGGTTTTTCTCGGGAGAAAGGGACACATGAGCGGTTTTCATGCAAAAACGGAGACGAGGCAGCGACCTTTCAGGCGATCGTTTTTAAGCGGAGCAGCTTACAATAGCTTCGCGGGGATGAAGGACGGCTTTCCGTACATTGATCCTCCAGATTCTATACTCCTGTTGGAAAAATATAGATTGGCGTCTGAAACGCAATTGTTTACAGTATAATCTTTTCTGCTAAAATGCATCCAAAAAAATTGTATTTTTTGATTATTTGCTTGTATTTCAACGATAAATGCATATAATAAAACATAGCCGCGCTGGTGCAGTTTATGCATATTTTATCGGAAACATCCAGTAATTCTGAAGTAAGACTTCAAATGAACGAGGTTCAGGCCACTTCGATCCATCCAGGTGTAAATGCAAATGGGGATATCAAATCATACTCATTAAAATTATCAGACGAATCCGACGGCACAAGACGATTGATGTCGATTGCCCCGGCGATTGCATCTGTTCTAAGCAAGGGCGGACTCCTTGTAATTGATGAAAAATCGGATAGGGGAACGCTTTTCTCCCCTATCCGCTGCGCGCCAGGTGCGAGTAACGAAGTTACTAATTTACGCTCGCGCCTGTGTGCATAAAAAACAGGTTCCAACATACGCAAAAGGGTACTACCCTGCGACAGAAAAAATCGTCGTTCATTATCCATCTGCTGTAGAAAACTCACGGCAGACTGTAAAGGCACTTCTCCCAGAGGGATTGCCAGGCATCGAAGATACGGATATCCGCAACCAATGGCTCACCACACAATGCAAGACTTTCTCGAATGTCTATGACGCCATTGAATTTTTACAAAATCTAAGAGATTAGCTCACTGTAAAGAGCAAGACCCCTCAGAGGATCAGCAATCCTCTGAGGAATTCGCTTTTTTATGCCACACGAAATCATCGCATTCCTTAGGCCGCTTATCAACGTTTTTTAGCGCAAAATGGCAAAATTTCTATTCCGGTTTATCCGGGTTAGGATCTGTCTTTCAAAAAGTCAGTATAATTTTCAGAATCCAACCGCTATAGTGCTTCTTCTCAACCATCTCTCCCCGAAACTTGAGACAGCCAGAAAACCATTCACCCCAGCAATTCCAGCAGCTCCTCCTGCGACAAAGTTGCGAGCGAAGCGCTCTCTCCGGAAAGAACCTGGTCTGCGAGGTCCTTTTTCTCCTCCTGCAGCCGCAGGATCCGCTCTTCGATCGTTCCCTTCAGGATCAGGCGGTACACGGTGACCTGCTTCGTCTGCCCGATCCGGTGGGCGCGGTCGGTCGCCTGGTTCTGTGCGGCCATGTTCCACCACGGGTCGTAGTGGATAACAATGTCCGCTCCCGTCAGGTTCAGTCCGTTGCCGCCCGCCTTGAGCGAAATCAGAAATACCGGGACGTCTCCCTCATTGAACTGATGCACCATCCGAATGCGCTTTTCCTTGGACGTGGAGCCGGTCAGGATATAGTAGGGGATCCCTTCTGCCTTGAGGTCTTCCTCCAGCAGCGCGAGCATGGAGGTAAACTGTGAGAACAGAAGCATCCTGTGCCCGCCGTCGATCGCCTGGCGGATCAGACCGATGGCCGCTTCCCGTTTTGCACTCTCTTCGTGGTAATTTTCGAAGAGAAGCGACGGATCGCAGCAGATCTCGCGGATCTTGGTGAGCTCCGCGAGTACCTTCACCTTTCCTGTCCCGGTTCCCATCGTTCCGTCCAGGATCGTATTTTTCAGTCTCAGAACCTGTGCGTCGTAGAGCTTCTGCTGTTCTCCGGAAACCGGCACGTAACGCATCTCCTCCAGCTTTGCGGGGAGATCCTTCAGCACGTCCTCTTTCCGCCTTCTCATGAGGAAAGGCGAGGTCATTTTCTTCAGCTTTTCCATGGCCTCCTGATCCTTGCCCTTCGTGACGGGAATCGCAAATCTCTGCTCAAATTCCTTCTGAGAGTACAGAAATCCCGGCATCAGGAAATTAAAAATACTCCAGAGTTCCGAGAGACGGTTTTCAATCGGCGTGCCGGTCAGCGCGAGGCGGTGGCCGGCCTTCAGGGTCTTTACAGCCTTCGAGACCGCCGCGCCCGCATTCTTGATGTACTGTGCCTCGTCAAGAATCGCATAAAAGAACTCTTTTTCAGAGAGCTCCGCGATGTTGCGCTTCAGCAGATCATAGGAAATCACGTACACCTGCGTACTGTCCCATGCCGCGAGGGCTTTTCTCCTCGCCGCAGCGCCACCGGTGATCGGAATTACCTGCATGTCCGGCGCAAATTTCGCGAATTCCTCCTGCCAGTTATAGACAAGGGAAGCAGGGCAGACCACCAGAGACGGGTGCTCCGAGCCCGGCTTCTTCTCATCATAATCATACAAAAGGGCGGAAATCGTCTGCAGCGTCTTGCCCAGGCCCATCTCATCCGCCAGAATCCCGCCGAATCCGGCCTCCTCCAGGGTCCGGATCCATTTGAAGCCCAGCGCCTGATAGGGTCTCAATGTTCCGGAAAGGTTTGCCGGGGGCTCGCTCTCAGAATCGCGTATCGTCTTAAAATTGCGGATAAGGCCGCGGTATACCCGGTCTCTGGTCGAGTACAGCTCATCATGCTCCTCCAGGAGCTTATCGATATAAAGTGCGCGGTAAAGCGGCACCTTCGCGCTCTTTTTGATCACATCCTCGGGGTTCAGATCCAGCTCCTGCATAAAGTCGCTGATCTGGGAGAGCTGATCATCCTCTGCCAGATCCAGAAAATCCCCTGACGAAAGCTTATGAAACCGCTTCTTCCGGCGGTAGCTCTGCAGCACCTTCAAAAGCTCCTTCTCCGAAATTCCGGAAGATGTCAACGACAGGTCGAGAATGCCGCTCTCCACAGAAACGCCGACCTTCACCTTCGGAACCGGCGCAACCGTAAACCTGCGGAACGCATCTGAGCCATGCACCGTGCCATAATTTTCCAGGACGGCAATGCCGGACTGCAAAAAATCAAAGAGTTGCTCATCATCCAGGGCCGCCGAAAAAGCCCCATGATCATCGGGATTTGCGTGCATCAGCCTGCCGACCGCGTCAGAGACCCGCTTTTCCTGTTCAACGTCACGGTAGCCATCCTTCTTCTTTGAAACACCCAGTGTATAGACTGTCTCCATGCTTTCTGCGGTCTCTAAGTTTGCTCTTTTCTCTATATTTTTTATGTTTTCTGTGCTTTCTGTGTTCTCTATATTCCCTGCGTATTCCGCAGCCCCATGATTCCTCAGACTCTTCTCCCGGTAACGAACCTTTCCCACGCACTGCAGGATATGAATCGCTTTCTGACTCTTCCCCCGGCCTTTTTTCGCAGCTTGCGCATAATTCGCTGCGTTCTCCGCTTCGCCGGAGACGCCTGGCATCCCCAAATCACCCGCCATCTCAAAATCACCCGGTTTCTCGCAGTCCAGGTAGAATTCAAAATGCGGTTCGGGCGGCAGATATCCTTCCGCCTCCTTCTCACAGTTATCAGTAAAGTCAACCGACGGGCTCTCTAAAAAAGCCGGCACAACGCGGTAGTAAAATTCCTGCAGATTCGGAAGACCCACCTGAAACCGGAAATATCCAGAGGAGTCTGCGACCGCATCAAACGGCTGAATGATTCCCTGCTCCTTTTCCGTGATCCGGGAGAGCCCATCCGCATTCAGAATGTAGTGATGAGAGCCGCTGCCATCAAGCAGCACCGGAATCAGGCCATGTACCGCAATGCCGGAGAAGACACCTTTCGCGTCCGCCAACCGGTCACAGGTCAGGGAAAGACGAATGTCCCTGTGCGCCACCGGAATCTCCTTGCTGGCCACCCCGTTTGTCTTGTCCTGATATTCCGCACTCTGCCCCTCCCAGACATCGTAAAAGTTGTCCAGAACCGCGCCCTTAAAATCCAGATTCGATGTGACATTGATCGTCCGGACACTGTAGTTGGAGCGATAATTCTTTGCCGCAATCTGCGAATTGATGTCGGAGACATCGCCAACCTTTCTCTGCAGGAAATCATAAAGCCCCGCTGAACGGTCTGTGAATTCGAATTTTCCAAAGTCAATGCTTTCCGTTTTCGATAAAGTCAACGTCTTCCTGTCTGTACAGGACGCGACCAGCTCCCTGACATTCCGGATCACGATGACTTTTCCGCCTTCCTTCTGAATCCGAAAGCTGAGCTTTGCCTCCCCGGATTCGATGATAATGCGTGGATAGAGCTCTACGGCTTTCTTCCTCTCGACTTCGGTGTGTGCCGTCTTCCGGATTGTAGCCTGGTTCGCTTTTTCCAGACTCTTGAAAAACTTTTTCGCCTTCTCATCCGTGAGGTCGGCAGTCTCCGCCGCCAGCTTATCCGCCTCATCCCAGAGCAATTTGCAAAGAATCAGGCCATTAATATTCAGATAATTCTCCACCCGGCTCGGGCCATCCGGCTCCTCATCCGAAGCCTCTTCGTAGCTATCCTGCTCCTCCTCGTCATAGTCCTCGTCGTAATCCTCATCATAATCCTCGTCATAATCCTCATCGTAATCTTCATCGTTGTCTTCGTCATAATAAATCTCTGACCGGTTATTTCCGTCAGAATCCTTGACAGAATAAATCACTGTCTGGTTCTCCCTGTCAAGATACCCGGCTCTGGCTTCCAGAGACAGCTGGTTTCCCGTCATGCGGGCGCTTCCCGCCGTAAATGAATAATCGGATGCCAGGTCATGCACACGGAGCTCTGCCCGAAGTGTCCGTGTGCCGTCACGGCTTTTCATTTCATTTGCCCCAAAATGAACCCAGTCGGGGTGATTTTTCAGAATATCCTCGGCCATATGCATCGAATATGAATCCGTCACATAATCCTGCAGAGCCGTCCTCATATCGTAAACGGCAATGCCGTCCGGATCCTTGCGCCCCTGAAAGAAATCCAGCGCAGGACACGGAGTAAGCCCATATTCCTTGCGCAGACGCACCTGTTCCTCTACATTCTTTTTCCTCTTGACCATTTTGATCCGTACTGAGCTGGCATATCTGTCCTCCTCCGCAACGATCAGACCTCCGCCCTTCTGCTCCATATAATATAGAAGAGCAGCCTCGTGGCAGCACAGCCTGTCCTTCTTCCCTTCCGGACAATTGCAGGAAAAAAGCGATGGCTCCAGCTTCGCGTTTATATCAGGCGGCCATTTATCAACAGAGACAGAAAAACACGGATTCCCCGAATAACTATAATAAGGGCTGTTATAGGGCAGACGTCTTTTTTCCGATATTCCCACTGCCTTTTTCTCTGCCGCGTCCATATAATACTCTGCCCGCAGTCTGCTCCAGCTATGCTCGAGGTTTATTCTTGACTGCATGGCTTCACTCGCGGCCTGCTTGACTGCAGATGCGGAAAACAAATGCCGCCACAGGATCGGTACGCGAAGCAGCTCCTCCGATTCCGGATCCTCATTCAGGCAGAAGCCCCTGCGTAACTCATCTGTAATGATCTGATCTTTACCCATTTGAATTTCTTTGTCCATTATATTTCCTCTGATTGATTTATGTATATTGTATTTTTCACTTGCATGGATAAATCCACTCAAACTCCTGTCATTTTTTCTCACGTACATTCTTTATCATCAAAATTTCAATCATTTTACCACACTTTCTGCCTGATGTGGAAGTAATATCATGATTTTCTAAATTTTTATAAACGGCAGCAAAATAAAACCTGTAAAAGGATACATCCCACGCTCTGTCCCTCGCAGACATTTCCCGCACATATAGATATGTCACTCCTATCTCACCGCCTGTATGACGCATACTGTGCAGCCGCCAGATCGATATATTTCCGCACGGTACGGGATGGATTCGCCTGGTATATGATGCCGTATTCCTGGCGCCAGTCTTCTGCCAGAGGGATTGCCTGAAGCTCCGGTATGGTGCGCACAAAGAAGTTCGCCGTGAGCAGGACGGCATCAGTCTCGGCGCAGAAAAATGCTGCCTGCACCTGTGCATCCACGTCACATCGGATATCCAAAAATGGAGTCCCGGAGGCATAAGGTGCTGCGCCCGCGCCCATCTCCGTCTTTCCGGCATCGTCCCGCAAAGTTCTTCCCTTTGAGGCATCCTCCCGCACGGTTCTTCCCTTCCCGGCATCCTCCCGCACGATTCTTCCCTTTTCGGTATCGTCCCGCACGGCTCTTCCCTTCGATGCAAACATCTTCCGCAGTTCCTGCTGATAACCGGCATCGACCATTGGCGCGTAGATGATAACCGGGTAATCCGCAAGCTCGTCCAGTGTGACCTGCGTTTTCCTGGCCAGCGTATGACTGTGCGACATCGCCGCCAGATACGGCATGTCCGCCAGTCTTGTGTAAGCATACGGAGAGGATGCGGTATATTTCGTGTAAAAGGTCTCTCCGACATCAGCAATCCCATGTTCCACGCGATACTCCCCGCTGTGATTCGGATGTACCACACGGCGGATGCGGATATCCGGGTATTTCTGCATAAACGCTTCCGTGACATCATTCAGCAGTACCTGATGCTCGACATAGCTGACGCGAAGCTCCTCCCTGGTGGACGCACTTTTCCGGCACCGGGACAGCACCTCGTCCTCCAGGTCCAGAATTTCCTTTGCCCCATCATAAAACAGCTGCCCCGCCTCCGTCAGCGAAATGCCATAGGGCGTGCGAAGGAACAGCTTCTCCCCCACCTCGTCCTCGAGCTGGTTGACCTGCCGAAGAAGCGCCTGTTTGGATATAAATTCTGTCTTTTCCGCTTTGGAAAAACTGCCCTGATCCGCGATCGTCAAAAATAATTGCAGCTGTCTGCTCGTCATACATCTGTCCTCCGGTACGATTTTTCTCCCGCTATGGTAACATGATTCTCATTCCTTTTCAAACGTTTCTTTACCTATAATAAAACGAAGCTGAAAGCTTTATCGTTATCAAAAATAAGAGAGGAAAAAGAGCATGAGAAGAAAAATTTTAGCAGCGTTACTTGGTGCCACACTGGCAGTATCTGTCCTGTCGGCGTCCGCTCTGGCGGAGGAGGCAGTGTTCTCCAACCCCGGCACTTACACGGCGACGGAGACCGGTATCAACGGAGATGTGACCCTGACCGTTACCTTCAGCGACAGCGAGATCACAGATATTCAGGTGGAAAGCTCTGAGACGCCGACGATCGGCGCGGCGGCGATGGAGACCCTGACGGAGACGGTTCTTGCAAACCAGTCCCTGGCGATTGACACGGTATCCGGAGCGACCCTCTCCAGTACCGCTTACATCGCGGCTCTGACCAGTTGTGTAGAGCAGGCCGGCGGAGACCTGGAGACCCTGCAGAACCGCGAAATCGCGGATTCTGATTCGGATGAAGAAGCGTATCCGGTCACGGAAGCAGACGTGATCGTGATTGGTGCCGGCGGCGCAGGCCTTTCCGCCGCAAAGACTGCAGATGAGAATGGTGCTTCCGTCATTTTGATCGAAAAATCCTCAAATATCGGCGGAAATACCCTCTGCGCAACGATGGGTATCAATGCGGCAGAGCCCCAGGTGCAGACGGATCTGGGCGTTACCGTGACCGTCGAGGAGCTGATTGAGGCACAGATGAACAATGAGGACGCCATCGAGGAGCTCGTTACCACCTTTGCCGTAAACAGCGGGGAGACGATCGACTGGCTCGCTTCCCTGGGTGTCGAATTCACTACAGAAGGCGGCAACAGTGACTTTATGCTGATGGCGACCGCTGACGGCAAGACCAGCACCACGCTGATCAATGCGCTGAATAATTCGCTTGATTCGACTGATATTACCCTCTACCTGAATACAGCGGCCACCTCGCTTGTAACCGATGAGAACGGCATAGTAGTCGGTGTCGTATGTGAAGATGCAGACGGAAATGAAGTAACCTTCACCGGCTCTTCGATCGTGCTCTGCACCGGCGGCTTTGGCCAGAACAGCGAGCTGCTCGCAGAGGTACGTCCGGACCTTGCAAACGCGATCACGGATGAAATCGCTCCGACCACCGGCGACGGCCTGCTGATGGCTCAGGAGCTCGGCGCGAATACCGTGAACCTTGAGGATATTCAGCTGTTCCCGCATGTAATCGTCGGCTACGGTCTGCTCACACCGATGAACATGCCGGGCGGCTTTAATCCGGACGCCATCTTTGTCAATGAGAACGCAGAGCGTTTCGTGGCAGAAGCCTTTGAAGTATCAGATGCGATCCTTGAACAGCCGGACGGCATGGCCTATTGCATTTTCACAGAAGACAATCTGAACGAGACGCTGGAAGGCCTCATGGAACTCGGCTATATCGTATCCGGAGAGACCGTAGAAGAGCTCGCCGAAAAGCTCGGTCTTGACGCGGAAGCCCTGCAGGCGACCATCGACCAGTGGAACGCGGACTGCGAAGCCGGTGCAGACAGTCAGTTCGGCCGCGAGTCCAACCTGAACAAGCTCGAAGGCACCCTCTACGGCTACAACTTCGGCGTCGGTGCGCACTACTTCATGGGCGGCATCCTGATCAACGAATACACCCAGGTCGTTGACACCAACGGCGACGCCATTGAAGGTCTCTACGCAGCAGGCGAAGTGACCGGAGGCTTCCACGGAAACTACCGTATAGACGGCTCCGGCACCGCAGACGCATTTGTCTTCGGACGTCTGGCAGGCAAATACGCGGCGGCAAACGCGATGGAGTAAAGAAGTAATGATCGAAGGAGCCACACACTTCTGAGCGTATTTCTCAGAGGTGTGTGGCTCCTGTCTTTCCCCTGGAATGAAACATCACTCTTTCTGATTATATCTTCCATACATTACCAGGCCTCCATATATTTCAGCCCAAAAGTATCATTATTTCAATACCTGTATTGCCAAAATGTATGATTATTTCAACATGATTTTCGCTTAGAATTATCATTATTTTAATATAGTTTTTGCTTAAGTATAGGATTATTTCAAAACATTTCCCCAGGGTGTTCAAAAAAGAGACCAGGCATTCCGCAAGGAGCATAAAATACCGCGATCTCTTTCAATAGTTCGTGACTGTTCAGCGCCTTCACAGTTACGATAACTCTTTTGTATGTCTTTCGGCGGCTGCGTTAGCTGACAGCAGCGCAACGCTGAATGCAAGCTCTACTGCTGATTCTTCAGCTCATTTTTCAGCAGCTCATGAATACCTATTAATTCAAGAGTATCCAGCGATTCTATCGTTCTCTCACCACGCTGAATCTGAGCATACACTTCCATAAGATGTACTCTGTTTTTTTCTGCGTATTCTTCATCCACTTCATATTCATAAGGCTGACACTCATGACTGGCAATCACGTCTTCAAGAGTGACCTCAGTACTCATGTCTTCTTCTTCATACTCGCCGTCATCTTCTTCATCTTCTTCGTCGTCTTCATCTTCCTCCTCGTCGTCATCGTCATATTCATCCTCATCATTCAGATATCCGATGTCATCAAAATCTTCCTCGTCTTCATCCCAATTTTCGGCATCATCCGTATCTTCCCCTTCCAGAATCTGCGAAAGGACTTCGCTTAATATTCTGTCTCCTTCGTTTTCTCCATCTTCGGTCTCTTTTATGAAGACAAGGTCCCAGCCGCCAAGGTAAAACGAATAAGCTCCCTCTTTCTGCACGGACGGATTGAAGTTTTTCAGCATATTCGCCAGTGTCCATCCATGCGCCAGAAACGCTTCGATCACCTTTTCCGCCCGCGGATACGTTTCCGTATAGAGACAGTCTCCATTATGCACCTCCACTGGATTTCCATCATTAATCGTGACGATTTTTACAAATTTCTTCATATGGCAGATTCCTCCATTTTGTGTAAAAAAATATGCAGCCTGCAGATGCAATCTAAATGCGGCAGTGCCCGAAGAAATCTATCCGGGCCACCCGGCGATCCAGGTGCATAATATCATATGTCTTATATGTCCTGTTCTGCTGCGTCATAAGCTTCCTCCATATTCTGAGTATTATTTCCCAGTTTTTTCTGCTTTCCACTCTTTGATTTTTTTCAGCCTGTCTTTATAATCCGCCTCCGCCCCCTGCCCTGCCGGGCGGTAATATTCGCGGCCAAGCAGGGAGTCCGGCAGGCACTGCATACTTGTCAGCTTTTCTTTTGTATCGTGGGCGTACTGGTAGCCCTCGCCATACTTTTCATCCCGCATCAGCTGCGTGACGCCATTGCGGATGACGAGCGGCACCGGCTCGGCAAGCTGCCGTTGGGCATCCTCCCTCGCCTCGCCATAAGCCACATAGAGAGCATTTGATTTTGGTGCGAGCGACAGGTAGACCACTGCCTGGGTCAGATGTACATTACACTCCGGCATCCCGAGGTAATGGCAGGCCTGATAGGCCGCAACCGCCTGAGGAAGCGCCTGCGGATCAGCAAGTCCCACATCCTCACTCGCAAAGCGGACAATCCGGCGGGCCACATACAGGGGATCCTCCCCGGCCTCCAGCATCCGGGTCAGCCAGTAAACGGCCGCATCAGGGTCAGAATTACGCATAGATTTATGTAAGGCAGAAATCAGGTTATAATGCTCCTCGCCTTTTTTGTCATAAAGCAGGGATTTCTTCGAGATACACTGCTCAAGCGTTTCGCGGGAAATGCGAACGGTAGCGCCGTCAATCTCCCCGTTTAAAATCACCATTTCCAGCGTGGACAATGCCGCACGCGCGTCGCCGTTCGCGAAATTCGCGATCAGTTCCGGCATATCCGGCTCCATCTCAATCTTCTGACTGCCAAATCCACGCGGGTCGCGCAGCGCCCGGGAAATAATTTCGACCAGTTCTTCCGTACTTAAGGCGTGAAGCACAAAGACCTTGCAGCGCGACAGCAAAGCCCCATTCACCTCAAAGGACGGGTTTTCCGTCGTCGCGCCGATCAGGATGATGCTGCCTTTTTCCACAAAGGGCAGAAACGCGTCCTGCTGCGCCTTATTGAAGCGGTGAATCTCATCTACAAACACGATCGTCCGCTCTCCGAACTGGCGGTTCTGTTCCGCCTGCTGCATCACCTGACGGATCTCCTTAATCCCGCTCGTCACCGCGGAAAAATCAATAAAAGCGGCTTTCGTATGACCGGCGATGATGCGGGCCAGCGAGGTCTTGCCGGAGCCGGGCGGCGACCAGAAAATCATGGAAGAAACCTGATCACTCTCAATCATTTTCCGCAAAATCTTCCCCGGACCGAGCAGGTGCTTCTGCCCCACAAACTCGTCCAGCGAGCGCGGGCGCAGCCGCTCCGCCAGAGGCTGCATGTCCGTGTAGAGAAGATCTCCAAAGCTCATCTGCTCCATCTAATCACCTGCCCTCTCCGATCAAATCCCACGCCGCCTAATCCAAACACGGCCACCCGTACGCCAAAGAGCTTCTCCATAGCATCCTTCCCCAGAAGAAGCTCTGTCCTTGAAAATTGTTCCTGCATATGGTTCTGTCCTTACACTTAAATTTCTATTTCGAGCAATCTCAGCATTCGCCTGATTCCATTTTGTTCTGTGATTTTGTTCTATGATTTAATTCTGTATCTGCATTTTTTCGTCATGCTATGTATGCAAAAAGTTTTGGATAAAGATCCCGATGTTCTCGAATATAATTGCGCTTAAAAGCCGCAAACGCTGATTCACGACGCAAGAGAACTTGTGCCTTTCGCAGAGCAAATGCTGATTCTGGATATTCTATAACTTCCTCTAACGCAGCGTAGAGTTTGTCCATTTCCATCGTCAACTCATGCAGCCGCTGAGCGCTGGCACGTGTCCTCAGGACAAGAACAAATTATTCCAGTCAAATTTTCGCTCAGGATATCTGCCATCATAATGAGGCAACAGGTGCTCAACCTGAGGATCCTGTAACTTCCCGATTTCGCAAATATAGCATTTATTGTGGAAGTCCTGATACAGACGATCAATTACATCCGGTTCTCTATAACTGCCATTTACCTTTTTCGCTTCCCGGGCAAGGGAAGCTGGCGCAGGTAAGGTTCGTTCTACTTTTACCACATGTTCAGGAATATCTGCTTTGAAAACGCGATCTGCCTTATAATAAGCTACAACAAATTCACCTTTTTGAAACAACGAGTATACAGCAGGAATATCCTGACCTTTCCATTTTCGATATAATCAACCGCTTCACTTAAATCTTTCTTCACCGTCAGCGACTCAACAGCTTCAGAAACTGCATTTAGAAGAGAAGTCTTTCCGCTCCCGTTTTTCCCTGTAAGGATCAGATGCTTCATTTTCTCTCCTGATACAGGAATCTCGATCTGGCTCAGATGGCGTACCTTTTTAATATTGGTTTTTTTAATATAAATCTGTTCCATCTTCCCCTCCATGTTTGGAAACTGTATCTGCCTGACAGAAATTACATACCCATTTTCTTCTATCAAACTACTGTATTGCGTGTTTCACTTTTACGAATGTCTGTCTCTAAACCACTGCATAAAATCATACCACAATCATTCACGAGCCACAACCAATTTTCTTTGATAAATCACATTTATCAAAGTTCATTCGGCCCGATCTCTCCCCGCGCAAAGGCGAGCGCGTTTTCCATGGTTGTTTCGCTGATCGCGCACATAGCCTCCTCCGTAAAGAAGCCCTGATGGGATGTCACAATGACATTCGGGAAGGAAAGCAGCCGCGCCACTGTCGAATGCTGCATGATTTCGTCTGAAAGATCCTCGAACACGGAATCGTCCTCTTCCTCATAGACATCCAGGCCGACCGCGAAAAATTTATTGTCACGGATCCCCTTGATCAGGTCGTCCGTCCGGATCAGGCCGCCACGGGAGGTGTTTACCAGAATCACGCCATCCTTCATTTTCCCAATCGTCTCCAGATTGATCATGTGGTGCGTCTCCTGGGTCAGCGGACAGTGCAGCGAAATCAGATCCGACCTGCCAAGCAGTTCGTCCAGCTCCACGTATTCCACAAAGTCCAGACTTTTGTTCGGATACCTGTCGTTGGCGAGCACCTTCATGCCAAAGCCGCGGCAGATCCGTGCCATCGCCGCGCCTATGCGGCCTGTGCCCACTATGCCGGCAGTCCGTCCATAAAACGAGACGCCCAGCAGTCCGTTGAGGCTGTAGTTATTCTCACGCACTTTAATATAAGCCTTATGAAGGCGCCTGCTCGCGGTCAATGCCAGCGCCATCGCATGCTCCGCGACCGACTCCGGCGAATAGCCCGGCACACGGGCGACACGAATCTGGTACTCCTTTGCCTTCCCCAGGTCCACATTGTTAAAGCCCGCACACCGCATCAGAATCAGCCGGACGCCGCACCGGTGCAGCAGCTCAATCGTCTGCTCCCCAAGGTCCATATTCACAAACGCACACACTGCCTCATATCCGTCAGCCAGCTGCGCCGTATTTGGCGTCAGGTCCGCCTCGATAAACTTGATATCAATATCCGCATACTTTTCCTGCTCCATCAGAGGAAGAAAATATTTCTTATCATAGCCTTTCGCGCCAAAAAATAATAGTTTCATTTAAATCCCCTTTCCTGCTCATTACTCCAGAATCCAGCTGTGCAGACGCACATCTGTCGCTGCTTCGCAGCTTTATGATTCTGTCGTTAACCTATCAAGAAAAGTCCGCCGCAAGCGCCGCGAACTTCTTGCAAGTTATATTATACCCAGGAATCAGAAAATTACAACCCAATCCGAAACGGCCATAATTCAGCATAATTCTGCTAGTCAGGACTCACAGACAGCAAAACCAGATGATTTCGAAACAGGTTTTCTATCCCGGAAATCTCTGGAAATCTGTCTCTGGAAAACCTGAAAAAATCTTCGCTGAAAAAATCTTCAGCCTGTGAAGAAAAAAACATCTGGACATTTTTCTTATCTGTGCTATAATGCCCCCAGATGTGCAAAGGATCCGCGCCCTGTCAGCGCCTTGTAAGTATCCTGCAAGCGTCAGGAGCAGTGACAGAACCGTGGATCTGCAGCCGGGATAAAAGGGAGTAGCCGCCGCCGTCAGGCGGACTTTAAGGCGTCAGGACGATAGAAATATCCGCTTTTTAGTTGAAATGGCAAGACTTTTATTGCATGCATTTTTTTGTGTGCAATAAAGGTCTTTTCTTTTTGCCCGGTTCTGTGCATAATAAAAAAGGAATCTAAACAATTATCAAAACAAGGGAGGAAAACATGCAATTTTTACTGGAAGGTATTCTAAGTGTCACATGGCAGCAGATCGTGATGTATCTGGTCGGAATCCTGCTGATATGGCTCGCCATTAAGAAGGGATGCGAGCCCTCTCTGCTGCTTCCGATGGGCTTCGGCGCGATACTGGTCAATCTGCCATTAACAGGCGTCCTCAACCAGACGGTACAGGGGACGGTAGAAGTCACCGGCATCATCGAATGGCTCTATGAGATCGGCATCGGTGCCTCGGAAGCACTGCCCACACTGCTGTTTATCGGCATCGGCGCCATGATCGATTTTGGGCCGCTGCTCTCAAATCCGGTGATGTTTCTCTTCGGAGCCGGCTGCCAGTTCGGTATTTTTGCCGCCATTCTTTTCGCGGCCCTGCTGGGATTCCCACTGGCCGACGCGGCATCCATCGGCATCATCGGCGCGGCCGACGGACCCACGGCCATTCTGGTATCGCAGGTTCTGGATTCCTCCTACACCGGAGCAATCGCGGTGGCCGCATACTCCTATATGGCTCTCGTACCCATTATACAGCCCATCGTCATCCGGGCGATTACCACAAAAAAAGAGCGCACCATTCATATGGAATACCGCCCTGCGGATGTGAGCAAAACCACTCGTATCGCGTTTCCGATTGTCGTGACGATCATCGTCGGCATGGTCGCCCCCTCTTCGATCGCGCTGGTCGGCTTTCTGATGTTCGGCAATCTGCTGCGGGAATGCGGCGTCCTGAACGCGCTCTCCGAAGCCGCGCAGACAACGCTGACCAACCTGATCACGCTGCTTCTGGGGCTGACCATTTCCTTCAGCATGCAGGCGGATGCTTTTGTAACGAGAGACACCATTCTGGTTCTGTGCATCGGCCTGCTGGCGTTTATCTTTGACACCATCGGCGGCGTACTGCTGGCCAAAGTCCTCAATCTTTTCCGGAAGGAAAAAATCAACCCCATGATCGGAGCAGCAGGAATCTCCGCCTTCCCCATGGCTTCCCGCGTCGTGCAGAAGATGGCCGATGAAGAAGAGCATGGAAACATCATTCTGATGCACGCTGCCGGAGCAAACGTTTCCGGACAGATTGCGTCCGTCATCGCCGGCGGCCTGGTCATCCAGATCGTAGCAAGCTATCTGTAACAGGCATCTGCAAGAAATAGGAGGAAAACAAAATGACACGTATGGAAACCATCATCGCGGCTGTTCAGATCATGGGCAAAGGAATGAGCGGCATTTTCGTAGCAATTATCCTGATTATGCTGGTCGTATGGCTAATGGGAAAGCTGACGAATCACAGAAAATAGCAGTATAACACCCTGTCCGTCCGTGCGAGCCGGGTGCGACTTTAGCCGCAAAACTCCTTGCCCGGCTCTGTGCATACAAAAAACAGAGGCTATTGCCTCTGTTTTTTACGCTTAACCGGCAGCATGCTTCCGCTCATGAATATACGTTTTTGTACACTGCAAATTCACAACGATTGATTCTTTGTATTATTCTGGAAAGATTTTTCGCCTGTCAAAATCTCCTGCAGGATAATTCAGTGTTAAGAATGCAGCTTGTTTTATCTATGAGAAAAGTAACCTAGAGATTCCTTCTTTCGGGCATGGATATGTCTTTCCAATACTTTGCCTTCTGTGGCAAAGCAGCAATATCCGCAGTGCCGGTTTCGCACCAGCTTGATAAACGTTCAAAATATTCCTGAAACTCTGTTGCGGAAAGCGATGTCCTGTATGCATTAAGAATGCCCTCTCTGTCCTTCCTCGCATCCTTATATCCATTGTCTACTGCACGGTCCAGCCAATACAGGGCGACAAGATCGTTCTGCGAAACACCGGCTCCGGCGTTATACAGCACCCCGAGGAAGTTCTGCGCCTGTCCGTCGTTACAGAATTCCACCGATGCACGAAGAAGCTTTGCGGCGCCCGCGTAATTCTTCTGGTTAAAATGGTGCATTCCCAAAACAGTCAGCTCACGCTTTATCAGGAGATCGGCCAGCTCATCAGGATAAACATATGCCACAAAGTTCTTCATTCTCTCATACAGAGCTTTTGGTGTATCGGTCGTCAAATACTGCCGGATGTAGTCAAGCTCGCATTTTTTTACCATCTTGCCCGCCTGCTCGTCTCCTGATTTCTCTGCCTGCCGGAACCAGTACGCGCCCTCTAAAAAGCTCTGCTCCGTTCCTTTCCCCTGTGCATAAAGGCTTCCAAGATTATATTGGGCCGTCGGATTGGAACCGGCGGCGATGCTTTTATACATCTGAAATGCCCTGCCTTCGTGCCCCTCATTTAAGAATCTTTCTGCCATGGCAAGTAATACTTCCGTTGACTGCTGCATGTTCTGTGCCGTCTCCTGCGGATTCGATTTTGATGACGTATTCTGCACGGTATCTCGCTTTTTGTTGAATAAGCCATTCAGAAATTTCATTATAATCCCACCTTCCTTTTTCGTTATTCCACAGTACATTTAAGACTTTTTCCTGCTTTCCTGCGATGATTCCAATATAGCATACTTTTGCTGCAGGCAGTACACCGGGGGGATACAAAATAAAACGACGATCCGTCCTTCGGTTTACAGCTTCTACGAAGAACCATATACAGGCGAATCAGATGATCGCATGCTTAGTCAAATGGTTGTCATCCTTTTTACGGCTATAGATTGATAAAATAATATCCCCTTGAAATCCATTTTCTCGTGTGTATGGTGCGCATACGGACTTCCAGTGCCTTTTCCATTATCCTCAGTTCCACGACATTTCCTTCTTTCCACGCAGGCAAGGCCAAAGCCGCTTCTTTTCCAAGCTCCGTCGGACGGATGCTTCCACAGTTGACATACAGATTGTTTCTTGAAGAATCAAAGCTTACAACTCCGGAGTCTAAATTGGGAGATAAATGCGTATGCCCTGATAGGAAAATTACATGCTCGTGCGCATCTATGATTTCCTGCAATTGTTTATCCCTGCTCAGGTATTTGGATAGATGACCGTTGCGTACCGGCATGTTCCTGCTCAATGGGGTATGGCACAGCACAATCTTCCAGTCGTCCCTGTCTTGTCCCAAAAGCGAATCAAGGTATTCAAGCTGCTCCGGCGTAATCCGCATAATGTCCCTGGCCCACAACGCACCCGCATTAACACCGATCATGTCAATCCCATTGAAAGCCACATGGCATATGTTTTTCGTTTCAGACTTCCAACATGCTATCCGCTTTTGAAAATCTGCATATTCATCCACAGCCGTCATGAGGTCATGATTCCCATTGACGCAGTACACTGGAATGCCAGGAACCGTCTCATTCAGGCAATCCTCAAATAATCGGAACTCCTCATTGGTTCCGTCATTGGTCATGTCGCCAAGAAGTAAAATACAATCCGCATCAGCAGCTGCCCTCAATGCCCATTTCACGGTTCCCGCTTTCCTCGTCAGGTGTAAATCGGTGAGAATGCCGCAGCGGAGAAGTGATTGACCGCATTCCATTCCGTGTTCTCTTTCAATCGGGAAAAGTTCCTCCACGCAATCGGGTGCACTCGTGCGGAAAGCTTTCACAAAGACATGTGTTGCCTCAAATGGAACAGACCGCCCGCCGCCAAAATCAAGGCTGCCCAGACCCGCTTCGATTTTTACATATCCAAACGCCGTCCATTCGGGCAGTGCCCCGTTACGGTCAGCCCAATACAAAGCGGCAGTATCATAATCGTCTGCCCGTATGGTATAAACACCGTCCGCTGAATAATTGTCCTTAAACTTAATTTCCAGGTTCATATATGCTTCCTCGCTATCAATTGCGCACTTCATTAGCTCTCTGTGAGCCACTGTCGGCGGGTTAAAGGAACCGCCCATAACAACAGCCTTCCGAAATTACTCGTCTCCATTTTCCTTAATCATAGCAAGGGTTCTTTGGTCCGGCTCGCCATGGAAAAATTTATCCAGTACAGCAAAAAACACTTTTTCATCTGGTGCCGCTTTCGCAAACAGGGTCATGCACGAGCAAAGTTTCATGTCATCCGGAACCCCCATGACAGATGTGGGATTATCCGTGTCCAACTCCAGCAATGCCCCGGAAATCTCCAGAAGATTGCTGCGGAGCTTCTCGTCAGCCATATATTCCCGCGCTTCCTGTAAATCCGAAATACCATAGTACCGAGCCATGCTGCTCATGCCGAGACCTTTTAATTGTGGAAATATGTACCACATCCAACAGCTCATTTTCCTTCCATTCTTTATTTCGGATAATGCTATGTCGTAATCATACTTCTGTGCCTCATGGAACCTGCTCAAATCCGCCATGCCATATTGCCCCTTTCTGTAAAAATCCTGTTTGCCATTTAATATTCCTGATATACCGGATGCCTGAAATCCGTAATATTCCTTTTCAAATCACTTATTGCAGCCCTTCACTCTTCTTTCCCGGGTCTAGAAAGCTTCGCATCGAAATACTTCCTCTCCCATGCTGTATGAAACCTCCGTTCCTGTGTTCCACAAAGTTTTCCCTGGTCAAGATTTCTTCCCTCGTACAGGTCATCCGCCAGCTCCAGAATAATGCCTTTGAATTCCAGATTCCTCTTCCATTTCTCTTCGATCGCATCATATCCCAGCCATGCGCCAAGTATATTTCCGGTTACAGCACCGGTCGAATCGCTGTCACCGCTGTGATTCACAGCCGCAATAACACCCTTTGAAAAGTCATTTTTGTAGCGAAGGCTGCAGTAAACCGCTATCGCCAGTGTCTCCTCTGCAACCCAGCCTTCGCCCAGCTGGTGAATATTAGCCAAATCAGCCTCGTCATTCTTTGAGAGCATGACTGCTTTATCAATCAACTGCTCAAGCTGTGGCATATAAGCATTTCCAGAAAAAATCTCCGAAACTACAGCCAACGCTTCATTAACCGCGTCCTCCAGACAAACATAGCTGCCATATAAAGAAACATTTACAATATGGGTAAGAATGGCCGCCGGAATGTATCCGAGAGAATGTCCATGGGTGATGGCCGCAATTTCAGCCCCTTGCCTGTCAACCCATTCCGCGCCATATTTTTCGGATGAGGTGTCATAAAACAATCCCAGCGGAGCGACGCGCATGATGCCTCCGCACCCCTTGCTCATATTTAGTGGTTCTTCAACGCAGCCTCTTTTTCCTGATCCTAATGCGGACATACAGGTTGTTCCCGGAGCACGACGGCTATATAAATCAGGAACATCCATAAGCCAGCTTACCTGTCTTTTCGGTTTTTGAGCGGTCTGTGTGCAATACCAGTCCCCATAGGCTTCAGCCACATATATGAAAGGTAGATAGTTCCAGTCTTTCATTCTGTTTATGGTTTCGCCCCGGAGGATACCGTTTGCTGTAAACATCGACATCTGCGTGTCATCAGATATCAGTGCAAGGCCGCTCTCAAAATCCAGATCATAGGAAGTAATTCCATTGCTTCCATACCGTCTGAAAATTTCACTTTCAGAAAGAAACTCTACAGGATACCCCAGGGCGTCGCCGATTGCGCCGCCAAGCATTCCACCGTAAATTTTATTTTTGACATTCATTTTATTCAGCATTATCCATCCTTCCATTATTCCCCGTAGTCGCCATCCAGCCCTACTGTCCTCTTATACATACTATCAGAAACACATCTCATCCATTTTCAAGTGCCTGACAGAAGGAGTTGTAGACACTCAAATCCAGGCTTGCAAATGCGACTTCCATGTCATATTCCAGGTGTTCCTTCTTCCAGCCACGTGTATAGCGGCATCTACCCCTGCTTCGCCAGACAACTTTTCGTCCGCCGCATTAACGATACATTCGCAGTTTATCTGGCTGATGTCCTGAAAACGTACGGATAGGGCATCCGGAAAGCTTTCCATGCGAATACCGTGTGACTCCGAACCATCTGGCAATCCCTTCTCCTTAAACTCCTCCCGCAAATCCATCAGGATTTTCCCCAGATTGTTCTGGCCTTCTCCCGTTTTAAGATCCATGCCCAAATGGTATCATGCCAGTTATTCCCCTCGATCAGTTCTGCGTCGACTGTCTCGACAAGAAATCCCGCCAGATGAGGATTCTGCGTGAATTTCGCCCTTACAACCCTTTTCATCACAGAGATTTTTACTCTTTCCCAGTCGTGACGCAGGTGTATTTTCCTTCCCAGGCGTTTAGCCTGTTCCGGCGTCAGTTCACAAAACTGTTCACGATCTTTTGAATCCACACACTTACTCGCCTGAAACGCTGCCTCCGCATTCAGATAAGTAAGACCGTCAATGGTCACGCAGACGGGATAAAAATTGCTCAGATAATCGTACTGCATCCGAAACTGATTGATCTTGATTTCCCGGTTCATTTTGTACGCACACCGAAATCCCGAGTGATTTTCTTTAAAAATCAGCCCTGAATTTGGTGAATTTGGGCATATTTTGACCCGGGTTTTTGTAAATTTTTACGGTCTTACTTGAAATAATCGCCATTCTATGATACAATGTAGCTACAACTAAAAGTTATACGTACGCTATAAAAGGATGATTATTTCTATGTATATTTCTTACAGTCACAAGGGAACTTATGCCTCTGCCGCCACCTCAAAACGGGATGGGAAGAAAACTTCCACCGACTACCGGTATCTTGGCAGGGTCATCGACCGTGAGCGGGGCATCTACTTCAATGACGACAGGGGATTCTTCACCTTTGACCCCAAGACTGACACGTATGGTGAAGTCCCGCAGGACTTTGTCTTGACGAGCCATGAGCCGCGAGTCTCAAAAGGGCACGTATGCGTGGACTTTGGTGACGCATTCATCCTGAACGCATACCTGTACAAGTCCGGCCTGATGGGGGTTGTCGACAGCATCCCCTACAAGAACCGGGACACGCTCCACGCCATGCTGCTGTTCTATATGCTTTCCGACATGGCGAACTTCAATGCCATACACTGGTACGAGGGAAACATCACCCGCGACCTGTACCCGAACGCCAACATGAAAAGCCAGCGGATCAACGAGTTCCTGGCATCAATTGGGACAGCGGAGAACCGGCAGGCCTACCAGCGGGCATATATTAAGTATGTGTTGGAGCATTATGACCCGGACCGGGACCTGCTCATTGACAGCAGCGGTCTCCCGAACGGGATCCATATGCCGCTGACAGGCACCAACGTGCATAACGGGAAGGTCAGCAGGGAAGTCCGCCTGATTTTCGTGGTCCAGCGTAAGACAGGCCTGCCTCTGTTTTACCAGGCGGTCCCCGGGAACATCATCGACTCCTCCACACTGGAGCGGATCTTCCTGCACCTTGACTCACTCGGGATTGATGTGGAGTCCTGCATCATGGACTGCGGCTATGACACCGGGGAGAACCTGGATCTCTTCTATAATGAAAAGCACGAATGCTGCAGGGACTTCATAACAAGGGTAAAGTCCAATGACACAGAGCTGAAGAAGATCATCCTTGAGGAGCTCCCGAAGATTAAGGTGAAAGAAAACTTTGTCAAATATGGGGACAGGTATCTTTTCGTTGTGAGGCACCCAGTCATGGTTGGGAAAAACAAGGACAACCCGGCGTGGATGTACCTTGGCCTGGACTGCGACCGCGCCACGGATGAGCAGCATAAGCTTTTCCGGAAGGCTGAAAAGAAGAACCTTTCCGCGGATGACATTTTTAATGCGATGCAGACCATGGGCCTGTTTGGCATAACGTCCGGCAAGGCGTACACGTGTGAGGAGATACTCCCCGCATACTATCAGAGGCAGATGGCGGAGCAGATTTTTGACTTTGCCAAAAACTATACGAAGCTCCGCCCTCTGCAGGCAGCCTCGGAAGATACATTTCAGGGACACCTCCTTCTGTCGTACATTGCCTCCTGCGCAGTCAGGATGCTCCAGAATGAGCTGAAGACAGCGGATCTGTTCCTCGGATCGCGGCTCCAGTGCATGCGCAACCAGAAATGTACGGTTTATGAAAACCGAATCGTCACCGACATTCCCCAGCGGGAAGCAAATGAGACCTACACGGCGCTGAAGATCGATTGCCCGGCATCGATTCAGATTACAAACGGAGTCCTCCAGTATACACCGCCGAAGCCCGACGATGCCGCAAAGAAGCCTGCCCGAAAAAAGAGCGAGAGCGCTGCGTCAGGAAAAAAGACATCAAAGAAGCAGACTCCTGTGGAAAATGCCGCCCCCAAAAAGCGTGGCCGCCCAAAGGGTTCCAAAAACAGGAAAACGCTTGAACGCGAAGCGCTAATGCGTGAGCAGGGCATCGTTGAAGTAAAGCGTGGCCGTGGAAGGCCAAAAGGCTCCAGGAACAAAAAGACTTTGGAGCGTGAGGCGCAGCTGGCTGCACAGAACAATGTGGATAATGTTAGCTAAGCAAGTGAACATTGGGTTTCATCGGTCTCGTTTGTGCGTACAAACGAGACCGGGAAGTCAAGATAATTTTTTTAATATCATGACTATCTTACTGGAGAGTGAAAAGTTCTCCAAGATGCCATTCACATCCGTCCGTATTTTTTCAAGCATCTCATCCGAAGTCAGCAATTTTAACACAATCTCGCTGTTGAGGAGCTGTGTGCTGACAGCATTTCCCAGAGACCGGGCAATCCGGCTCTGCTCCTTCGGAATCAACCCAGGTGTAAATGGAACTCTGACCTTGCCAATATAATAAGCTTTTCGTGGATGAAACAGCATCTTGATCGCTATATCATTTGTTACATATCCAATAATTGCTCCGACAAGTAATGGAATAATAATCCTTATCACGCTTATCACGCTTTATCCCCACTTTCTACTGTCTTTTCACGTTTCAAAACAACTGCTGAATCAAACGTATTCCCTGATTTTGTTACATCTAAACGATACACCCATAATATCCCCCGGTATTGACTCTGTCAATGTTTTTTGTTCAGAATGGCGTAATTTTAATTCGGATGAAATTTCTATCAAAGTAACAATAGATTTTCCTTTATTATTGTGTTATGATGACATCATGGAGGTGATGCGAGTCTATGGAAACAGAAACTACGCTTTCAGAAAGCATTCGCATTACAGAAGATAAAGCCAGGTATGATGCCGCATGCAAACGGTTTCTCTCAGAGAAAATCATCCTTGCCTAGATAATGAAAAGCTGCGTGGCGGAATTCAGAGACGTTGCTGTCGGGGAAATTGCTGACAGGTACATAGAGGGAACTCCGGAGGTCTCTGAAGTCCCGGTTATGCCGGATGGGATAAAATCATCCAAAATTACAGGTTCAAACACAGAAGATAAAACAATCAATGAGGGAACGGTATACTTTGATATCCGTTTTTGTGCGGTTACACCGCGTTCCGGCGAATCAATCCGACTAATTCTGAACATCGAAGCACAGAACGATTTCTATCCCGGGTATTCATTGGTCACGAGAGCTATTTATTATTGCAGCAGAATGATCTCATCCCAGTATGGAACCGAGTTTACAGATTCTCACTATGAGAATATCAAAAAGGTTTACAGTATTTGGATTTGTATGAATCCGCCAAAGGAACGACAAAACAGTATAAGCAGCTACAGCATAAAGGAGAAAAATCTGATTAGCAATGTTAAAGAAGCCGTGGAACACTACGACCTGATGACCGCTGTCATGATCTGCACTGGCAGTGAAAACAATGAAAACTACAGTGGCATTCTGAAGCTTCTTGGTGTTTTATTTTCGAACGAACTTAGTCAGGATGAAAAGCTCAAAGTGCTACAGGAAGATTTTGATATTCCAATGACTCATTCAATAGAAAGGGGGATTTCGTCTATGTGTAGCCTCAGTGACAGTGTATGGCAAAGAGCTATGGAAAAAGGATTGGCTGAAGGCAGAGAAAAAGGATTGACAGAAGGCATGGAAAAAGGCATGGAAAAAGGCATAACTGAAGGTGCTGAGAAAAACCTGATTGAGAATATCCGTAGTCTCATGGTAACAATGAAAATGACTGCAGAGCAGGCAATGGCAGCCCTTAGAATACCTGAATCTAAATGGGCCGGATATAATGCAAAGCTTTAAAAGCTTTTAGTTCTGTCTCTTTCAGTCTATGCTCACATTGGATTCAGATACTTGTATTTCTTAACATCATTTCGGTTTCAAATAGAGCAGGATGCTTTTCTCTCCTGCTCTATTACACTTCTTATCTTTTTATGAATCTTATCTTATAATTTCAGTTTTGTATTTCTCCTCCGTGAACTATATCTTATATCTGATCATTATCCAGAGTAATGTTGGAGTTCATGTATATACGCTTCCCCGATCGGGCTTATTTTTACGCCCTTTCGTTTTACGTAGCCGATACAGATTTTTTCAGATTCGACAAGGGGAATTGCCTTGTAGTCTTTTCCGTTCAATTCTTCGCAGATGATACCGGAGCAGAGCGTGTACGCGTTCAGGCCCACCATCAGATTCAGCAGGGTCGCCCGGTCGCTTGCGCGGATCAGGGTAGACTTTCCATCATCCACACATCTTATCCAGCGTATCCGCATCGGACTCCACCCCACCGGTGAGCGGATAGCAGCCCAGGGTACGGAAACGGATTTTCTTATTCACAATCTCCTCTCCCGGGCGCAGCTTCAGCCGGTCGTCGTCCACCATAATGATATTTCCGTCACGGTAAATCACCGGGCGCCCGGCCGCAAAATAAAGAGGGACGATCTCAATATTCTCCTGGCGGATATACTGCCAGATATCCTTCTCCGTCCAGTTGGACAGGGGAAAAACTCTCATGCTCTCGCCCTTATGAATCTTCGTGTTATGCCGATGCACTGCCTGCTCCTAATAAAACTGCCGCCGCTAACGCGATCGTTCTTTTTTTATTCATAATAAAATTCCTCCTCTGAAGCATAAAAGCAAATCTTCAGGTTGGAAATATCAACTACTCAAGCGAAAAAGCGGAACGCATATATTCCATTGCAGCCCGGCTGATGCCATAAGATTTTGCGGTGGACTGCCAATGACTTTTTACTTCGCCAGAAATATCTCTGACCATCCGCTGTGCTTTTTGTGTATCAATACCATAATATTTTGCCGTTGAGATTGCCAGATCATAATCCATTGTGTTATCCATATCACTGACATTCAGGGATAAGGAGTCTCCGTAGACACATGGATTCACATCATATAATGGAGCCAGCTGCCATCCTTTTCCCGCAAGCAGGAAGCCGTGGTTGCGCAGGTGATCGTCTGTGTTGGAAACCGCCATTGAAAAAACGATGCGTGACCATAATTCCTGCAAATCTTCTTTTGGACTGGCTCCGTTTTCGCGGATAAATTTCGCCAGATCCAGATAACTTGCAGAAGAGTCCCCATCCGTTTGGCCAAGCAGGGACATCGCAGAAGAAAAATGGATTCTTTTATTTCTGTTTCGGTCAAAACGTTTAACAAGGAAGGTACTTCCCGCCTCAGAAAATTCCTCAGATTTCGCTTCCGGCACATTCAGACCGCATCTTTTGGCCAGATCATGCACAGTCATTTCCCATTTTCCCACATCGAATTCGTCGTGCTTTGAAGGGAATTTCGCAATCCACAGGTTTCCTTCCGGATCCTGTACTGTGGCCTTTGGACGTGCTCCGCCCAGTGAAGAACCGGGCGCAAGCAGCTGCTTCAGCCATTTTTCCTCCAGCCCGTTTTTATCTCGCTCGAAAGAAAGAGAAGCGGTTTCCAACTGGCGCAGAGTTGTCCAGGGAGGAGTGGCGAGTTCTTTATCATTTGCCAGAAAAGCGCCGTCTTTTTCTGTGGAATAGCGCAGCGCCCCCATTCTGGCCGCATCGTAAACCCCGAGCAAATAATCAGCTTCACTAAGCTTTCGCGGCTTTCTGTTTTCCTTTCGTGCCAGTATGACTTCTCTTCGGTTCATGAGCAAACGACCCCAACGATCAGGGCAGGAGTCTGCAAACAGCCCAAACAGCCCTTTGTCCGCCGGGGCATATTGCCGTCCCCTGTATTCCGAAAGATCCGGGTCAAGGGTGACGTGAATGCCGGACTGGCAAAGCCAAGCGTCGTCATATTCGAAAGAGTAGCAGCTGCGACCTTTCTGCGTACTTGCGTACAGGGTGCCGACAAAAATTGATTTATCATGAAGTTCTAAATAAACGTAAATGTTTTGCGGCAAATTTGTCATGAATGATACTCCTCTTTTCAGCCGTTGATTAATCAGATTTTTGACAAAACAGATTTGGTCTGTTTTGTTATTAACAAACGTTGACATTGCCTGGCTGTCATTATTTTGCCCTGCGGCGCACTTTTAGATTCAGATCCTGCATCGTGCGGCCCAGTACGTCATCTTTCGCGATAAGGAGCAGGTCAGAATCCATGCCGCCCAGCGCACTTAGAACCGCAGCGTATATGCCCATTGCTACAGATGGAGATCCTTTTTCTACAGACCAAAGCGTGCCCCGGCTAATTCCGGCACGTTCCGCCACGAGCTCGGCCGGAAGGTTTCTCCGCAGACGTGCGAGCTTGATCTGTTCGCCCATTGTGGACAGGATTTCCTGCGTTCCGGGCATGAGAGTAACGGATTTTTTGGCCATGTGGGTTCCTCCTGGTGGCAATTATAAAACCATTAACTTTTATTATTTTAAACGTTTTTTATGATTATGTCAAGTTTTATAAAAGAATTGTCAGGGTTGTTTCACGAACATTTTTTACCACG
>JAJQBS010000081.1 GCA_021203145.1 Lachnospiraceae bacterium | reverse complement strand
CCAATTTTTAGAAAATCTTTCTTTTATGTGCGGTTATTGCGAGTCAATAACATAACGGAACATCTGCCTCCCTGAATAATGCATGTTCAAAAGAGCCCGCGATAGAAAATGCCAGATCAGATGATCCGGCTCTGCCGGATGCCCGAATCAGACAGAGCTATCCTCAATACTCCCCTTCGTAGACCTCGATCGTGATGTCTGCCTGGTCGTAGAGGATCTCGCAGGCCTCACTTTCATACAGATACCAGACCAGGTAGGAGCGGATCATATCCGTCTCAAACTCGAGCGCTGTGTCATATTCGTATAACTCCGCGTATTCTGTGACAAAGGAGACATAGTCTTCCTGTGTGACCTCGACCGCATTCGTCTCGCAGATATAGCTGATCAGCAGGCGCCGTTCGGCCATATCGCGCGCCTCTTCCTCCAGCTCCTCCTCCGTAATGCCATACTCCTCGTCGTCAAATACCTCCTGGAGCTCCTCCGCCCCCAGGTAATTCATGTAATCACTGGCGGTCTCATCATAGCAGAGCTCGTAAAGCTCCTCAGGAAGCTCAATGATTTCGCAGTTTTCCAGAGCAGCCACGATCAGGTCTTCCATCACGTCCGAATAGGTATACTCCTCATACTCAGCCTCGAGCTCTTCCCGGAGAGCCGCCTCATACTCTTCTGTCGTAGAATAATCGGTATAGTCCGAAATATACGCATCGTTATAGTCCGGCGTGGAGACTTCGCAGACACTTCCGATAAAAGCCTGAAACTCAATGGTCTCGCCCGCCCACTCTTCCTCGATCAGCGTTGTCTCCAGGTCGGATTCCTCAAAAGTGATTTCGAAGGTCAGCGTATCTGTCGCGGACACGCCGACGAGCGCCTCGTCAAATTCTTCGCCGTAATCCGCCTCGCCAAGGCAGAAATAAGTGTTTATGGAACTGGATTCGCCGGAGCTTATGATCGTGCAGGCCAGATCCAGATAGACGACGTCCCCCATCGCGGCGGCCCGGTCCACCTCGGTCTCAATCGTTGTCTCGCTCAATTCCTCGTAGATCGCTTCCTGCACCATCTCATCCGTGATCTCATAGGTATACTGAACAGCCGAAAGCCCCTCCAGATTGCCCACCGTGATATAGTCCGTAACATTTTCCACCAGATAATCCGATGGCGTAATGGATGCGAGCCCACTCTCGTCGTCGGCATCATCCAGGACGGCAGAACCGTCAGAATCCGCCGCGCTGTCACTGCCGCAGGCGGTAAGCGCAGATACCGCAGTCAGCCCGAAGATAAGAAAAAGCAATGCTCTTTTTTTCATAGGTAAACTCCTTCAAATTGTTAAAAAGTCTCTTCGCCTGCAGCGGGCAGAGTCCCCATATAATAGAATCCTTTGCACTCTGTCAGACGCACATCGACGATCTGTCCGATGAGCTCCTCCGTGCCGGGAAAATGTACCAGCAGATTGTTGGAGAGGCGCCCGGTAACGAGAGAGGGATCATGGTCATTCCCGGACTCGACCAGCACCGGGAGCGTCTGCCCCTCCACCCGCTTTGACATTTCCTGCGAAATGCCCTGCACAAGGGACAGCAGGCGGTTAAAGCGTTCCTTCGCGACATCGTCCGGCACCTGGTCTTCCATCGCGGCAGCAGGAGTGCCGGTGCGTCTGGAATAAAGGAAGGTAAATGCGCTGTCATAGCGCACCTGGCGCACCACATCGAGCGTCTCCTGAAAATCCTCCTCGGTCTCGCCTGGAAACCCTACAATAATGTCCGTCGTGAGGGAAATGTCCGGGATTTCGCGGCGCAGCTTCGCCGCCAGCGCCAGATACTGCTCCTTCGTGTACCGGCGGTTCATCTTTTTCAGGATCCGGCTGCTTCCGGACTGCAGCGGCAGATGCAGATGCCGACAGATCTTCTTCGACTGCTTCATGACCGCAATCAGTTCGTCCGAGAGATCTTTCGGATGGGAGGTCATAAAGCGGATCCGCTCGATCCCAGGCACCTGCTCGACCATCTGCAACAATTGCGCAAACGAGACTGGCTCATCAAGCGTTTTGCCATAGGAATTCACATTCTGCCCAAGCAGCATGACCTCAATCACGCCGTCTTCGGAGAGCTGCCGGATTTCGCGGAGAATCTCCTCCGGGCGGCGGCTCCTCTCCCGCCCCCGAACATAGGGGACAATGCAGTAGGTGCAGAAATTATTACAGCCGTACATGATATTCACGCCGCACTTAAACGAATACGTGCGGTCTGCCGGAAGGTTCTCTACAACCTTATCCGTATCCTTCCAGATATCAATGACCATATTCGTTTTTAAGGGAGAGGGCTGCATCTGCTCAGCTTTTATCTGGCCTTCCAGGACGGCGTACAGAAGCTCCGCAAATTTGTAAATGTTGTGGGTGCCGAAAATCAGATTGACAAAACGGTAGCTTTTTTTCAGCTTCTCCACCACGTCAGTTTCCTGCATCATACAGCCGCACAGGCCGATGATCATCTGCGGGTTTTTCTTTTTCAGGCTCGAAAGATACCCCAGATGGCCGTACACCTTCAGATTCGCGTTCTCGCGGACGGTACAGGTGTTGTAAAGAACCAAATCCGCCTCCTCGCTCTCGGCAGGCGAATAGCCGATCTCATAAAGAATCCCGCGCAGCTTCTCGGAATCCTTCGCGTTCATCTGGCACCCAAAGGTTTGCAAAAAACATGTCTGTTTTCGGCCCGTTTCCAGCTCCCTTTCTTGTACAAATTGCCTACATTTTGCCATGAAAAAATGTTGCCTTGCCGGCTCCTCGTCAGGAGCAGCACCGGTTGTATCAATTAAGTCTAAATCGACGTAACCGTAAGGCTGCTTCTCTTCTATTTTGCTCATTCTTGTTTCCAGTCTTAATCCTTTCGCCAAAGTAAATTGCATATTGATGCGATAGATTATACCATAATCCTCTCTTCCAGACAAGCAATTATCACATGGTTTTGCAGGATGCTTTGGATGTTTTGGTGCTGGACACTCACGATGCGTTGCTTCCACCGTCGGGGTTCCCACACCGCCAATTGAAAATGATGAGCCAAAGCCTTACCCTTCGCTAACGTGTAACGCCATAATGTGTGAACGCAAATAACACCAGGGCAGAAATCTGCGTGAATATTTCGTAAATTTTTCTTGACAAACCATTCTGTTTATTGTATATTTTTACCACAAAACGCGATTATCAAGCGGATTTTTTTGTAAAAAGGAGGGCAAAAATGAAAAAAGTAAGATCTTTATTTGCAGTACTTCTTTCTGTGTCTATGGTATCATCCATGGCACTCTGCGCAGGAGCAGAGGAGAAAAGCGCGGAGGACTATAGCGGCACTCTGGTCGTATATTCTCCCCATGACACAGATCCTTTGAATGCCGGCATCGCGGCTTTCGAGGAAGCATATCCAAATGTCACGGTTGAACTGGTAGCGGACGGCACCGGGAATCTTCTGAATCGTATCGCCGCTGAGGCGGACGCTCCGCTGGCAGATGTCCTGTGGGGCGGCGGCGCGGATTCCCTGGCTGCCTACAAGGACTATTTCCAGCCCTATGAGCCGAGCTGCATTGATTTGCTGGACTCCAGCCTGTATGATCCGGATTACTACTGGATCGGCGAGTCTCCTCTGCCCATGGTATTTCTGGTAAATACCGACCTGGTGGCTGAAGAAGACATCCCCTCTTCCTGGGCTGATCTGGCTGATTCCAAATGGGAAGGGCAGATTGTCATGGCTGACCCGGCTTCCTCCGGTTCTGCTTTCACTCAGCTGTGTACGATGCTGATGCTTTATGGTGAGGAATCCGACGACTATGCTGCGGGCTGGGATTTTGTGGCAAGCCTGATGGACAATCTTGTGATCACATCCAGTTCTTCCAGCGCACATAAGGATGTAGACGCTGGTGAGTACGCGATTGGTATCACACTGGAGAAGGCGGCTGTTCAGTACGACACCTCCGACAGCGGACATCTGGCTATCGTATATCCCGAGGATGGTACCTCCGCGGTTCCGGACGGTGTGGCGATTGTAAAAGACTGCCCGAACCAGGAACTGGCTGAGTTGTTTGTAGAGTTCGTGCTTTCCGCTGAATGCCAGACTTCCCAGAATGTAGATTATGGCCGCCGCCCGATCCGCAGTGACGTGGAGGCGGAAGGACTTCCGACATTGGATTCCATCACGCTCATGGATTACAATTTTGACTATGCGGCAAACAACAAGTCCGATATCATTGATCTCTGGAAAGACCTGCTGGTAGAATAACAGTTCCCGGGATTCGGGAAATCGGACAGGGAGAGTTCTTCTCACCCTGTCCGCCTGCGTGAGGCGGGTGCGGCCTTAGCCGTAATATTCCCTGCCCGGCTCTGCCCGATTCGAAAAGAAGAGGTGCCTGGTCTCAGGCACCTCTTCTTTTCGAATCGGGCAGGGTGCGGATTGCCGGTGGAGCCCGCCGCGCGGACTGCGTCCGGCTCCACCGGGAAAGCTCCTTACAGAGCCCTGCGCATAAGAGTCCTCCAGGGCACATCAATATGGTTCAGAAATCAAAAAAGAAACGTCTGTTAAATGATTCAGGCAACAAAATGGCCTGAATCATATAAAAGGAGAAAAAGCCATGAGTCATTCAGTATTAATTAAAAACGCAGTTAAAAAATATGGCGATTTCACAGCGGTGAATGGAATCAGCCTGGAGATTCATAAAGGGGAGTTCTTCACCCTGCTGGGACCCTCCGGATGTGGAAAGACGACGCTTCTGCGCATGATCGCGGGATTTAACACAGTTGACGGGGGAGAAATCTGCTTTGATGATCAGGTGATCAACAATGTTGCCGCGCACAAGCGTGATACCGGCATGGTATTCCAGAATTATGCGCTGTTTCCTCACCTGAATGTATCCGAGAATGTAGCCTATGGGTTAAAGACACGAAAGGTTCCGAAAAGGGAGATCGCAACCCGCGTGGAGGAAGCACTGAAAATGGTGCAGATAGAGGCTCTGGCTGCCAGGCAGCCGAATGAGCTCTCCGGCGGACAGCAGCAGCGCGTAGCTCTGGCGCGGGTCTTTGTCATCGAACCGGGAGTTTTGCTGATGGATGAGCCGCTCAGCAACCTGGACGCAAAGCTGCGTGTACAGATGAGGACTACCATTAAAAAACTCCAGCGCCGGCTGGGCATTACTACCATCTATGTCACTCATGACCAGGAGGAGGCTCTGGCAATTTCAGACCGCATCGCTGTCATGAGAGAAGGCAAAATTATGCAGGTGGGCACACCGGAGGATATTTACCGCAAGCCGGAGAATCCTTTTGTAGCAGGTTTTATCGGCGTATCCAACTTTATCGACTGCAGTGTGAAGGCACAGGGCGGCGAAGCGCAGATTGTGCTGGAGGGGAACTATCCGCTTGCACTTCCCGCAAAAAAAGATTTTTCGGGAGAGGGATTTCTGTCCGCCCGGCCGGAGCAACTGTTCTTCTCGGAGGAGGGTCTGAAAGGAAAGGTCTCTCTGTCCACATTCCTGGGCGATTTTGTGGAATACGAAATTGAACTGGAAGATGGGAAAATCCTTCAGCTGAACGAATACACCAAGGACGTGGAAACAAGAAAAAAGGATGGCGATATCGTACATATCCGTTTTGATACAAAAAAAGTAAGCCTTTATGCCAAAGATACGGGGGAGGTGCTGTCATGCTGAAATCCAAAGGTGCAACACCCTTTTATAAAGATTTCTGGTTCTGGGTAAAGGTGGTTATCTTTGTAGTCTTTCTGCTCTTTCTGATCTATCCTTTTTCGACTCTGGTCTTCAACAGTTTCCAGTCGACAAAGGCGGAAGGCTTCACACTTTACAATTTTAACCGTTTTTTCACGAAAAAGTATTACTACCAGGCACTGGGCAACAGCCTGAAAATCAGTCTGATCCCCACGATTACGAGTGTGCTTATCGGAGTGCCTCTGGCCTATCTGATGACCCGGTATAACATAGCCGGGAAAAGCATCTGGCATGTGATCATTATCCTGTCGCTGATGTGTCCCCCGTTTCTCGGCGCATACAGCTGGATTATCCTGTTCGGAAATGCGGGCATCGTCACCAAATGGCTCAGCGGCGTACTGGGGATTTCTGTTCCAAGCATTTACGGCATGGGCGGTATCTGCATGGTATTCACTCTGAAGCTGTTCCCATACGTGTACCTGTATGTATCCGGCGCCATGGGCAGCATTGACCGGTCAGTGGAAGAAAGTGCTGAGAACCTCGGCTCCGGCAAGTTCCGGCGACTTCTGACGGTCACCGTTCCGGTGGTCACGCCCTCTATCGCCGCGGGCGCACTGATGGTGTTTATGACCGCGCTTGCTGATTTTGGTACTCCCGGCATTCTGGCCGGCGGCAATTTTCGAACTCTCCCGGTTCTGATTTATAATGAATATCTCAGCGAGACCGGCGGGAACGCGAACCTGGCCAGCGCTATCTCCATGATCATTGTTATTATCGCTTTACTGATCCTGTTTGTACAGAAATGGTGGGTGGCAAGGAAGAACTTTACCATGTCCACTCTGCGCCCGCCTGAAATCATCCAGTACAAAGGATGGAAGCGCTTTCTGGTAACCCTGCCGGTAGCAATCATCAGTCTGATCGCTTTTATTCCCCAGATCGTCGTGATCTTCTGCTCCTTCGTAAAGACAAATTACTCCAATTTTGTCTTCTCAGAGGGCTTTACGCTGGAACACTACCTGGAACTCGGGAGAAGCCTGACCACAAACATCCGGAATTCCTTTGTATATTCCACGGCGGCTATCATTTTTATCCTGATCCTGGGCATTCTGATGTCCTATGTGATTGTCCGCCGCAGAGGCAAAACCGGGGGCATTCTGGATATGCTCATGATGGCCCCCTACGTGATTCCCGGATCCGTACTCGGCCTGTGTTACATCGTCGCGTTCAACAACCTGGGGACCACAGCGGATGGAACGGTAATCCGTCTGACCGGAACCGGCACAATCATCATCATTGCCATGATTATCCGGAAAATGCCCTACACCGTGCGTTCCGGCTCCGCGTTTCTGATGCAGCTCGAACCCAGTGTAGAGGAAGCTTCCATCAACCTCGGCGAAACACCCATGAAAACCTTTTTAAAGGTGACCGCGCGGCTGATGCTCCCCGGTGTGCTCTCAGGGGCAATTATCAGCTGGGTGACCTGCATCAACGAGTTGTCTACCTCCATCATGCTGTACACGGGCAAAACCGCTACCATGACAGTGGCCAGCTATACAAATATCGTTCGAAACAGTGTGGGTACTGCGGCGTCTCTGGCCAGCATCCTGACAGTGACCAGCGGCATTCTGCTCCTGATCTTCTTCAAGGTCAGCAAAGGCAGAGTTTCCATCGTGTAGAGTCAGACGGCTTATCTTGCACACTGGGCAGGAAAAACCAGAGTCGCCAGGCGGATGTCTCTGCCTGGCGTTTAAGCGCCTCTCATCTCTGAGAGGCGCTTAAATGTCTTTGTTTCAGAATTTACGTTTTATCTTCTTTTTTCTTCGTATTCACATGTTCTTTTCATACTCACACCTGGCGTTTTCATTCGCTCCCACACTTTTTGAAACCGTCTCTTTGCATAAGGCTTTCACAGATAATGCCAGCCCTTTTCTGACCATGGGTGCTCTCCTTTCTTATGTACTAAATCACCAGCTGTTTCTGCGCATGCATACTCTTCGCCCGGTGAGTGCTCATGTCGAGGACTCGTCATCCGGAAAGACTCTCAGAATCCGGCTCAGGCTTTCGGACGACATATTAAGAAATGATGCGATGTCCTTTTTGCTGACAAGACCGCAGAGCCCCGGATAAGTTTTTTTAAACCACTCATACCGTGCGCATACAGTGTAGGAGGCCAGAACAAGATCTCTCTCAATGATTCTTTGCAGAGAGTTGCTCAGCATTTTTTCGTAAATGTGAGCGGCGTCGAGATTGCTCTGAACCATGTTATCCAGTACCTCCAGAGGGACAAGCAATAAGGAACAGTCCCTCACCACTTCAATCGTACAGATCGAGGTGATCCCGGCATCCAGATTATAGATTGATGTAACCGGCTCGCCCGGAGTATACACGAAGCAAAATACCTTCTCCCTGCCATCCGCGCTCAGGCAATAGCTCCTGACTACCCCCGACATTAAAAAGGGAACCTGTGTCAGCCGTTCATGTTCCCGGATAATGATTTCCTTTTTTTTGCGTTACGTGTACTAGAGCGAGCCACAACCTCCTCCAGCAAGACGGGGTCTTTCACCTGGATGATGTCCCGCCAGAAAGCCGTAATGTCCATTTTTCTCACCAATTGTAATCAATTGTAATGATTCACTGTGTTTCTATAGAAATTTGTCGCATGCTGTTGTAGTATAACATGGACGGTGCATTTTTTCCTTGATTTATGTCAATTTTTCTGATTTTATTTTCTGATGCTTTTTCATAATCGGGTTCAGGGGAGGCAGGGTTTCCGATAAACGTACGCCGCCCCTGCTTTTTCCACTACAACGCCGTGTCCTGCGGCAGGTGGAAGCCTTCCCCGATCACCTCGTTCGACTCCACAATAATGACAAACGCTTTTTCATCCACTTCGTGGGCGCGTTTTCGTATGCCATACATTTCCTTTTTGCTGCTCGCGCACATTACCACGCTTTTATCTTCTCCGGTATAGCCGCCAGAGCCGTTTAATACTGTCGCGCCCCGACCGGTCGTTTCGTCAATCGCGCGTACCATCTCCTCAGGGAAGTCCGTAATGATCAGGGTCAGTTTTCCGGCGCTTGTGCCATAGAGTACCTGGTCCAGGACCATTGTATAGAGGTAATTCAGAATGATTCCGTAAATCACCGCGTCCACGTCCCCGATCAGGAAGCCTCCGATAAGAATGACGACCACATCCAGGGCAAAGCCGATCCGTCCGAGGGAAAGGTGTGGATGATAGTGCCGGATCGTTACCATGATAAAATCAAATCCCCCGGTCGATGAATTCCGCATAAACACAATCGCGTACCCGATTCCACAGAAGACGCCGGCACAGATGGCCGCCAGCAGCAGCTCCCCATGATAGGCCGGCAGCCTCGGCCCAAGTACATCCATGATGACAGAGGTAATGATCGTCGTTTTCAGAGAATTGAGATAAAACTGTTTCCCCAGCGTTCGATAGCAGCACAATACGATCGGGATATTCAGCACGATCGTCATAATCCCGACCGGGAGCCCGGCAAGATGATAAAAGATCAGCGCCACACCGGAAACGCCCGTCATCGGAAAGTCCGCCGGTATCGCAAAGCTGTAAAAAGCCACGGCAAGTAATACGCCGCTTCCCAGATCTGTCAGGACATCCAGAGCTGCCGTCCGAACTGATTTCATCCTCCTGCCCCCTTTCTGTCTTCCATTTTTTGCCTTATAATTCTGATTTTTCTGTCTCATTTCCCATAGCTGCGGCAAAGCCAAAAACCGCTGCCGGTAAATGTCCTGTCTTTAGAAGCTGTGCAAAAATAACTTGTGCGAAACTATGGAGTATACCAATATGTTTAGCGCATTCTTAAACAAAACATGCACAAGTTAATTCGTAACACCTCCTTACAGAGCCGTAATTTCACTGTGAATTTCCTGCAGAGATTTCACCTCTCCAGGTCCGTGCTCCTTTACATACTTAATCCCCTGTGCGGTCACGCGAGCGGCAGCCATCGTTGTGATATACGGGATTTTGGCTTTGATCGCC
Source organism: Lachnospiraceae bacterium (assembly GCA_021203145.1). Classification (GTDB taxonomy): domain Bacteria; phylum Bacillota; class Clostridia; order Lachnospirales; family Lachnospiraceae; genus Choladousia. The sequence goes on along the minus strand of JAJQBS010000081.1, from coordinate 12,703 downwards.
GCCTTCCGCAGATAGCTGTCGTCATGAGTGCTTTCTTTTCCGATCGGCGTATTCACAATCAGGTCAATGTTTCCGTTTGTAATCAGATCCAGAATATTTGGCCGGCCTTCATACAGCTTCTTTACCTTTTCTGCTTCGATATCATTTGCCCTCAGCAGCTCATAGGTCGTCCCGGTCGCCAGGATTCGAAATCCGTCCTGCGCGAAGCTTCTGGCAATTTCCACCACCTCCGGCTTGTCCTTTTTGCTGACGGAAATCAGCACAGTGCCTTCAAGTGGCAGCCTGGTCTGCGTCGCCTCCTGCGCCTTGTAGAATGCCTCCCCATAGGATGTCGAAAGTCCTAGCACTTCGCCGGTCGAGCGCATTTCCGGCCCAAGCACCGGGTCAACCTCCGGGAACATATTGAATGGGAATACAGCCTCCTTGACGCCATAATTCGGAATGTTCTGCTCTCTCAGGGAAGAGAGAGGGGAGTCCGCGGCATCCGCGGTACTGTTCGCACCGCGGACGTCATCCGCCCCCGTCGCAGAAACATCTACAGAACTCGTCTTGCGGGATACCTCCGTCACAGAAGCTTCCGCCCATGAGCTTCTCCTGTCTTTCGGGTTCCTGATTTCCGAGGTGATAATCTCCGTGGCAATCGGAACCATGCGGATGTTGCATACCTTGGATACCAACGGCACCGTCCGGGACGCACGCGGATTCGCCTCAAGGACAAACACCCGGTCATTTTCAATCGCGTACTGCATATTCATCAGTCCTTTGACATGCATTTCCTGTGCGATCTTTTTGGTATATTTTTTGATAGTTTTCACATTTTTTTCTGAAATATGCACAGAGGGAATGATGCATGCGGAATCGCCCGAGTGGATCCCGGCGAGCTCGATATGCTCCATCACAGCCGGCACAAACGCATGCGTGTCGTCGCAGATCGCGTCCGCCTCGCACTCCATCGCATGGTTCAGGAAACGGTCAATCAGGATCGGACGGTCCGGCGTCACGCCGACGGCCGCCGCCATATAGCTGTCCATGCTCTCATCGTCATAGACGACCTCCATCCCTCTTCCCCCGAGGACATAAGAGGGACGGACCATGACCGGATAGCCGATCTGTCTCGCGATCGCCTTTGCCTCTTCCACATTGACAGCCATCCCGGACTCCGGCATCGGAATCTCCAGCTTTTCCATCATCTCCCGGAACAGGTCACGATCCTCCGCCAGGTCAATGACAGATGGGGCCGTCCCAAGAATCTTCACGCCATTCTTTTCCAGATCCGCAGCCAGATTCAGCGGGGTCTGCCCGCCAAACTGCGCGATGACGCCGAGTGGCTTTTCCTTGTGGTAAATGCTCAGCACGTCCTCCAACGTCAGCGGTTCAAAATAAAGCTTGTCCGAGGTATCGTAGTCCGTTGAGACAGTCTCCGGGTTGCAGTTGACGATAATGGTCTCAAATCCGAGCTTTTTCAGCGCCAGAGACGCGTGGACACAGCAGTAATCGAACTCAATGCCCTGGCCGATCCGATTCGGCCCGCCGCCGAGGATCATGACCTTCGGTTTCTCCTCCGAAACAGGGTTTTTATCAGGCGCATTGTAGGTCGAATAATAGTATGCGCTGTTCTGGGTGCCACTCACATGCACACCTTCCCAGGCCTCCTCCACGCCGAGTGCCAGGCGGCGTGCGCGGATATCGTCCTCAGGAACTTCCAGAATCTGGCTCAGATACTTATCCGAAAAGCCGTTTTTCTTCGCGGAAATCAGAGCCTCATCCGATGGAAGCCTGCCCTTATTTTTGCAGAGTGCCTCCTCTTCCTCCACCAGTTCCTTCATCTGCCGGATAAAATACGTCTTTACCTTCGTGATCTCGTGAATCTCCTCCACGGAGGCACCCTTGCGCAGGGCTTCATACATAATGAAATGCCTTTCACTCGAGGGCGTAATCAGCATGGACAGCAGCTCTTCCCTGCTCTTTTTGTCAAAATCCTTCGCGTGCCCGAGACCATAGCGGCCGATCTCCAGCGAACGGATGGCTTTCTGGAAAGCTTCTTTATAATTTTTTCCGATGCTCATGACCTCGCCGACCGCGCGCATCTGTGTGCCAAGCTTGTCCTCCACGCCCCTGAATTTTTCAAACGCCCACCGGGCAAATTTGATCACCACGTAATCGCCGTCCGGAACGTACTTATCCAGCGTACCATATTTCCCGCATGGGATATCAGACAAAGAAAGCCCGCATGCCAGCATCGCGGAAACCAGCGCAATCGGAAAACCGGTCGCTTTCGACGCCAGTGCGGAGGAACGGGACGTCCTCGGATTGATCTCGATCACGACAATCCGGTCGGTCTCCGGGTCGTGGGCAAACTGCACATTCGTACCGCCGATCACCTGCACGGACTCAACGATCCTGTAGGCCTGTTCCTGCAGACGCTTCTGGACATCCTCTGAAATCGTCAGCATCGGCGCCGCGCAGAACGAGTCCCCGGTATGTACTCCCATCGGATCGATATTTTCAATAAAGCAGACCGTGATCATATTGTTATCCTGGTCGCGGATCACCTCCAGCTCCAGCTCTTCCCAGCCGAGCACCGACTCCTCCACAAGCACCTGCCCGACCAGGCTCGCCTGCAGTCCGCGCGCGCATACAGTCTTTAATTCCTCCCGGTTATAGACAAGGCCGCCGCCGGCTCCGCCCATCGTGTAGGCCGGCCGCAGCACCACCGGATAGCCAAGCTCATCCGCAATGGCAAGCGCCTCCTCCACGCTGTAGGACACCTGGCTTCTGGCCATCTCAATGCCCAGGGCATTCATGGTATTTTTAAACGCAATGCGGTCCTCTCCCCGCTCAATCGCGTCCACCTGCACGCCGACCACCTTTACGCCATATTTGTCCAGCACGCCGGCGCTCGAGAGCTCGGCGCAGAGATTCAGCCCGGACTGCCCACCAAGGTTCGGCAGCAGCGCGTCCGGGCGTTCCTTTGCGATAATCTGCTCCAGTCGCGTCACATTGAGTGGCTCAATGTATGTGACGTCCGCAATTTCCGGATCCGTCATGATCGTCGCCGGATTCGAATTGACCAGCACAATCTCGTAGCCCAGCTTTTTCAGCGTCTTGCAGGCCTGTGTTCCTGAATAATCAAATTCGCAGGCCTGACCAATGATGATCGGGCCTGAACCAATAATCAAAACCTTATGGATATCTGTTCTCTGAGACATGAAAAATCCTCCCTGTTTTCTGCCTGTAATATAAAGAATCTGCATTTCGATGCCTATCCTATCATACTTTTGCGCATCTGAAAAGGGGGGAGATCTGTTCACACTACTCCGACCACCTTCAGCACCCAGTAAATCAGCCCCAGCACCCAGCTGGTGAACAGGCCGTACAGAATCACCGGCCCGGCGATGGTGAAGATCTTGCAGCTTACGTTTATCCTCTAATGTACAGAAGGAGTAAAAGGCATCTCGTTGCTTTTTACTCCTGCGTTTATTATTTTTTTGCATTTTTTCTATCCTTCATACCGCTATCCTTCATACCCATACATCCGCCCTATATACAAATTGATTTTTTGTATCTGGAGTGTTACAATGTGGAAAGCTTAATTGAAGCCGTACTGGCAGCCAGCTTTATTACAGAAACAAAGTCCAATGAGCAAAGATTGAAAGGAAATGATTCCTGTGGCGTATAGAGTTGCGATTTGTGATGACAGCAAGATTGATGCTGAATATGTAAAACAGATCCTTTGCAGATGGGCAAAGGACAGAGGTGCTGATGTTTGTCCGGAGGTGTTTCCGTCTGCGGAAAGTTTTCTTTGGAAATATGAGGAGGATCAGCTGTGGGATATTCTTCTCCTCGATATTGAAATGGGAACTATGGACGGCGTGACTCTGGCAAAGCGTATTCGCAAGGGTAATGAGGCGGCACAGATTGTATTCATCACCGGATTTCCTGATTTTATGGCGGAGGGCTATGAAGTATCTGCACTTCATTACCTTCTAAAGCCAGTGAAAAGCGACAAATTGTATGCGGTGCTAGACAAAGCCGTGAACAATCTGGCTAAGAAAGAAAAGCGGCTCGCGATTTCGTTTGACAGGGAGACAGAGTATGTCCCGCTTGATAAGATTACTTATATAGAAGCACAGAAACAATATGTTGTTGTGCGTACAGAGACACAGGAATATTGCATGAAGACATCTCTTGCAAGCACAGAAAAAGATCTGGACGAATATTTTTTCAGGTGCCAACGCTCTTTTATTGTAAATTTGCGCTATGTCTTAAGAATAGGGAATGATCATGTGATTCTGAAGAACGGAGCAGAGGTGCCAATCAGCCGGGGCATGGCCCAGAAGATTGGCAAGGAAATCATTCGTTTGTTCTGAAGTAAAAATTTGAGGTAAAAAATTATATGCTGTTTCAAAAACGGATCGATAAAAGGATCGAGGCGTATCAAAGCGACCTGATACGCAAATATTGTGATGAAGTGGAAGGAATGTATACAAAAATGCGTGGTTGGCGTCATGATTACCACAATCACATTCAGGCATTGCAGGCAAGCATGGCTCTCGGAAAGTATGAAGAGGTCAACGACTATCTTCGCCAGCTCAATGACGACCTGACCCAGGTAGATACTTCTGTGAAAACCGGCCGTGTCATGGTCGATGCCATTCTTAACGGCAAGATCAATATCGCGTCACAGAACCAGATTCCGGTGAATGCCAAAGCGGTTCTTCCGGCTAGTGTTGCGGTTTCGGACGTTGACCTCTGTGTGATCATCGGCAACCTTCTGGACAATGCCGTTGAAGAAAATAAAAAGCTGCCTTTGGATGACCGCTTCATCCGGATTTACATTGGTCAGAAGAATACACAGCTGTATCTTGCCATTACCAATGCTGCGGGCAAAAAGCAGCCACGGCACGGGAATTTCTTTTCCTCCTCAAAGGGAAGCGACCGTGGCTTTGGTCTTGGAAGAGTGAAAAGCCTTGTGGCAAAGTATGGCGGCATCTTCTCTGCAGACAGCGAGGACGGGGGATTTACGGCAGAAATATTAATTCCTTTAGCGGAGGAATGATGATGTAAGTGGGACAGGAAACTGTCCCACTCTTATTTACTTGATCAGAGTGGCAAAAGGTATGGCACACGGTCACCAGGAACATTTACAATTCGTTCACCGAAAAATGCGTTTCGTTCACCGGAAGCCCCAATAATTATGAAATGTGCTATACTGTGGCTCAAAGAAATTTGTGCCGCTTACGTATGGGAACGCTTTTCGCAACGCTGAGCAAATATCCCGCCGAAGAGCGAAGAGGACACCCTGCGAGGAAAGATCGTGCCATTCGGAATAAAAGAGTTTTTCGAATTGGGATAGCGCTCAGTAGATTTATGAGTGAACGAGTGGCAATGCTGTGAGTCAGAGGTGATGCAGGCATCACGACAGGAGGTCTGAAACATGGAAAAATCAAAAAGGGAGTCAAAGCGCAAACCGAAATATGGCCTGTTTAGCTGTGTCGGTTATATTTATCGGTACTTATGGGAACAGGAACGATGGCTGGCTGTAAATGGCCTGCTTACCGTCGTGATTACAGTAAGTGCTGCGGCGCTTGCGCTCTATACACCATCCCTTATTTTAAGTGCACTGGAAAGCGCAGCCGACTTTGGATATGTGGCATTGGTAATCACAGGACTGCTGATTGCAGGATTTATCGCCGAATTAGTCAATGGAATCGTATCCATTCGCAATAATACGGGTGAGATGTACATGACAACTCATCTAAATTACCTCCTATTATCGAAACAGCGCTCCCGTGACTGGTATCATCAGTATTCCGAAAGCGTCCAGAAGCTAGATGAACGGGCAACGAACGCTGCGCAGAGCAACCATGCTGCCGGTGTCCACCTGCCTATGGATTTTGCGGCAATCGTAGCTACGATTCTGAACTTTTTGCTGTTTGGTGCTATCGCTTCCAAGCTGCATCCGCTGATTGTTGTATTGGTGGCTGCTGCCTGCGCGGTTAGCTGGGCAATGTCTGCCTGGGAGCGTAACGCCAATTATCAGCAGATGGATGAGAGAAACGCAGCGGATAAGAGGACACGCTATCTGTATCAGATGGCGGATACTTTTAAATACGGTAAGGATATTCGACTTTACCGTATGCAGGGATATCTGCAAACCCTGAGTAGCAAAATCATCGATGAAAAACAGCATTTTATCGATCTTTGGGAGCGGAGAAGCTTTCTGACAGCGGCAGTTGGATTTCTCGTGGTGCTCGTGCGGGACGGCCTGGCTTACGGATTTTTGATTTTCAAGGCGGTTGCCGGGGAAGTCGATGCCTCCCAGTTTGTTCTCTACTTTTCCGCAATTACCGCGCTGTCGGGATATATGAACGATATTCTGAACAGTTGGGCAAAGGTAGCAGAAGGTGCTTTGCAAATCTCGGACTTCCGGGAAGATCTGGAAATTGGGGATCGGCTGAACTACGGCAATGGCATTCCCACACCCAAAGTGCCTTTCTCTATTGAGTTTCAGGATGTCTGTTACAAATATCCTATGGGTGAGAAGCAGATTCTGGATCATGTATCTTTCAAAATCAAAGCCGGCGAAAAGATTGCCCTGGTGGGGTTAAACGGCGCCGGAAAGACTACGCTGACCATGCTCATGTGCGGTCTCCTTCTGCCGGACAGCGGTCAGATACTGATCAATGGCCATGATATCCAGGAGTATAACCGGGATGAGCTATACGAACTGTTTGGCCTGGTTCCACAGAATTATAGTCTGCTGCCCATGACCATCGGGCGAAACATCGCTTGTACCATGACGGAGGAAGAAATTGACCGTAAAAATCTCTGGGATTGTCTCGAAACTGCCGGACTTGCAGAAAAAATCCGCAGTTTGCCAATGAAAGAGAATACCCCCCTGCACAGAGATGTATATCCGGATGCGATTGACCTGTCCGGAGGCGAAAAGCAGAGGCTGTTACTGGCGAGGCTGCTCTATAAAAATCCTCTTTTCATTATTCTGGATGAGCCCACGGCAGCGTTGGATCCGATTGCAGAGAGCAGAATGTACGAGAAGTACAACGAAATTACAGCCAATGCAACCTCCGTATTTATCTCCCACCGCCTGGCATCCACTCGGTTTTGTGATCGTATTTTCCTGTTGGATGGAGCCACCTTTGCGGAGAAAGGCACCCACGACGAGCTGATGGCCGCCGGGAAGAAATACCGGGAGCTGTTTGATATTCAAAGCAGATACTACAAGGAAGGAGGCAGCGACGATGGAGAAGATGGAGAAGAAGCGCACTCCGGCAGAAGACGAGGCGATTAAGAATAAGAAGCGCACCCTGACAGAAAATGTGGCGACGGAGAATAAGAAGCGTAATCTGACAGAAGACGTGAAGATGTTTCTGAAAGGCATGCGGATTTGGCAGAAAAATATTCCAGGCTATCTTCCGCGTTTATTCTTAGACTGTATTTTTACCTGTCTGCAGCCGTATTTCCCATTGTATATGTCGGCATTGATCGTGAATGAACTGGCCGGAGCCTGCGACCTACGGCGATTGCTGACGTTTGCTGCTATTACCGTGGCCGGATCCTTCGTGCTCTCTCTTGCGAGCCGGTTTTTCAGCGGACGGTTTGGTGCGATCGTGTCAACCTATTACTCGCGCCACGAGTCCTGCCTGTTTAACGCTGCCAACCACTTCCAGTATGAACATCTGGAGGATTCGGAAGTGGTGCTGGCGAAATCCAGAATCACATCGGTAGCAAATGCTACGGCAGCCGGCCTGCCAAAGGTTCTGAATTTATCTGAGGATATAATAAAGCAATTGCTGAATATGATCGTATCTGCTGCACTGACGCTCTCTCTGTTCCGTGTCGTCCCAGGTTTTTATACTGGCTTCTTCGTTTTTATCAATTCCTCATGGGCAGCCCTTTTGCTTGTTGCTGTAATTGTGTTGAATTCTGTTTTATCCGTGAAACTGTCCACCCGCTCTACCGCCAAAATCTATAGCGCGATTTCCGGTCTTGCACCAATGAACAACCTGGTGAACGCCCAGGCGGCAGTGAAGGGCACAGATACGTACATTTTCAAACTGAACAGAATCATTATAACAGACTGGGAAAAGTATATGCTTCGCCCCAAATGGGTAAAAAGCTATGAAGAGGCGCTTCAGTCTCAGGCGATTGGAAAGCACCTGCTGAATCTGACAGTGAAGCTCGTGGTATTTCTTTTCACTGCGGCAAAAACGTGGATCGGCGCGGTCGGCGTAGGCAATTTCATTCTGTATCAGGGCACCGTGCAAAAATTTGTGAGTTCCGTGTCTGAATTAGCAGCAGACCTGGGCGTGCTGCGGGACAACAATCAGTACCTCGAAGAAACCCTGGCTTACCTAGAACTTCCAAACAGTATGTATAAAGGCTCCCTGGCTGTGGAAAAACGGGATGATATTGACTACGAAATCGAATTTCGCGATGTTTCCTTCCTGTACCCTCGCAGCGACGAGTGGGCGCTTCGCCATGTCAGCATGAAATTTAAGATTGGCGACAAGCTGGCGATTGTCGGAGAAAACGGCAGCGGCAAGACTACTTTCATCAAACTGCTATGCCGCCTGTATGACCCCACAGAGGGCAAAATTCTTCTGAATGGCATCGACATAACCCGCTACCGTTACGATGAGTACATGGCTCTGTTCTCTGTCGCGTTCCAGGACTTCTCCCTTTTCGCGTTCTCGATTGCCCAGAATGTGGCAGCATCGAATCAAATTGATGAGGAGCGCGTGGTAAACTGCCTGACGCGTGTCGGCCTCGGAGAAAGGATCGCAGAACTTCCGAACGGCATTTACACAAATATCGGCAGAGAATATGAAAATGAAGGTGTGGATTTCTCCGGCGGCGAACAGCAGAAAATCGCCCTGGCACGGGCGCTCTATAAAGATGCTCCGTTTATGGTTCTGGATGAGCCGACGGCAGCTCTTGACCCCATCGCCGAGGCAGAGATTTACGCAAGGTTCAATGACATTGCCAGCGACAAAACATCGGTTTTTATCAGCCATCGTCTCTCCAGCTGCAAATTCTGTGATGAAATTGCCGTGTTCCATAAGGGCTGCCTGGTTCAGTTCGGCAGCCATGACAATCTGGTGGCAAATGAAAGCGGAAAGTATTACGAGCTCTGGCACGCACAGGCACAGTATTACGAAAATTAGATTTACTATCTTGCAATGATTCATATCCCCGAAAAACCCTCTGTCACTGTGTCCAGTCTTATGTCCTTTCGCGTCATAATGATTAAAGTCGCTGATAAGTTGTCGCACTCATGCTGAACACCTTTATAGCTGCTACCTCAATGGATTATCCCCTTTGAAATTCCTACTAGAAGCAGGCTTTGGAAACACAAAGAGCCACGCCATGCGTAGCTCTTTGGAAGTATCTGTCGCAACAGAATACCCTTCTATAGTTTCCACTTACAGGTAGGACTCACCATTGACCGTCATTACATTTGAGATGTCTCACTGATTATGCAACCTTCGCATAATCAATAATAGAAAATTCCTGCAACAGCTTTTTGGCGTTATTTACAATCATCTCCAGTCTCTTCATAACTTCATCTGAATACTCGATTTCCCCACACTGGTCACACTCTTCGCAGGGCACATTTTTAATTACGATCAGGCAATCATTATAAGTTACAACGTGTGTCGTTGTAGCTGGTTTCATATCACCTTTACAGTAAAAACACATAATCAACGCTCCTTCCTCGTTTTCATATCAGTCTCAAATCCAACATCTTTTGCTTTCGCAGATCAGCAAGATTTTTCAAAACATCCGAGTTCGGATATAGATAAGGGTCTCGCATTTTATCTCCTATTGTTTCATCTTATATTTGCGATCCAATGCTTTTTTTACATCATCCATGGACATCTCTCCATGTTTTTCTTTTTCAATCAGCGTCTTCATTTCTGCCGTAGGCTCCAGGCCATCTATTTTTATCATACCAAGCGCATAGTCCCATTTTTTATCGGCACTTACTAACATTGAAATCATCTCCTTGTATGCTCTATACTATAACATAATGCATAATTTCTTTTTTCTCAAGTATAACACAATGCATTAGAATTAGCCATCTTTAAATTAAAAAAATGGGAGAACAAGCCCTATGAGAACACAACTCCCATTTTGTATCGCATCAATTTGTCTTACTGCAGCCTTCTCATACCACCGCAACTGCTTTCAGCACCCAGTAGATCAGCCCCAGCACCCAGCTGGTGAACAGCCCATACAGGATCACCGGCCCGGCGATGGTGAAGATCTTACAGCCAATGCCGAAGACCTGTCCTTCTGCCAGGGTTCCATTAGGGACAAAAAAACAATCTCAGTTGCTAACGCAATAGATGCTCTTCGAAATGTGATGTCATCCACCGTTTATATTTGTGTAGAAGATATCACGATATATCGATATATTCGCCTTAATCCTTCTGACATACCCCGCGTAACTGAAAATTACTCCTGGCTGATCCAATCCCTCAGTATGCCCCACACACGAAAAACCGTTTCCTTCTATCCCAATATAAGTATCTATCGCCATCATCTCACCATCACAATTTTTCAAAATAATATTCATCAAGCTCAAGCCATCGCCAATATCATATATATCTACTCTGCGTTCTGATGCTTTATACTTTATCATTTCTTGATTTCCTCTTTGTACATTTATGTAGATATTCTTTTATTGTTCCCAGTTCCGTTCATCAATTTTACAACGAATACTTGCGTCTAAATCATTATTCTGATATCCATGATAGTAATTGTTGTGATGTTGCCTAAAGCAATAATAATTTCCATGTAGTTTTCCGTAAAGACTCCCATCAATCTCTATTGCCACGTTTAACAAATTCTGAGCTTCTTCATTGCTTAAGTCCATGGGATTCACATTACGTCCCTTAGAATCTATATAAGAGGTTTTCCTATGTTTTAAATTTGGTTCATAAAATCGAATTCCGAGTTCCTCACTATATAAATTGATGTGATCCATCATAGAGATATTCCTGATGGATACATCCTCTTCTCCAATTGTTCCTTGAATCATGCACTCTCTTAAGAGCACGGTCGTATCAAGGCTAACCAAAAATCCGTGTTTTGCATATGCGCAAATTGTGGATTTCATCTCCATAAAGCAAAAATCTTCAGCTTTTTCCTCCAAATCATCAGGTTTCGGTAGATTAGCCAATAAATGCAAAAAATAACTTCTTTCTTCTTTTACTGAAAATTCTTTTACTATGTTAACAAGGGGATACCCTGGAGCTATTTCAGCTGATGTATTAAGCATAACTGAATATATTTCATTTACCGCTGTCGTTTCTCTGGATTCAATTTTTTTACATACATACATCCATTGGCGGATCCCATCAACAGCCTCTTCTTTACTCTGGTACATTCGCTTAAATGATAAATCATTCACAGCTACAATCATTTATACCTCACTTTCCCTGCTTAAAGTAATTCTAACAAAGTATTATCCCACTCATCAAAAAAACCTTCCGGCCAACAATCTAATCGTCCGTCTGATAAAATATGAGGATATACACATTTATGTCTATACTCATCATTAGTGTCTTTATAAAAATAAGACAATTCGATACTATCCTTGGAAATGCGATGCTGTTTAACAGCTAGCCGCACACCATTTAGAATATGATCACTATGTGTTTCAACAATCAATTGCACACCACCATCACCAGCTCGTGCAATTAATTCTCCAAGCATTCTTTGTCCGGAAGGATGAATATGCGCTTCCGGATTTTCTATTACAATAATATCATTTTTCTTTGCAGAAAGAATACTTACAATCAGTGGCAAGACATAGGTAATCCCAAATCCGACATTAACGCTTTTATAGGATTGTGTTTTCTCTCTTCCTTCAATATACTCATAGCGAACTTCTGCATTCCTCTGCTGCATATTGACAACCACCTGTGGCGAAACACCGGGAGAAATCCGATTTAACCATAGCCTTGTCTGGTTATTCAGGGAGGAACCTAGACGGTCTTCCAAAATCACATGAGGATTCTCAACTGCTTCGTCTCCATAAAGCCCTAAATATTGTAGTGCAAACTCACCGTTATTTCCGAATTCTCTGTTAAGTAGCTCTTTTCCATTCTGAACCCTATATAAATCTTTTGGTTCAATCCGATAAGCAGAAATATACGTAAAATGCGTGCCAAATAGTTCCTGACAATGCACTATTCCATCACCATTTATAGTTGGAAGAAAGTCTGTATCAACAGAATACTGATATTCCCATCTTATTATTTGATTTTCATCAGTAGTAAATCCCAGACCTATTACTTCGTTTTCAGCTTTTTCATACAATATATCCTGTGCATTCCCAAGAGAAACATATTTTCCATTTAGTCGGAGTCCTTTCATTAGATTTTCCTGTAAATAAGACTGCCGCATTAATAAGATACTTTGGAGCATTGTAGATTTTCCCATGCCATTCATACCACTTAAAATGTTGACCTGACTCAATGGTAAATCAAAGTCTTCAAAGCACTTGAAGTTTTTTACGTAAATATCCTTTAACATATAATCTCCTTTATTAGATTTTGTGCCATATCAATTCTGTGTCCAGTTGAATATTGATCACCACTTTTTATATATTTTATAAAATCCGAATTATTTTGTAACTCTTCAAACTTTTTAATAAAAATATCCTTGTATA
>JAJQBS010000086.1:6442-72904 GCA_021203145.1 Lachnospiraceae bacterium | reverse complement strand
TTGAGGAATCCCCGGCGGCAGGGGATTTGAGTGCAGGTTTCCCGACTTTTAGGTTGAAAACAGATAGTTTACCTGCCTTCCATGGGCGTTTTGATAGTCCTCATCCATAGTCAAAATGACGGATGCCAAAATCCCGGAAACTGGCGTTTTTCCTGCATTTGCGATATAATAGAAACCAGTAAAGGAGCGGCCATCATGGGTACAAAATATACAGTGGAACAACTGAACAGCTATAGCAGGCAGGAGCTTATTACGCTGCTGCTTTCCCAGCAGGAGCAGATGGTCAAGATGAATGAAAATCTTGAACATCTGATCGAACAGGTTCGGATTGCAAACCAGCAGCGGTTTGGCCGCCATACCGAAAAACTCTCGGAGCTTCCGGGACAGCTCTCTTTCTTTAACGAGGCAGAGCAGCTGTCTGAATCTGCAGAGGACTCCGCAGAGCCTGACCCTGATGATGTTCTTCCCCAAAAGCCCAAAAAGAAAAAGCAAAAGGGCAAGAGGGATGCCGACCTGAAAGACTTCCCAAGGGAAGTCCATGATCATGCCATAGCAGCCGAAGAACTTGACAAACTGTTCGGTGCCGGGAGCTGGCGTGAGATGCCAGTTGAGGAATGTAAACGGCTCCGTTACGAGCCGGCCTCATGGACAGTCGAAGAACACAGGACACATGTTTATGTGGGCACTGGCGGGGACCATCAGGACGAATTTATACGCGCCGACCGACGGAAGGATTTACTGCGCAACAGCATTCTTACACCATCACTGGCTGCTGCTATAATGAATGCGAAATACGTAAACGCCCTCCCGATTAACCGGATCGAGCAGGAGTTCTCCAGAAACGGGCTGAACCTTTCCAAACAGGTCATGGCTGGCTGGGTCATCAAATGCTCGGAACGATACTTCCGGCCATTGTACGATCTCATGAAGGAGAAGCTTTTTGAGTTCCCCGTGAACCAGTCAGACGAGTCGCCGGTGGAAGTCATAAAAGACGGACGCCCGGCGGGGAGTCAGAGCTATATGTGAGTTCACCGTTCCGGAGAGCTTTACAGGGAGCATCCGGTTGTCCTCTATGAATATCAGAAGACACGGAACAGCAGCCACCCTAAAGAGTTCTATAAGGATTACAAAGGAATCCTTATGACGGACGGCCTGGAACAGTACCACAAGATAGCGAGGGAACTGGATGGGCTGACCAATGCGAACTGTTGGGCGCACGCAAGACGATCGTTCGCCGATGCGGTCAAAGCAATCGGTAAGGACAATGACCAGGCGGCAAAGCTGTCCACCGCATATCAGGCATTGACCAGGATCGCCGCCATCTATAAGCTGGAAGGTACTTTAAAAGACCTGTCCGCTGAGGAACGGCTCCATGAACGGCAGGCATCGATCAAGCCTCTGGTCGATGAGTATTTTGCGTGGGTAAAAGAACGCCTCGCTGATACGACCTGTCTCCCGAAAGGCAAAACCGCCGAAGGATTAAAGTACAGCGTCAACCAGGAAGAATACCTGCGGGTATTTCTGACCAACGGAGATGTTCCTATCGATAACTCGGCATCGGAACACTCTATACGTCCCTTCACCGTGGGACGCAAGAACTGGGTGTTCATCTACTCCGTGAAGGGTGCGGAGGCCAGCGCGGTTGTATACAGCATAACGGAAACCGCGAAGCTGAACAACCTGAATCCTTACTACTATCTGAAATACATACTGGAAGAACTGCCGGAACGGACGGATGTAGATGGTCATATTGATCCGCATGATTTAGATGACCTTCTCCCCTGGTCAGACAGCCTCCCAACTGAATGCCGCAAAGTGAACCGCTGAAAAGCGGTTTGCTTTTAACCTATGGCGAATGGTTTTACGCTTACGATTAACCCATGCTACAGGCGGTGGAGATTCGGCGAAAGCACGTGCGCAAATGCAGCAAGAGAATGCGGTATGGCGGTGTCTCCTTTTCGGTATCGGGCCAAACGGTATGAGGCGATGTGATGGCAAATGCCTTCATCATGAAATGAAATCGTCGGGAAGGTGTAGTTTCCTGTATCGATGAATATGTCTCTGAGCACAACTTCACATACAATATTATATCACAAGAAACATGGAAATACAAGATGCTTTTCTGTGAAATGTTCACTAAAATTATCAGTATAAAATGTTCTGGAATTGTGTGAAACGTTTCGTCAGTATCCTACACCTTCCTGCTCGAAGATAGTGAACGATACCTTTCATAGATAGACCATATATGTAGGAAGAGGACACTAAAAGCCGGACGGAGAGAAATATTAACAGTGACGGCGATGTCTCATCGGAGCGAAAGCTCACAGGAACAGTTTTGTTCAAAAAATCTATGAATGGAGGAATAGCAAAAATGACAAAGCGAAAGTCAAAACGTCTGTTGAGCCTGCTTTTGTCACTGGCGATGGTATTCACCTTGACCGCTACCCCGGTGCTTGCGGCGGATACGGATGTCTCCGGCGAAGTGATGACTGAAAGCACAACGGAAGAGTCGACGGATTCTGGTGTAACTGCGGGCGAAGAAGCTGATGCCGTCAAGTCTGAGTCGGAAGAGGCAGACGAAACCGAGTCGGAAGATGTTGCGGATGAAACCGAGCTTACAGAAGCTGTTACGGAAGAATCTGGTGATTCCACATCGACCGAGGACACAGAAGCCTCCGAGACAGAGGATGCTTCTGGCGAAGAGACGACTGAAAGCACGGCGGAGGAGACCACAGATACTGATGCAGCTGTGGAGGAAGAAACGGACGAGACCGAGTCTGAGGAAGCGGAAGAATCAGACGAGACCGAGGAACTTACGGAAGCTGCTGCGGATGAATCCGGTGGTACTCTTACGATTTCATCTACATCGGTTACAGCAGCCAGTGCTACAGCGGTCTCCGAGGAAGCGGATGTCTCCGGAAGCGGGGATGATACCACATATTCCGGAGAAACCGTAGATGATACCCTTGAAACGGTCGAAGCAACGGATGAGGCTGAAAAGGAAACAGAAGACACAGCAGTAGTTGCAAAAATCAATAATACCAGATATGGCACACTTGCGGCGGCGTTTGCGGCAGCAACATCAGGTGCTACAATTACCTTGACCGGCGATCTGACGGTTACTGATGGTGAATACAGCGCAAACGGTTTGTATCAGGTGAGTACCAATGTCACGCTTGATCTGAATAACTCCACGCTTACTGTGAACACTACCCGTGTGTTCGGCATTCTGGATGGCGGTTCTCTGACCATTAAGAACGGAACTGTGAAGATTGCGGACGACGCTACTTCAACAGGCAACCAGTTCAACATCCTGCGCGGTACCTGCTCCTTCACAGCGGAGAATGTAACATTTGACAGCAACAGTATTGCCGCAAACTTCCTGCATGTGGCGGCAGACGGTACGGCAACGATTTCATTGACGAACTGCAACATCACGAATCAGAGTGGCGGTGTGGTTGTTTATGACAACGACGGCAATTCAACCGTTACGCTAACCGGATGCAACTATGCAACAAATCCCAACGGTGGTGCGTTGAAAAACATAGCGAATTTCAAAATCGTCTTCAACAGCAATAACCAAATCACCAGTGAATCCACCAACTGGGAAGTCAGCAACTCGCTCCGTTACACTTACGTCGTAGCTGACGGTGGCAGCGTTGCGGCAGACCTGACATTGACAACGACCAAAGGAGCCGCAAGCCTCACAGTAGAAGGCGGCAGTGTTACCGGATCAGTAACCGTTGCCAGCGGAACTTCGATGACTGTATCAGGCGGAACAGTGACCGGAGCCATTACAACCTCCGGAACGTTCACAATGACCGGCGGAACTGTGACAGCATCATCGAGTGCATCTCAGGCTGTTTTGGTCAAGGGCGGAACTGTGAACATTTCCGGTGGCACAATCAGTGCGAGCAGCTCTCGTGCGCTTGTGTTTGATACTGATGTAACTGTATCTGGAAGCATCTCCGGCGGCACGTTCACTGGTTATGACATTGCTTTGCTTGCTCGTTCCAGTGAAAACAACACTGTGTCAGTCACAGGCGGCACCTATACCGCAACAAAGGGGATTGACCTGGTAGCTTCCATCTTGGCAGATGGTTATGGTGTATTTGACACAAAAGGTGATGCGGCAACGGTGAGTGGAAATTACTATATTTCCTCCCTGGACGACAAGACCGTTTGGGTAGGAGCCGGCGTTGCAAAGGTTGGCGACACCCTTTACAGTACTCTTCAATCCGCTATCAATGCAGCAACGAGCGGCGACACTGTGACTTTGCTCACTAATGTGGAGGAAGATGTTGTCGTTGAAAGTGGTAAGACCATTATCCTTAACTTGGCAGGATACTCAATCACTGCTGATAACAGTCATGCAATTGCAAACTACGGTACTTTGACAATTGAAGATAGCAGCGCCACTACTGCAACCGAAGAAAGCGAGGCCGTTGCGGGAACCGGCAAGGTTATAGCAACCGTAGGAAGCACGGCGGCTCTTTACAATCAGGGCGAAGTTATCCTGAACGGCGGTACGTTTTCTCGTGGCTCCGGTACATGGTATACCATTGTAAATGAAGGTTCCAATAGTAAAATGATTTTCAATACCGGTGTCACTGTAGAAACATCGCCGGAGGTTGATAACAATTCTTCCATGATTCGCAATTACGGCGGTACGATGACAGTAAATGGCGGTACCTTCATAAGTGATTGTTTGTCTTGCATTAAGAATGAGCCGGACAGCATTCTTACTATCAACGGCGGTATTATAAAGAATTTGGCAGAGGGTGCAAGTTCTAAGCAAGGTGCGATTATCAATGCTGGCACAGTGACTGTGAACGGCGGTACGATTTATTCATACAGTTCAGCAATATTTGGAACAAGCTCGTCGTATCCAGGTATTGTGTCTATCAACGGCGGCACTTTCTATAATCTCAGAACCGCTGTGGCTAGTTCGTTGATAGGAAGCTACCAATATAATGCCAATACAAATACACAGAATTGCTACATTACAGGTGGTACATTTACGGGCTATTCGGTATATCCAAAATATCTTGCTTCGACAGAGTACTCATTGCTGTTTGATGGCGATTACAATGGAGAATTATCGAACAGAATCTTTACAGTTGCCGAAGATGTTTCCGGATGGTCATATGAGGCGATGCGGGAGACTACGTATGGAACTGTTTATTTTACAGATGCGGACAATGCGTTCAACACAACGTATTTCTCCGGCTATAGTGGAACTATATATCTCTATGCTGCGCTTGATGAAGTCACAGATGTAAAGGTTAATACTACCGGCTACACACTTGTGTTAATGGAAAACGAATTAAGCACAGAGGCGCAGAGCTATACTTCTCACTTTGCGTGCTACGGTTCAACGGGATATGAGCTTCTTTCGACGACCGACACTGTGACATATGACGAAAAAGAATATAATACAGTTACCGTTTATCAGGGTGTTACAAAAGAGTCAGCAAACGCAAGCATTACTATAGGAGAAAATACAACTTATTATGCTACCTTATCTGCTGCAGTTACCGCAGCTAACAGCATGGACTTGGATGGCAGTGAAACAATAACTGTAAAAGCTTTAAATGACCACACCTATTCAACAGCCATGATACCGACAGTCAGCATGACCATTGACTTAAACGGCTGTACTTATACATCTACAAGCAGTACCGGCACTATAAAAGTAGCAACATCGGGTATTACCGTTACTGTTGTAGACAGCAGCGAAAGTAAGGCAGGTGCACTTTATAGGCAGACATCAACAGTTAAGCTTTGCACCGTTTCAGCAGGTACGTTGGAACTGACATCGGGAACTTATACAGGCACATTTGCAGGTGTAACCACTGGCACGCTTGAAATCTCTGGCGGTACGTATACGTCCGACCCGACAAGTTATCTCGCAGGCGGTTGTTATGTGGTAACTAATGATAACAGTACATACACTGTTGAGCAGTTGGTTCTCGGTGCGTCTGGTGACAATGGTGAAACCACAACATCGGTGTCGGTGAATGCAACATCTATAGCCAACTACGGTACCGGCAGCATTTATGTCGGCGTGAGCAGCTCGGATATCAGCAAATACGGCACTACTAACTACCCGACAACGGATTTGACTTACACACCTACTGAGGGCAGCAGTGACAGCGGCAGTTATATCTTCGCAGGATGGTTCACTCTTGACGAGGATGGTGGCTACACAGCCTGCTCAAACAAAATGTGGAGTAGATCGGATACGGATACTACATATTACGCAATGTTCGTTGATGCAAATACTCTGTCGGTATCATGCTTCTTTACACCCTATGATGAAAAGAACGCACTGAGATTCTTTACGAGCCAGGCTTTTGTGTACGCTGATGCAGGCTTTAATTTGTACATAAATGGTACACTGGTCGAGAATGCAATTACATCTGTCACGTATCATACAAGCTCCTATAAAGTCTGCGGCACGTCGAGTAGCCCTGTGGCGACATTTATGCCTTCCACGTTCAGCAGTTCAGCAACGGCTGTTGTGACGGGACGCTATTATGATACATCTAAGGCTACTTCCTTCTCAGTTGTGCCCTATTGGACAACGCAGGACGGAACTACGATTTATGGAACAGAGACAGCATTTTCATGCAGTGATGGAACGACGCAAACAGTTCTTACTTCGACTACAGACGAAGACTAAGGAGGCAAAAGCATGTTATATGAAAAGTACGAAATGAGAGTTATTTATATTAGTGAAAAGGACGCTTCTGTTGTGTGTAGTTATAATGAAGGAGATGACGATGACTGGTCTGCTGACAGCATTCCTGACGTTGAGATTTAAAAAATCTGACTGTTGAAAAGTAATTGTCCCCTGTAGCCGCTTGAGGCTGGTTGCAGGGGATTTGTACTTTATGGCAAGGAGGATGCATTGTGACAACGCTGAATATAGCTGGAATTCCTGTCGGTATAAATAACAAGTATCCCCTTTCCCAGTGGAATTGTGAGGAACACATCGTGTCGGCTTCTCCTCTCTTTATTGTGTCTGCCACGAAAAAAGAGGTTCAGGAAGAATACGACAGGCTAAAGGGCGAATTTAGCTTTGCTGACTGTGAAAGCAACTGCCTGTACCGCAAGGTGAGTATAGGAATGCTTCAATACGATGCCTTTCTTCTTCATGCCGCTGTTGTTGCTGTAGACGGCGAGGGTTATGTGTTCACTGCTCCCGGCGGGACGGGAAAATCCACACATGCAAATTACTGGATGCAGGAATTTGGAAATCGGGCAGTATTAATAAATGGCGACAAGCCGATGATTAGGCTTATGAACGATAAATTCTATGTCTGCGGCACACCCTGGCACGGTAAGGAACGGCTCGGGTGTGCGGAAATTGTCCCGCTGAAAGCGATATGCCTGTTGGAGCGTGGGGCGAAAAATGAGATTGCTCTTGCAGATACAGATAAAGTTCTTGATAAGATATTCAATCAGGTACTTCTGCCAGAGGATGTTGAGCAGATGATAAAACAGCTTGACCTGATGGACAGGCTGATTCGTGAGGTGCCGATTTTTAATTTGAAATGTAATATGTCACGTGAGGCGGCTCTTGTGGCGTACAGGGGAATAAATGACATGAAGTGAGTGGCAAAAAAAATGTAAATCTGGTCAGGGTGAGACCTGTGACAATTTTAGTAAATGTTTCACAGAAAAACATCTTGTATTTCCGAGCCCCTTGTGATATAACGTCATATGTGAGGTTGCGTTCAGAGACATATTCGACAATACGAGAAACGAAAGGTTTCTGTACAAGAAGGATACCCGAAATAACTCGAAACTGCCAGACTTTATCGGAGGCTGCAGGCATTTTTTGGGTAGAAGGTGTGCTGTTTTTATGCCAAATGCCGTACATCTGCGGGAAAAGGCTTTATATATAATAGACCTGAACTGAGGATACGGAGGGTTACGGAAAGAGAGGCATATTATCGCTCAGGCTGTGGAGGAATATGAGATGTATGATACACACGAAATGAGTGTTACAGAGTTTGACGGAGAGGATGCTTATGTTATGTCCTGGGCATCTGATGGCGAAGAAGGAGAAGATCAGTACAGCATCCCGGACGAACCATCCGACATATAAGCTTGGACGCAATACGGGGAGACGCGAATATGTACGAGAGACATGAGTTGACAGTTATCGAGTTTGATGAGCAGAATATGTTTGTAAATGCTGATAAATCAGACGGTGGAAGTACCGGGTGGGATCAGTTCAGTGTGGAACCGGAAGTAAGCGATATATAGGTTGGAAACAGAACATGCGTATTCATGATGCGGAGGCAATAAGATGTATACAGAGCATATTATGTCGATAATATTGTTTGATGAAAATTGTGTGTTTGCGGATCTTGGGGTAAGCGGAGATGAGAGTGGCGGAATCGTCGTTCATTCCGTCGATCCGGATATCAGCGACGAGTGAGGGGTGATATGGCTATGTACCAAAAACACGAAATTGAAGTAATACTGTTTGATAAGAATGAGGCATGTGCATGGATTGTTGAAGACGGAAGCAACATGGAAGTAGAAAGCTACGACCCTTCCTATGTGGTTGAGTAAAGGGGTGACAGGTATGTATCAGAAGCACGAGATGGATATTAACCTCTACGAAGAGAATATCTTTGTAGTGTGCAGTTATACTGATGGCGGCGATACTGGGTGGAGTTATGACAGCATTGGGCCGGATCTGACGGATTCATAGGGGGTATGACGGTATGTACAAGAAACACGAGCTAGATGTTATAAGCTTCGACGAAACCGCTGTGTTTGCCGAAGGAGTAGATCAGGGAACTGTATCTGGTGAAGAAATGGAAGTACTTCCAGATGATGACTGAAAGGTAAAAGGAGACATTATGTATGAAAAATTTGAGATGAAGCTTATAAGCTTTGAGGAAAACAGTGCCTGGGCTTTTAGTGGTCCAGAGCTGTCTGTTGAAGAAGAGGAAGAAGTTGAAGAAGATGAAGAAGAAAGTTGGGGTGGCTGACAGATTTCGAGCCAGCTTTGCGTGATGATAGATAGTTGAGAGACGAGCAATTATGTACCAGAAACATGAGCTGGAAGTTATCCGTTATGAGAAAATGCCCTTTGCTGTTGTGTCTGGCGTAGGTGAAAGTGGAACCTCAACAGATCCTGAGCCAGTTTTGCCGGACGATGACTGATAGGAGACAAATCATTATGTATGAAAAACTTGAATTGGAAATCATTCGGTATGAGACGAACGTTTTTGTTGTAGCGCGTGAAAATTTAGGCGAAGGAGCGGTTGAAGGCCCTGATCTTCCAGTCTTAGAGGACGACGAGTGATGAGGTGTCAGAAGCACAAGAGGTGAGTAGTTTTATTTGGGGAAAAGATCAGCTCGTATCGGTGGTATGCTAGTCAAATTATGATGACCAAAGAGGAACAGAAAATATTAATCCAGAAGTAGACAACATGAAAAACCAAGTAATTAGGAACTGAGACGATCCCCTGTAGCCGGTTTAGGCTGGTTGCAGGGGATTTCTACAGTACAGACAGCCGGTGTGAGACAGCTTCACTCAAAATTCTAAAACGATATGGAAATTACATCAGTGAACTGATATAATAAAGATGAAAAGCGAGAGGAAGCGGAATGGATATTTTCAATATAGAATTTAATAAACTCTGGCGCATGCCGGGACAATAAAACGAAACGGGAGGAATATGGAAATGAAGGTTAAAAAAGGATTTGTTATCCGCAAGGTGGCAGGCAAGTATGTGGTGGTTGCCACAGGACAGGCCAGCCGTGAGTTTCACGGTATGGTCAAGCTCAATGAGACCGGCAAAATTATCTGGGAGGGCATTGCCGACGGCAGGACCGAAGAGGAAATTGTGAATATACTTGCGGAAAAGAGCGGCGCAAAGACCGGGGAAGACCGTGCATATATCGCCGACGATGTGAAGTCGATGATAAAGGAAATGGCGGACGCAGGGTTTTTGACGGAATAGACGGCCTGGAACAGTCGGAGGAGAAAGGAGGGGACGGCGGCATGGAACAGACGCAGGCGTCGCAGACCCAGAGTGAAGGGCAAAACCAAACATCACAGACCCGAAGCGAAGGGCAAAACCAAACATCACAGACAACCAAGCTGGATGAGCTGGAAGCCTCCGGCTTTATTGTGATTCCCATTAAGGGTGTCAGTATGCGGCCGCTTCTCTATACCTGGTCCTCCCATGTGCTGATTCGAAAATTGGAGGGCAGACCTCAAAAGAATGATGTGGTGCTGTATGTCCGACCCGACGGAACCCAGGTGCTCCACCGCATAATTGGCTTTGGCGGAGACGTGTGTCTCATCCGCGGCGATAATACCTTCGCTATTGAGCGGGTGCCGCTCTCCGCTGTAAAAGGTGTGATGGAGAGCTGCTGGAGAGGGAAGGGCAGACTGTGGGGAGAACGGGAAATCAAAACGACAGATACACGGTACTGTCTGTATGTCTGGCTCTGGAATTTTATCTATCCCCTGCGCCTGCTCAGACACAAAATGACAGCAGGCGCTGTTTCTGTGGGCAAACGCATTCTCGGCGATTCCTCCCTCGGCTGGGTTGCAAAAATGGTGAAGGGCAGTCTCGCAGGAATATTGCTGTTGACTGCATGTACGGGTGTTACGGCTTTTTTTTCGGTTATTCTCGCGCTTGTGATGCGCAATGCGATTGATTACGCTGTCGCCCTTGACAGGAGCGAATTCCTTCAATGGAGCGGCGTATTCCTCGGAATTATACTTATACAGCTGCTCCTCCGTGCCGTGATCCGGCAGGTGGACGAGTCGACAAGAGCCTCACTGGAAAACAGGCTGAAACAGCATACCTATGACAACATCCTTCATGGCACCTACAGCGGTTTGAAAGCTTACCATACGGGAGAGCTTCAAAACCGCATGACCAGTGATGTGAAGATTGTAGCGGATTATGCGACGGAAATTATTCCCGGTGTGGCGTCGATGGCGGTTCAGCTTGTCTGCGCACTGGTTATCCTGATGGTGCTTGACTGGCGTTTTGGCAGTATCTTTCTTGTTGGCGGGCTTGTTATGCTGGGTGTGACGTTCCTCTTTCGCCGCAGAATGAAAAGCCTGCATAAAGAAGTACAGGAGACAGACGGGAAGCTCCGCTCCTGGCTGCAGGAATCCGTAGAGAGCCTTTTAATTTTGAAAGGCTTTGAAGCGGAAGAAATGGCGTCAGCCAGAACAGAGGAAAAAGCCGCAGCGCATAAGAAAGCCCGTATGAAGAGAAGAACCTTCTCCAATATCTGCAACCTCGGCTTCGGCGGCGTGATGCAGGGCAGCTATCTCTTTGGCTTAGTCTGGTGCGGGTTCGGCATACTAAACGGCACACTGACCTATGGGACGATGACCGCTGTGCTGCAGCTGGTCAGCCAGATCAGAAGCCCGTTCGCCAACATCTCCGGTTTTGTACCGCAGTATTATTCCATGCTCGCATCCGCGGAGCGGCTGATTGAGATAGAGAAGCTGCCGAAGGAACGAGCCTCAAAAGAACTGCCTGACTTCACAGGAATCCATGCCGAAAACCTGACATTCATCTATGATGACGGCGAGGAAGAAGTCATCAGCGGTGCGACGTTTGATATAGAAAAAGGCGATATTGTCGCACTGACCGGTATCTCCGGCATCGGCAAGAGTACGCTGCTGAAAATCCTGCTTGGCATATATTCACCTGTGTCCGGCAGACTGTATGCGAATGGCGGGATAGAGATATCCCCTGCAACAAGAAGATGGTTCTCCTATGTTCCTCAGGGGAATATGCTGATGTCCGGCAGTATTTATGAGGCTGTGGACTTTCTGCACTCCGCCCCATATACGAAGGAGCAGAAGACAAAGGTGGAGCAGGCCTGCAAAATTGCCTGCGCGGATGAGTTTATCAGAGAGCTGCCGAACGGCTATCATACGGTTCTCGGCGAAAAGGGAGCCGGCCTGTCTGAGGGACAGATGCAGAGAATAGCGATAGCGCGGGCTGTGTACCGGAACGTTCCTGTCCTTCTACTGGACGAAGCGACATCCGCACTGGATGAGGATACGGAGCACAGGCTGCTGAAGAACCTGAAAGAAATGGGCGGCCGGACGGTGCTGATCGTGACCCACAGACCGGCGGCGATGGAGATCTGCGGCAAGAGACTGGTCTTTGAACACTCAGAGATTACGGTTGAGGAAATGATACAGGGCAAAGAAGGAAAAAATCCGGTTGAGGAAATGATACAGGATAAAGAAGGAAAAAATCCGGTTGAGGAAATGATACAGGGCAAAGAAGGAAAAAATCCGGTCGGGGAACAAAATGGAGGCATGCAGGATGTATAGATGGAGCTTAAGGGTTAGAAACTTATGGGTTAAGGGCTTAAGGGTGATCGGTATTATATGCGTTGCGTAAGGGAGGTGCATCCGAATGAACAAAACAGAAAAGGCCTTATTACAGCTTACGGGCAGGGCTTTATTTGGCACACCTGCGGATTTTGAACCATCCGCTGTGGACTGGTCCGCTCTTTATCATGAGGCGTCAAATCAGGCGCTTTCGCTTCTGATCTGGGATACGCTTTCTGATGAGGAACGGGGCTCCGTCCCTGATGATGTGGGGATTCGCTGGGAGCAGGATTCGTTCCGGCATATCATGAACAATGAGCAGCTCCTGTATGAGCAGGAGCAGGTGATACAGCTCCTTACTGCGGCGTCCATTCCCTGCGTGATACTGAAAGGCAGTTCATCAGCTGCCAATTATCCACAACCGTCTCTGCGCATTATGGGCGACATCGACTTGCTTGTAAGGCCGGAGCAGCAGATGGAGGCCGTGAAAGCCCTCCAGGCTAACGGTTATGGCGATGTTCTGGACGAAAAACACCATTGTCATATGACGTTGCACAAGGACGAGATTGCTGTGGAGGTTCATAAAGAACCGAACGGATTGTTCCTTGATGGTAACTCTGAAATTCTGGGGAGAATTAGAAATTATTTTAGCGATGCAATCGACAGACGGCAGTTTATGGACGGCCTGCCGGTTCCGTCGGATGAGCATCAGGCCATTATTTTGATTCTGCACAAGCTGGAACACTTTACGACCAGCGGCCTGGGATTGCGGCAGCTTTGTGACTGGGCGGTGTTTGTAGAAAAAAAAGATGGATGACACCCTGTGGGCAAAGCTGCAGCCGCAGCTTTCGGCGTTTGGCCTGCTTACCTTCACAGGACTTATGACAAGAGCCTGTGTGGATTACCTGCGGCTGCCGGAAGAAAATGCGCCCTGGGCGATGCGGTATGACAGTGAAACGGCGCAAAAAGTGATAGACCAGATACTGAAAGAAGGAAACTTTGGGAGAAAGGTTGAAAAATACGGGGAACGGTTATTTAATGATCCATATTCTTCGAATAGAGTTACCAGCTTTATCAAGGTGTTGGGGAGTGCCTGCAGGGAGCATTGGCCCCCGTGCGAGAAGCATGCGGTTTTGATGCCGGCTGTGCCCTTCGTGTTGTTGGGAAGATACCTGATACAACGGCAAAGGGGAGAAAGGCCGAGGTTAAATCTGAAAAAGAAATATCAACAGGCCGGTCATGACCAGAAGCTGTATAAGGAGCTGAAGCCATTTGTGGCGGAGCGGGGAAATTAGTCAGGCGGAGACATTCATTTGGTCAAAGAGACGAAGGAGGAGAAGGATGGACACAGTAAGACTTGGAAAGACAGAGATTGTGACAAATAAAAACGGATTCGGCGCACTGCCGGTCCAGCGGGTCAGTGATGAGGATGCGGTAAAAATTATCCGCAGGGCATATGAAAACGGCGTGACATTTTTCGATACGGCGCGTTTTTATACGGACAGCGAGCACAAGCTGGGGCTGGCACTTGCGGATGTGCGTGAAAAAGTGTATATTTCATCAAAGACAGCAGCGGTGACGCCGGAGAATTTCTGGAAGGATCTGGAAACGACTCTGACAAATCTGAAAACGGATTATCTGGACATTTATCAGTTTCACAACCCGTCCTTCTGCCCGAAGCCTGGCGATGAGAGCGGTGTCTATGAGTGCATGCTGGAGGCGAAAGAGCAGGGGAAAATCCGGCATATCGGCATCACAAACCATCGGCAGAATGTGGCGCGAGAGGCCGTTGCGTCCGGCCTGTATGAGACGCTTCAGTTTCCGTTCTGCTATCTGGCGACCGAGGAGGACGAAAAACTGGTGGCTGATTGTAAGGAGCAGGATATGGGCTTTATTGCGATGAAGGCGCTCTCCGGCGGCCTGATTACGAATTCCGCGGCGGCCTATGCGTTTGAGTCGCAGTTTGACAATGTGCTCCCGATCTGGGGTGTACAGCGGATGAGCGAGCTGGAGGAGTTCCTCTCTTACATAGTCTGTCCTCCGGTAATGACGGAGAATATTCGCGCTCTGATTGAAAAAGACCGCCAGGAGCTGATGGGAGAATTCTGCCGGGGCTACGGGTATTGTATGCCATGTCCCGCCGGAATTGAGATCAACAACTGCGCAAGGATGTCTCTGATGATCCGCCGGGCGCCCTCTGACGCGCAGCTGACGCCCGAAATGCAGACGAAGATGATGAAAATCGAGGAATGCCTGCACTGCAATCAGTGTAAGTCGAAATGCCCTTATCACCTGGACACGCCGACACTGCTGGAAAAGAATCTGAAGGATTACAAAGAGATTCTGGCAGGGAAAGCGTACTGATAGAGAAAGTATGCTGATATAGAAAGTGTACCGACAGAGAAAGTGTATTGACATAGAAAGTGTACTGACAGAGAAAGTGTACTGACATGGGAGCCATTGGATCATGAAGACAATTACGGTGGAAGAGCTGTTACATTTAAGCTGTACAGGAGCGGTCATAGACATGCGCTCCCGGAAGGAATTTGATAAAGGAACCTTTCCGGGGGCGATTCATATGGATATATCGCAGATTCGTGAAAACAGGGAGAGACTCCCGAAAGACTGCCCGCTCTTTTTTCTGTGCTATACCGGTGATGAGAGTGATGAGCTTGTCTGTGAGCTTGAAGAGGAAGGAATTCATGCGTACAGCGTTGAAGGAGGATTTCGGGAATATCTGCGGTACCGGCTGAAAGAGACTATGGGTGAACGGACATCATCGGAAAAGGCGGCAAAGGGAGAGCGGACATTACCGGAAAAGGGAACAAAGAGAAAGCGGATCTCCCGGAGCAGAGAAGCGACACCAGAGCGTATATTCCCAAATGATGATGCATTGGTTTTTACAGACAGCAGTGCTGCCACACCGGATGGCATCGGGTACAGCAGCGCTGCTCCGTCGTATATCACGCGATGCCGGCAGGCGGAGCGCAGCATCATCAAAAAGTTCCGCAGGGAGCTCTGGTGCCGGTTTACGAAGGCGATAAAGGAATACGACCTGATTCAGGATGGGGACCGGATCGCGGTCTGCATATCCGGGGGCAAGGATTCCATGTTGATGGCAAAGCTGTTCCAGGAGCTGTACCGTCATGGAAAACGAAACTTTGAACTGGTTTTCCTGGTGATGAACCCGGGCTACAATGAGCAGAATTATCAGCGGATACTAGACAACGCCAGACTGCTGGATGTCCCGGTCACGGTATTCCGCTCAGAGATTTTTAACATTGTGGAACCAGAGACTTCTCCCTGCTATCTGTGTGCGAGGATGCGCCGGGGGTATCTTTACAGCCACGCGAAGGAGCTTGGCTGTAACAAGATTGCCCTGGGGCACCATTATGACGACGTGATTGAAACAATCCTGATGGGCATGCTCTATGGCGGACAGATGCAGACGATGATGCCGAAGCTGCACAGCAACAATTTTGAAGGGATGGAGCTGATCCGCCCGATGTATCTGATCCGGGAAAAGGATATTATCCGCTGGGCGGATTACAACGACCTGCATTTCATTCAGTGCGCCTGCCGATTCACAGAAAACTGCGCTTCCTGCGGCGGTACGGAAAAGGGCTCCAAACGCGCCGAGGTGAAGCAGCTGATCGCGGTTCTGGCCGAACGGGATCCGGAGGTAGAGAGCAATATTTTCAGGAGTGCTGAAAATGTAAACCTGAACACAGTCATTTCCTGGAAACAGGACGGTGTGAAGCACCATTTTCTGGACGGATATGAGACGGGACGGGCAATGGAAAGCTGCGCAAAGCCCAGGAAAGAGCACGGGAACGAAGATGAAAAGATAGAGCATGGGAACGAAGAAGAAACAATCAAAAGAATCGACAGAAGATAAATCCTGGAAATTGGACATTGACAGAAGATAAATCCAGGAAACTGACATTGACAGAGGACAAGTCCGGGAAACTGGCAGAGGACAGAATCAGGAGTTCAAAATGGAAAGGGATCTGACGAAAGGGAGTGTCTGGAAGGTGCTGCTGCGGTTTTCCCTGCCGTACCTTCTTTCCTGTTTTTTACAGACATTTTATGGGATGGTGGACCTGTATGTGACAGGACAGTTCAATGGCGCCGCCGCGATTTCGGCTGTGTCGATCGGGAGCCAGGTCATGCATATGCTGACCGTCATGATTGTTGGCCTGGCAATGGGGGCGACCGTAGGCCTGGGCGTGGCAATCGGCAGCAGGCAGACCGGGCGCGCTTCCACCATAATTGGGAATACGATTACGCTGTTTGCGGCAGGCGCGGTTCTGCTTGTGGCCGCCTTGCTGTTTTTCAGGGATGGCATTATTTCCGTGATGTCGGTGCCGCAGGAGGCGGTTTCACAGACGAGAGAGTATCTGACCATCTGCTTTGCGGGGATCCCTTTTATCACGGCATACAATGTGATCAGCTGCGTGTACAGGGGAATGGGTGATTCCAGAAGCCCGATGTATTTTGTCGGAGTGGCCTGTGTGCTTAATATTGCCCTGGATTTCCTGCTCATCGGAGGACTTGGGATGCAGGCGGCGGGAGCCGCGTACGGCACGGTGATTTCCCAGGCGGCCAGCGTCGTTTTCGCACTGCTATATTTAAAGAAGAAAAGTGCCGGCACATCCAGGGGCGGGATCCGGATGAAGAGGGAGGATTTCCGCCCGCAAAGGGAAGTCCTTTCAGATCTGCTCAAGGTCGGCGTCCCGGTGGCCTGCCAGGACGGGTTTATCCAGATCTCGTTTCTGGTAATCACGATGATCGCGAACCGCCGCGGGGTGGATGTGGCGGCCGCAGTGGGGATTGTAGAAAAAATCATCAGCTTCCTGTTTCTGGTGCCCTCCGCGATGCTTTCTTCCGTCTCCGCGATTGCCGCGCAGAACCGGGGAGCCGGTCTGCATGACCGCGCAAGGAAGACACTGTACTGCGCGATGGCGGTAACCGTATCGTTCGGATTTTTATGCTTTGTGACCTGCCAGATCCTGCCTGAGCAGTTTGTCCATCTGTTTACGAAGGAGGAAACGGTGTACGTGCTGGGCGGGCAGTACCTGCGCTCCTACTCTTTTGACTGCATGATGGCGGGGATCCATTTTTGTTTCAGCGGTTTTTTCTGCGCGTACGGACTGTCCGGCTTTTCCTTTGCGCATAATCTGATCTCCGTACTGTGCGTGCGGATTCCGGGGGCCTACCTTGCCACGGTGCTCTTTCCAGACACGCTGTTCCCCATGGGTCTGGCCGCGCCTGCGGGTTCCACCCTTTCGGCGGTCATTTGCGTGATCCTTTTCCTGGCATTCCGGGAAAAATTCGGGCTCCAGAGAAACAGGAAGCCGGCGCGTCCTGAAAACAGTGAGTGACAGTGATTGGTGATTAGTGGCCGGTGACGAATCCGCCGGATGGAAATTTACGATAAAATTTCCACTTGCACTGTGAACAGTTTCGGGGTATAGTTTAGAGTAGACAGAATTTAACCTGAAGTTGATGATACGTTTTTACAACAAGGAGGATATAGAATATGGGAAAGCTTGGATTTGGCCTGATGCGGCTGCCGCTTCTGGATCCGAAGGATGAGAAAAGCATTGACAAAGAGCAGGTCTGCCGGATGGCGGATGTATTTCTGGAGCGGGGGTTTACCTACTTTGACACCGCTTATATGTATCATGACCATGAGAGTGAGCGCGCGGTAAAGGATGTGCTCGTGAAACGCATTCCGCGTGAGAAATACACGATTGCGACAAAGCTTCCTCTGTTTCATCTGGAAAAGGAGGAAGATCTGGAACGCATTTTCAACGAGCAGCTGGAGAAGACCGGAGAGGATTATTTTGATTATTACCTGCTGCACGCGATGAGCGGTGAACGCTACGATAATGTACAGCGCCTGGGCTGTTTTGATTTTATTTCGCGCAAGAAGGCAGAGGGGAAGATCCGCCATATCGGATTTTCTTTTCACGATAAGGCCGAAGTCCTGGATCGGATCCTGACGGATCACCCGGAGGCGGAGTTTGTGCAGCTTCAGCTGAATTATCTGGATTGGGAGAACCCGAAGGTGCAGTCCCGCAAATGCTATGAGACTGCCGTTAAGCATGGCAAGAAAGTGGTCGTCATGGAGCCGGTCAAGGGCGGCACGCTCGCGAAGCTTCCGCCGGAAGCGGAAAAGCTGCTTGGCGCGATCCATCCGGACTGGTCGAACGCGTCCTGGGCGATTCGTTTTGCCGCGAGCCTGGAACATGTGATGATTGTCTTAAGCGGGATGTCTTCCATGGAGCAGATGCTTGATAACAGCGGGTATATGCAGGATATGGAGCCTCTGGGCGAGACGGAAAAGCAGGCGCTTGCACAGGTTGTGGAGATGATTCATGAGGCGGCGAAGATTCCCTGTACCGCGTGCCGCTACTGCATGGAGGGCTGCCCGATGAACATTGCCATCCCGGATTATTTCGCGCTTTATAACGCGAGACTGGGGGATTCGGAGAATCTGGCGTATAAAGAACGCTATGCGGAGCTTACAGGGGAACATGGAAAGGCGTCCGACTGTGTGGAATGCGGCCAGTGTGAAAGTGTCTGTCCGCAGCAGCTCTCTGTGACACATTATCTGAAGGATATCGCAAAGGCATTCGAAGGATAAAAATGAAATTTTGGGCACAATTGGGAGATAATATTCTTTTTTCCACTTGAAGAATCCTCAATAGTTTGTTATAGTATTGGAGAATGCCATTTTTACGGACAGAAGGAAGTTAGATGGTTGATATACATTCACATATTCTCCCTGGACTGGACGACGGTGCCGAATCCATGGAGGAAGCCGTGGAGATGGCCAAAATTGCGGCTGATTCCGGTATTTTTCATATTGTCGCTTCCAGCCATGGGAATTTTTATCCCTATACGGTCGGCGAATACCGTATCGCCTTTTCCAGGCTGCAGAGTACGCTGGAGCACCTGCGGATACCGGTAAAGCTGCACAGTGGTATGGAAATTTTTCTGGATGAAAAGGTTCCCGCGCTGCTGGAATCAGGCCAGCTTCTTTCACTGAACGGAACTGATTATCTGCTCGTGGAGTTTGACTTTGAGGAGGATCCGGACATTGTCTGCGAGAGACTGGATGAGTTACATAAAGCGGGCTACCGGGTTGTCCTGGCGCACCCAGAGCGCTATGTATTTATTCAGAAGGATATCCGGTTCGCCGGCTATCTTGCCGGATGTGGATGTGTTCTTCAGATGAATCAGGGCAGCCTGTTCGGTGATTTTGGCGAGGAAAGCAGGATTGCGGCTGTTTCCATGCTGAATGACGGCCTTATAAAAATAATTGCGACGGACGCCCATGATACAAGGCTTCGCTCCCATGATCTGGGACGCGCGATCAGGTATTTGTCGGAGCATTTTTCGCAGAGATCTGTTCATTTATGGCTGTCGGAGAATCCGAGCAGAATTCTGAAGGGAATGACGCCTCTGGCGTGCAAATAGGGGCTTCCCCAATATAAAGAAAAGGAACGGGTGCATGAAAAAAGCAAGGATCATACTGGCCGTCATTTTTGTGCTTTCTCTGATAGGAGGATGGAGATACTGGAGTATACAGAGAAAGCAGGAGGATACTACGGATCCGGTGCTGAGTGCCAGCCCGGATGTGATAGAAATGTCCATCGATGCCACGGATGAGGAGCTTCTGGAAGGTGTTTCTGCCTACGATGACCAGGACGGCGACGTTTCGGACAGCATTATCATTGAAAGCGTCAGTAAAATCACAGATGGAGCTACCGAAGAATTTGAGATTACCTATGTGGCTTTTGATTCATCCGGAAATGTCGGAAGACTGACGCGCTCCCTGATTTATACGGATTATAGCCATCCTCATTTTGAAATATCCCGGCAGCTTCGTTTCGCGCAGAACAGTACCTGGTCTCTTCTTGACTATATTGTGGCTACGGACTGCCTGGATGGCAATCTCAGCCCGTTCGTTACGATCGAGGGCAGTGAGGATATCCAGTCGGATTCTCCTACCGGGACGTACAAGTGTACTTTAAGCGTCACAAACAGTGTCGGAGACACGGCTCAGGTTCCGATACAGGTGGAGATTTATGAGGACAGTGAGGAGGAGCAGCTGTATCGTCCCTCGATTACCCTGTCGACCTACCTGACTTACATAGAGCTGGGAGCCGGCTTTGACCCGGAGAATTATCTGTATCGTCTGACTGATGGGATTGAGTATCAGATTGATTTTGGTGAGATGATTGAGAATGAGACCGCTGACGGCATCGAATGGGTGACTGAGAAGGAGGCGGACGGTGAAAACGGAGACTGGATCAATGTCTCTGAAATCACAATCACCTCCGAAGTCGATACATCGACGGAAGGCACTTATTTTGTATTGTACACCTATACATCCGAGAGAACCGGATATGACTGCAGAGCGAGACTGATCGTAGTCGTGGAGGATTGAGAGCTATGGCGCAGGAATATTCTCAGATGAGAAAAGAACCTCTTACACTGGATTATGCATATCTGTTCAGAATGCTTTCGAAAAGTGCGCTGGTGATCCTGCTGTCCACTGTTATTGTGGCGGTGGCAGCCTCTGTCGGGGCGGATCTGTTTTTGAGCGACAGCTATACAGCCAGCATACAGCTGTCGGTTGTGGCCAGAGACACGTCTACATCGAGGCAGTCGGACAGCTATGTCACGATTGCTGTGACCCGCTGTCTGAATGTTCTGAACAGCAATACCCTGAAGGAACAGATAAAAAAAGACGAGGGCATCACCTCCATATCAGGAACCATTTCTTCCACACAGGTTGAATCGACAAATCTGATTACGATGAGTACGACCGGCAGAAGCGCCGAGGAAGCGTTCTGGCTTCTGAAGGCCGCATTGGAAGCGTACCCCAAGCTTTCCGATTATTTTGAGTCCGGCTATCTGGTACAGAGCTATACCAGCCTCTCCGCGGATAATATCATCCGCACATCCCCTGATGTAAAGCGCTATACGGCGATGGCCGCACTGTTGTCCCTGGCCGCCGGGATCGGACTTGTGGTCATGCTTGTTCTTCTTACAGATAAAATCCACAGCCGGAGTCAGGCGGAAAAGATGCTGGATATCCGTCTGCTTGGACAGCTTCCTTTTATCAGAAAGAAAAAAGCGCAGAAATCTCTTTTGATCACGGATACGAGGACAGAACCGGTTTACATTGAGGATATGGATAAGCTTACCACCCGGATCCAGGAGCATATGGATTCCGGCAAGTACAAGACATTGCTGGTGACAAGCATGCGAGAAAACGAAGGCAAGTCTACCATTGCGGCGAACATTGCTCTGAACCTGGTACAGCGCGGGAAAAAAGTCCTTTTGCTGGACTGTGATATGAGAAGACCTGCGATTTATAAAATCTTTGATTATGAGATGGAGCCGGACAGCAGTCTGTCTGATTATCTCTCAAATGGGTGCGAGTATTCACGTATCCTGAAAAGGATTCCTCAGACAGACGGACTGCTGGCGATTTTACAGAGCAGGGCGATCGGTGAGCCGGACAAACGGCTGGAGGAGAGGGCGTTTCCGATGCTTCTGGAAATCGCGCGCAATCTTGTCGATTATGTAATTATGGACACTCCGCCGCTCGGAATTGTGCGCGACGCGGAAATCGTGGCCAAAAATACGGACGCGGCTATCATCAGCTTTGAGCAGGATGAGGTGCATGCCGCAGACATTAATGACACTGTGGATCTTCTGGAAGCTGCCGGGGTAGATGTGATCGGCGGAATCATGAATATGGCAAGAAGCATTGGCAGATCCGGACGAAAAAATACTTATGGATATTACAGCTACTATTACGCGAAATAAGGTACGAGGTGAAGATATGCCAGAACAAAGCCGCAATACGGCTCAACCGGTAAACAACGCAAATGTAATTGACCTGGTCACACTGACAGAAGATTACCTTCGATGCTTCAGGCGGTACTGGCTTCAGTTTTTTCTGCTGCTCGCGATTGTCGCAGTGCTTGTGACTGGTTATTATACCTGGAGCTACATGCCGTCCTACGAAGCCAGTGTCACGTACTCTCTGAAAAAGACCGAAGATGTCACATATGACGCGATGGTTGTCGTGCGCCTCAGCGACGCGATCCCCACGGTGGTGAAAACAAAGGATTTTACAGAGGATCTGTTTAGCCAGATCACAAATGTCTCTTCGGATGATTATGGCTATACCATCAGCTCCGATTATACGGAGGGGACTACCCTGTTCACAGTAGCTGTGACAACAAACAACTACCAGAATTCCAATATTTTGCTGGACATGTTTCGGAAGGTCTACCCGGACTGGGCTTCCAAGGCCGTCGGCACCGTCGAGCTGCAGCTCGTAGATGTCTTGTATTCGGATGAGACTCCGATTAATATCTATTCCCCCGTGTCGTCTGTTGCAAGGGGGATCCTCGCGGGGATGGCTGTCTGCATCGCATTTGCCACTCTTTATGTATTTACCATCACAACGGTTCGAAAAGAAAGTGACCTGAAAAAAATCACGGTCAAGAGCTGTATTTCGCTCATTCCTGACGTGAGGATAAAAAAGCGCTCCGCGAGCACGAAATCAACACTCCTTATCACAAATAAGCATGTGGACTGGGGCTTAAAGCAGTCTCTGCTGGCCGCTCAGTCGAGAATTGAGAAGCTGATGGAAAAGGACGGCCAGAAGGTATTTCTCATGACAAGCAGCCTCCCCCAGGAGGGGAAAAGTATGGTTTCTGTGAACCTGGCTCTCGCTTATGCGGAAAAAGGAAAGAAGGTTCTGCTTCTGGACGGTGATATGCGGAATCCATCGGTACTGAAATTTTTCGGACTGCAGGACCATAAGGGTCTTTCAGACTATTTTAGTTCGAACATGGTGCTCAGGGATCTGATTGTTACCCAAAGCGGCGTCGATATCATTTCCGGGGGCAGTATTCAAGGAGCGGCGTCCTCGCTTCTCAACGAAGAAAAGATGCGTTCGCTGATGCAGTACGCGCGAATGGCTTACGATTGCGTCATTTTGGACACCCCTCCGGCCTGCGGTTTCACGGATGCGGATATTTTTTCCAGATACGCGGACGCGGTTGTCTATGTTGTGCGGCATGATGTGCCGACTGTCGGAGAAGTAAGGGACGGAATGGACGGCTTTATACAAAGTAAAAAATTACTCGGCTATCTGATTAATCGGAATCCGGGCGGGTTCTCTACATATGGAAAGTATGGAAAATATGGAAAGTATGGCTCCTACGGATACAGGCACTATGGAAAATACCGGCATTACATAGAAACTGAGATAGAAAATGAGGAAGAAGAGGATTCCCGACCGGAAAGAAAGATGGAATACGAGAAGCTGAACACGGAAGACAGTCTGTAGGGAGAGAACGGCATGAAAAAAATTATTTTGACCATATTTCTTGCGCTGGGGCTGGCTGCGGCCTCCTGGTGGATGGTTCAGACGTTTGACGGACTGGATGGCAAGCTGAGCATGGCCACTGCTTCACAGACCACAATGGAGGTCGAGACAGAAGAGGAGGAGTCGGATACCGAGGCGCCGGTTGCTGAGACTTCGTCCCGGCAGACGGAAACCGAGGCTGCTCAAACGGAACAGGAATTACAATCTGTGAGCTCGCCGGAAGAAATATCGGAAGAAACGGAGACGCCTGAGAGCGAAGAGGTCTCCGCGTATGCTTCACAAACAGCGGAAACCGAATCAGGAGCAGATATTGAGTCGGTTTCGGAGACCGAGACAGATACGGAAAGTGTGTCTGACACGACTTCCGGGACGCAGGAAGAAACATCCTCAAACCCGGCGGCTCCGGTCATCACGCTGAATTGTACGGAAGCCTATCTGACGATTGGAGATACGTTTGATATCAGAGATTATGTCGAGAATGTCTCAGACGATGTGGATAATGTGTATGAGCTCTATCGAAGGATCTCTGTTTCGGGAGATTATGACCTGAATAAGTCCGGAAGGTACACGCTTACAATTACGGTGGCAGATACATCGGGGAACGTCTCGGCGCCATGTTATCTGACCCTGATCGTTGCCGCGGGATGATTCCTCAGAGGCTTCCTGCAGCCGGAGTCCTGCCATCGGCTGCTCTGGGTGGAGGCTCTGTGTTTACTGTGTCAGAAACTTTAAAATTGTACTTGCATATTCATATATCTGTGATATAATCCACCTTAAGTAAATAATAGTGAAGTAGGAATCTATGCGTTAAGTGTTCATTGGATGGGGAGTCGCCGTGAAACGAAAAATCCGGCCGCCGAGGTGTCAATTCCCGGACACGTTCGGTATGGAAGAGATTTACGATATATTTTCCGCACCCGTTGCTACAATTATGAGACATTTCACAACATCTCATAATGTGGAGGGCATATTATTTATGGATGGCCGGGGCTGTCCAAAGGATTGCCGTGGCCGCAGCCTGTTGATAAGGCGTCTGGAGCTGATCTGAAGCAGATCGCCCGGAGGCTGTCAGCGGATTGCCTGCGCGATCTGTTGCCTGCCGGGACGGTCGTCAGAGACGATTGCTCCGGAATGCCGTTTGCACATTATGGAGGTGTTTTATTATGCACAAAAATGCGAAAACCAGCTGGGATACCCGTACGCTTGTTTTTCTGGGTCTTCTGGTCGCCATGCATATTGTTCTGACACGGCTATTGGTGATAGAGCTGGGCTCTTACCGGATCACGGTCGGCGTAGTATGCACGATTCTCGCCGGGCTCTGGTTCGGACCGCTCGCGGGCGGATTGTGCGGCATGGTCGCGGATCTGCTCGGCTGCCTGCTGAAGGGATATGCGGTCAATCCGTTCATCACGGTTGCCGCGATGCTCTGGGGCATTGTACCGGCCTTGTTTCGTCCTCTGCTGTATGGGACAAAGCGGAAGAAGGTTGTCTTTGTGTGCGTCGGCGTGTTCCTGGCGTCGGTATGCTCTACGCTCGGGTTTACGACGACCGGCCTTGCGATCTACAACGGCGGCGAATTTCTGGTGAGCTTTATGGCGCTGATTCCGGGCAGACTGCTTCAGTGGGCGATTATGATGCCGATCTATTGTGTGCTGAGTTCACTTCTCTACGTCAGTCCGCTGACTGTGTTTGTTGTGAATTCATCCGGGGCGAATTCTGCCGACCGCATAGTGAAAGCGTAAATGGGGTGAAAGCCCGGAAGTGGAAACGCCCCTCGCCCAAGCCCGGTGGCAGATCGCGTCTGCCATTCCAAAACCGCTTCGCGGTTGGCAGACGCTCAGGATTTCTGCATGGCAGTACTCTGACTGCTGAATACTTTACAATTCATACTCCGCCTGATTCCCGGCGGAAGGGGAAGCTGGCTCCGCGATCGCGGAGCCATTGCTGTCTGATGCGCAGGGCCGGGCAAGGCATATCCCATGCGAAGCGTGGGATGCCCGCGCCCCACAATCAAAGACTGGGGGCAAAACCCGGCGAGGGTGTTTTGCGGCTAAATTTTATCTGATTTTTGAGAGTGGACAAAACGGGGAAAGCGCGGTAAGATGTATGACAGCAGATATCAGATAACAATAAGGAATCAATGGTAAGGAAGCAGAGAAGATGACTGGGAACACGACAAAGAGGATTGAGGAACACGGTATGAGGAATTTACAGGAACTGAGAGAAGAGATTGATGATGTCGACCGGCAGATTACAGAGCTGTTCGAGCGGCGAATGGACATCAGCGAGGAAGTGGCGCGCTACAAGATCGCGAACGGCAGGAAGGTGTTTGACAGGGAGCGGGAACACAGCAAGCTAAAGACGCTCGGTGAAATGGCCCATAATGACTTCAATCGCCATGGCGTGCAGGAGCTCTTCTCTCAGATTATGTCGATGAGCCGCAAGCTCCAGTATCAGCTCCTGGAAGAGAATGGAGCGGCCGGGCGTCTGCCGTTTATTGCGGTGGACGACATTGACCGCACAAATATCCGCGTCGTCTATCAGGGCGTGGAGGGCGCATACAGCCACGCGGCGATGCGCGAGTATTTTGGGAAGGACGTCAACTGTTTTCATGTGAGAAAGTTCCGCGACGCGATGGAGACGATTGCGGAGGGCTCTGCGGATTACGCGGTGCTGCCGATTGAGAATTCCTCCGCGGGAATTGTGGCGGATAATTATGACCTGCTTGTCAATTTTGAGAATTACATTGTCGGGGAGCAGATTGTCAAATGTGAGCACGCTCTGCTAGGCCTGCCGGGGACAAAGCCGGAGATGATTCAGCGCGTGTATTCGCACCAGCAGGCGCTCTCCCAGTGCGAGGAGTACCTGTACCGCCATCCCGAGTGGCAGCTGATTCCATTTGACAATACGGCGCGCGCGGCTAAGAAGGTGGCGGAGGACGGCGACCCGACGCAGGCGGCCGTGGGCAGCGCCTTTGCCGCAGAATATTTCGGGCTGGAGGTGCTTGAGGAGAAAATCTATTACAATGAGGCGAATTCCACGCGCTTTATTGTGGTTACGAACCAGCGGATTTTCCGGCGGGACGCGAAAAAGATCAGTATCTGTTTTGAGGTTCCGCATTCGAGCGGTTCTCTTTACAATATTCTTTCGCATTTTATTTATAATAACCTGAATATGAATAAGATCGAGTCCCGTCCGATACCCGGGCGGAACTGGGAGTACCGCTTCTTTATCGACTTTGACGGAAATCTGTCGGAGAGCGCGGTCAAAAATGCGCTGCGGGGCATCCGCGAGGAAGCGATCAATATGAAAATACTAGGGAATTATTGAGGACATGCCGCTGGCGGCCTGCGCACAGCGGATCGCCTGTGGGGCGGGCATATAAGGAATGCGCTGTTATCGGATTTTGCATTGCGTTCCAGTCCAGTGGCAGGCATAAAAATATAGCGGAAAACGTGAGGCATAAAATGAGGGACTTAGACGAGCTGATATTGTATCGTAATTTTGAAAACGGGCAGATCCTGAAGGATATGAAGCAGGTGCTTACCTTGTTGGATCATGGGGCAGATGAGGAGACGGACCATGATACGGGCTGTGATTCGAACCGTGACAGGAACTGTGATTCGGATCATGATATGAGCTGTTCTGCGAACCGAGCTGCGGGCTGTGATTCGAATCGCGAGATGGACCGCGATATAATCCGGGAGCGTTTTTTCTCCTGCATGCATGCGCTGGTCGACCTGGCGGGCACCTATGGATTTGAGGGAAATCTCTGGCACAATTATCTGACGCTTCTGCTTGTAAATAATGAGAATGTTTTCAGTACCTCCTGCGAGATCTGCGGCATTTCGGATGGGAGCCTGCTGACATTGGCGAAGCATGATTTTGCAATTTTTATGCGGCTGTTTACTCTGGACTTTTCAGGGATCGAAAAGAGGCTGAATGTCGGGTTCTTTGAAGAAATTCTGCATTACCGGAGAGGCTCTGTGGAGGGAAAGGTGTTTAACCGCCGCATCCGTGACCGCATCTGCGAGCTGAGTGCGCAGCTGGCGGCGGATTCTGTGGCTGGGGCGCCGGGAGATTTTGCTGATGACCAGAGTGAGGAAGGAACGCCGGGCGCATTTTCGACAGATGAAGCGGGGGCGCGGAAAATAACGCTGGAGAAGGGAGCCGGATCTTCTGATGGAGATCAGCTGCAGGAGGCAGGTGGATCTTATGGCCTGACGGGGGATATTGACCGGTTTGCGGAACACATGATTCGCTTTTACCGGGAATATGGCGTGGGCAAGTTTGGCCTTCACAAAGCATTCCGCATCCTCCATGATGAGAATGGCGTGCAGATTCTGCCGATCACGAACATCGCACATGTGAAGCTTGACGATCTGGTAGGCTATGAGATTCAGAAGAAAAAGCTGATTGACAATACGGAGGCGTTTCTGGCAGGAAAGCCCGCAAACAACTGTCTGCTCTTTGGCGACGCGGGGACGGGGAAATCCTCCAGTATCAAGGGTATTCTCAATCAATACTATGACCGCGGACTGCGGATGATTGAGATTTACAAGCACCAGTTTCAGGATCTGAACGCGGTAATCGAGCAGATTAAAAACCGCAACTATCGGTATATTATCTATATGGATGATCTTTCATTCGAAGAGTTCGAGGTGGAATATAAATATCTGAAGGCGGTGATCGAGGGCGGCCTGGAGCGCAGGCCGGAAAACGTGCTGATTTACGCAACCTCGAACCGGCGCCACCTGATCCGGGAGCAGTACGGCGACAATATGGAGGGAGACATCGGAAAACCGGCGGAAATCCATGCGACGCACGGAGGCGACCTGCATGTATCGGACACCGTACAGGAGAAGCTTTCGCTCTCCTCCCGGTTCGGCGTCACGATCTACTTTGGCTCGCCGGATAAAAAGCAGTTTCAGAACATTGTGCGCACGCTTGCGGCGCGGTATGGCATCACGATGCCGGAGGACGAGCTGCTTGCCGAGGCGAACAAATGGGAGCTGAGCCATGGGGGGCTGTCAGGCAGAACCGCGCAGCAGTTCGTCGACTATATTTCTGCAATGCAGGAAAGCCTGTGAAGCAGAAATGTAAATATATGAGGGAGGCATGCATGGCAGTAAAATTATTTGCGGCGGTCAGCATCGGATCTGCCGTGACCGAAATGAAAATCTTTGAATTTACGCAGAAGCGGGCGATGAAGGAGATTGAGTGCGTTTCGACCCGCATCAACCTTGGCCTGGACGTGTATGAGCAGGGGCGCATCAGCCGGGAGCATGTGGATGAGCTCTGCGCGGTACTTGGTGATTTTAAGCGCACGATGTCCGGCTATAAGGTGGCCGCCTACCGTGTATTTGCGACGAGCGCGTTCCGGGAGTCGCGCAACAAGACGTTTCTCTGTGATTACATTGAGAAGCGGACCGGTCTCGACATTGATGTTTTTACGAACTCCGAGCAGCGTTTTGTGGATTATCAGGCAATCGCTTCGGTGTCGGCGGAGTTTGAAAGTATTATCACGAACGCGACCGCGATTGTTGACATCAGTGGGAGCAGTACGCAGATTTCTCTGTTTGACAAGGATAAGCTGATCACGACACAGAATATCCGCGTGGGAAATATTACGACACGCGAGAATCTGCTGCCTCTTTCGAAAAACGGGGAGCATTTTGAAAGGCTGATCCGGGAGCTGATGGATTATGAGCTGACCGGCTTCACAAAGCTTTACCAGAAGGATCGCAAGATCCGCAACCTGATTGTCCTGGGCGGCGGCTTAAGCGAGATGCTCTCGATGAACGAGACGGAAGAGATCCGCACGCTCCTCCAGAAAAGGGAGGCGGACATTCTGAAAGCAGAAACCTCCGCAGACGAATCTGCGCGGCGTGGTGATTCGAAAAAAGAGCCGGGGGTGGATAAGACAGAGCAGTCCGGGAAAAAGGCTGCTTCAGAAAAGGAGCCGCTGCCCGGGAGGGGAACCGGCTCAGAAAAGGAATCGGATGGCAGAATCATTCACTCCCTGACAAAAGAACAGTACGAGATGATTTATAAAGAGCTGATTGCGCATACGCCGGGCGAGATCGCGAAGAAATATAATCTGCCTTCGGATATGACGGACGCGATCATTCCGTCCGCGGTGATCTGCCGAAGCCTGATTGAGAGCTTTGACGTTGACGTCGTGTGGATGCCGGGCTTTTCCTTAAATGACGGCGTCGCGTATGACTACGGTGTGCGGATGGGGCTGCTCACCAGGCGGCACAGCTTTGACGAGGACATTCTGGCGGCGGCGCGCAGCATATCCAAGCGCTACAAGACCGGTCAGGCGCATATCCGGAACATCGGGGAGATTGCGGTAGAGATTTTTGACCATATGAAAAAGGTACACGGCCTGGGGCAGAGGGAGCGGCTGCTTTTGCAGATTGCGGTGATCCTGCACAGCTGTGGGAAATTTATCAGTCTTACAGACGTCTCTGACTGTGCTTACAATATTATTCTCGCGACAGAGATCATCGGCCTGTCACACGAGGAGCGTGCGATTGTGGCGTACACGGTCAAGTATAACACAAGCCGTTTTATCTATTATGATGAGCTGGAGACGAAGACTGATCTGGATGAAAAGGAATATATGATTGTGGCAAAGCTGACTGCGATCCTCCGCATCGCGAATTCGCTCGACCGCACACACCAGCAGAAATGCAGCAATCTGACAGTGACATTAAAGGAACATGAGCTTCGGATTTCGGTGGCGAGCCAGGCGGATCTCTCACTGGAGCGGGGGGCTTTTGAAGAGAAGGTGGACTTTTTCGAGGAAGTATTCAACGTGCGGCCGGTGCTGAAGCAGAAGAAGACATTAAACATAGCATGCGTAGTTTTTAAAGTTTATTGAGAAATCCACGTAGCTTTAGATGCGTGGTTAATAGGAAGCTTACATTGGGATGGGCGGAGAGAAATCGGTATCCCATTCCAATGCAAATCAATCCACATATGCTGTGTGCTCAGGAGGAGTATTATGACACCCGGAGCATACTTATGTCGCACTCCAATAATATACCGGGCGTGGATTGAAACAAGGGAAAGAGGTATAAAAAATGGCGGGTACGGTATTTGATAAACCGGAATATTTTACAAACAGGGAGAAAAGCTGGCTGAGCTTTAATGAACGGGTACTCGGCGAGGCGCGAGATAAAACGATTCCATCAATGGAGCGTCTGAAGTTTTTAAGTATTACTGCGTCAAATCTGGACGAGTTTTTTATGATCCGTGTCGCGTCGCTGAAGGATATGGTTCACGCGAAATATACGAAGAAGGATATTTCCGGGATGACTCCGCAGGAGCAGCTGGATATGATTTCCGTGGAAGCGCATGAGCTGGTGAAGCAGCAGTATTCGACCTACAACCGCTCACTGCTGCCGCTGATGAAGCAGCATGGGCTGGAGGTCGTGACGGGGCATGAGAAGCTGACGAAGGAGCAGGCGGAGGCGGCCGACCGGTATTTTGAGGAAAACGTGTATCCGGTGCTGACTCCGATGGCGATGGATTCCTCCCGGCCATTCCCTCTGATTCGTAATAAGGCGCTGAACATCGGCGCGCTGATTTCTAAAAAGGAAGAGACGGACGAGAAGACGTCAAAGGGTGAGAAGGCGGAGAAGGCCGGAAAAGCGGAGAAGACCCTGAAGGCCGGGAAGGTTCACATGGAGTTTGCGACGGTGCAGGTGCCTTCCGTGCTGCCGCGCATTGTCCGGCTGCCGGATTCGGAGGACGGGACGAAGTGTGTAATCCTCCTCGAGGAGCTGATCGAGCGGAATATTGACCGGCTGTTTTCGAATTATAATGTGGTCTGCGCCCACCCATACCGGATTATGAGAAACGCGGATCTGACGATTGACGAGGACGACGCGTCGGATCTGCTCAAGGAGATTCAGAAGCAGCTGAAAAAACGCCAGTGGGGCGAGGTGATCCGGCTGGAGATTGAAGAGAATATGGATCCGAAGCTGCTCAAAATCCTGAAGCAGGAGCTGGATGTCAAAAATGATGATATCTATAAAATCAGCGGACCGCTGGATCTGACCTTCCTGATGAAGCTTTACGGGATCGAGGGGATGGAGGAATATAAGCAGAAGCCCTATCAGCCGCAGCCGGTGCCGGGGATGATTGATCCGGAAGCAGTATCTCACATCCGCCCGGAGGAGGAGCGTGCTGCCTTTTCTTCGGGTACTACGCAGGGGCACGGCGCAGGAACAGATATTTTTGCGCAGATCCGCAGGGGAGATATTTCCCTGCACCACCCGTATATGACCTTCGACCCGGTGGTACAGTTTGTAAAGCAGGCCGCAGCCGACCCGGACGTGCTTGCGATCAAGCAGACGCTCTACCGTGTCAGCGGTAATTCACCCATCGTCATTGCACT
This sequence comes from Lachnospiraceae bacterium, assembly GCA_021203145.1. Taxonomy (GTDB): domain Bacteria; phylum Bacillota; class Clostridia; order Lachnospirales; family Lachnospiraceae; genus Choladousia. Next base: position 40,717 of record JAJQBS010000086.1, on the reverse strand, counting down.
CGCGCAGGCGGCCGAGAACGGGAAACAGGTGTCCGTCCTCGTGGAGCTGAAGGCCCGTTTCGATGAGGAAAACAATATCAACTGGGCGAAAATGCTGGAGAAAGCGGGCTGCCACGTCATCTACGGCCTGCTGGGGTTAAAGACGCACTGTAAGATCACGCTCGTGGTGCGGCGCGAGGAGGATGGCATCCGCCGTTATGTGCACCTTGGCACGGGCAATTATAACGATTCTACCGCGAAACAGTACACAGACTGCGGCATTATGACCTGCCAGGAGCCCTTCGGGGAGGACGCGACGGCCGTGTTTAATATGCTCTCCGGCTATTCCGAGCCGAAGCACTGGAACCGCCTGGCGCTTGCGCCGATCTGGATGCGCGACCGGTTTATGTATCTGATCGCACGCGAAACGCAGCACGCGAAGGATGGCCTGCCGGCCAGAATTATCGCGAAGATGAATTCCCTCTGCGACAAGGAGATCATCGAGGCACTTTATGAGGCGTCCGCCGCGGGTGTGCAGATTGACCTGATTATCCGGGGCATCTGCTGCCTGAAGACCGGGATACCGGGCGTCAGCGAGACGATCCGTGTGCGCTCCATCGTCGGCACCTTCCTGGAGCATGCACGTATATTCTACTTCCTGAACGACGAGAATGAAGAGTTTTATCTGGCGAGCGCGGACTGGATGCCGCGCAATCTGGACAAGCGGGTCGAGATCCTCTTCCCGGTCGAGGATCCGGAAATCAGGGAGAAGGTGCGCCACATTCTGCAGATTCAGCTGGACGACAACGTGAAGGCGCAGGTACTGCAGGCGGACGGCACCTATGAAAAGATCGACCGCCGCGGCAAGGAGCGGCTCTGCGCACAGGAATATTTCTGTGAGGAGGCCATCCGCGAGGCGCATGAAGAGAAAAGGGCGAGTGAGGACGCCCTGGATCCGGTAAAAACACGGCGGTTTGTGCCGGCGCAGCCGGAGGAAGAGTAAGGGGGATGAACGCAGCTGCGACTTTTGCGAAAGAGGGGTGATTTCTTATGACATACAGAGAAAATACAAAAGTGGTTCAGATCGGCGACCGCGTGATCGGCGGCGGCCATCCGATTCTGATCCAGTCGATGACAAATACGAAGACCGAGGATGTCGCGGCGACGGTCCGGCAGATTCAGGCTCTTGCTGCTGCAGGCTGTGATATTATCCGCTGTGCCGTGCCGACAATGGAAGCGGCACAGGCATTAAAAGAGATCAAAAAGCAGATTTCCATCCCTCTGGTAGCGGACATACATTTTGACTACCGGCTGGCTATCGCAGCGATGGAGGCCGGAGCGGATAAAATCCGAATCAATCCGGGCAATATCGGGGATACCGGACGCGTCCGCGCGGTGGTTTCTGTAGCGAAGGAGCGCGGAATCCCCATCCGTGTCGGCGTAAACAGCGGTTCTCTGGAAAAAGAGATTGTCGAGCGCGACGGAGGGGTGACGCCGGAGGGGATCGTGGAGAGCGCATTGCGCCAGACAGCCGTGATTGAGGACATGGGGTATGACAATCTTGTGATCAGCATTAAGGCGTCGGACGTCATGTTCTGTGTGCAGGCGCATCGCCTGCTAGTGCAGAAGACTCATTACCCATTGCATGTGGGCATTACAGAATCCGGCACGCTCTATTCCGGAAATATCAAATCTTCCGTTGGCCTGGGCATTATTCTGTCGGAAGGCATCGGCGACACAATCCGTGTCTCTCTGACAGGCGACCCCGTCGAGGAGGTGCGCACTGCGAAGCTGATCCTGCGGACGCTGGGACTTCGAAAGGGCGGGATTGAGGTCGTATCCTGCCCGACCTGCGGGCGTACGCAGATAGACCTGATCGGGTTGGCCAATCAGGTGGAGAGGATGGTGGCGGATATCCCTCTTGATATCAAGGTCGCCGTGATGGGCTGTGTGGTAAACGGCCCGGGCGAGGCGAAGGAGGCAGATATCGGGATCGCCGGGGGCAAAGGCGTCGGGCTGCTGATAAAAAATGGTGAGATCATTCGCAAGGTACCCGAGCAGGAGTTGCTGATGGTGCTGCGGAGTGAACTGGAGCATTGGAATCAGGAATGATTACCATTGCAAAGTTGAGAAATGATTGCCGGCATTATGGGAAGAACTGGGGAAGCTTGGAATGATAATTGATGCTCTTAGTATAGATCTTGAGAAATGTCAGAGTGAGGAGGCGGCAGACATATGGGATACTATTTGAACAGCTCACAGGCGTTCTCTCTCTATGAAAGTGAAACGAAGAAGCCCTATTTTGTGGATAAAACAGCTATGCTGAGGGAATTGATTCCACTGGTGGATCAGGGAAATAACCATATCTGCATCACCAGACCACGACGTTTTGGAAAATCAGTGATGGCCGCAATGGTGGGGGCTTTTTTTGGCAAAGGGCAGAATGGCGGCACCATTTTTGATACACTCAAGATTGCTGATTATTCCACAGAGGACGCAGATGGCTCTTTTACAAACGAGACGCCATCTTCGGATTCTCAGAATGATACGGTGAGATATGATTATCGAAAGTATATGAATCAGCATAACGTGATTTATATTAATTTCATTAAACCTGCAAATTTAAGCAGAAATTATCCGGATTTTATCAAACGGATTGAGAAAGCTTTATCAAAGGACCTTCATAAAGAGTATCCTGAAGCTGATTTTTGGGAAGAGGCTTCTCCTATTGAAGATATGGCAGTCGTTCACGAAGAGACCGGAGAGAATTTTATATTAATATTGGATGAATGGGACTGTATTTTTCATAAAGAATATATTACGAATGAAGACCGAAAAAGTTTTATCAACTGGCTTGCTGCCCTGACAAAGGATACAGGATACGTTTCGTTAACCTATATGACAGGCATTCTTCCTATTGCGAAATATTCCAGCGGTTCGACTATCAATAATTTTCAGGAATATACGATGACAGTTCAACCCAAATTTAGTGAGTATTTTGGATTTACGGAGGAGGAGGTAGATTTATTATATGACCGTTATTTAAGAATGGAAAAGTTCCCGGCAATTGAAAGGGATGACCTTAAAACCTGGTACGATGGTTATCACATGGCAGGCGGGGCGAAACTGTATAATCCACGCTCTGTGGTGTTTGCTTTAACTAATAATTGTCTGGCCAGCTACTGGACCACATCCGGACCATATTCAGAGATTGCAGCTTACATCAGGAACGACAGAGCGGATATCAGGAAAGATGTCGCACTGCTGGTTGCGGGAGAATCGGTCAAAGCGGATGTGGAAGAATTTGCAGCTACGTCAATGAAATTGACCACACGCAATGAAATCTTTTCAGCGATGGTGGTATATGGATTTTTAAATTATGAAAATGGGAAAGTTCGTATCCCGAATAAAGAACTGATGGATGAATTCGCAAAAACGATCCGGGAAAGGGAAGAACTTGGCTATATTAACCGTCTTGCAGTGGAATCCGACCGTATGCTCAGGGCAACACGGAAGGGTGATACGAGGACGATGGAAGAAGTTCTTTCCTTTGCTCACGATACAGAAACGCCTTTATTGGACTATAATGATGAGACTGAACTGACTGCGATCGTGAATCTTGTCTATCTGGCTGCACGAGACAGCTATTATGTAGAACGGGAGGATAAAGCGGGGGAAGGCTATACCGATTTTATATTCTATCCGGAAACTCCGGGCGACGATGGAATTATTCTGGAGCTTAAGGTTGACGACACACCGGAGGCGGCGATCAGGCAGATTAGGGATCGAAAGTATGTGCTTAAATTTCAGGGAAAAATGGCGGAGAAAAAGCGCCATACCGGTCGTATTTTGCTGGTTGGAATCGGATATGACAGGAAGAAGAAAGATCATCATTGTAAAATTGAGATTGTGTGACAGGAGGAAGAGTTTGGCATGAGCAAGTCATTTACGGAAGTATTCCCGACGCTGGAGGTGAGCGATGACCTGGCAGGGATTCTGGAATATGTGACTGTAGATCGCGTCGCGATGAATCACCGGCGCGATTTTATGCATGTTTATATCGCGAGTGACCGGCTTATTTATAAGAACTATGTACTGGAGCTGGAGGAGCAGATCAAAGGACAGCTCTTTCCGGACGCGTACCTGATGATCAAGGTGATTGAAAAATTTCATCTTTCAAAGCAATATACACCAAAGAGGCTAATGCCGCTCTATGAGGAGAGCATCTCACTGGAGCTGAAGGCGTATAATGCCCTGCTTTACAGCCTGTTTCGCCAGGCGAAAAAGGAGTTTACGGATGAAAATACGCTGTTGCTGGAGATACCGGATTCGGTCATTGCAGACGGAAAAGAGAAGGAGCTGCTTGAAATCCTGGAGAAAATCTTCTGTGAGCGCTGTGGACTGGATTTCCATGTGAGCACGGAGAGAATTGCTCCGGTGAAAAGCCGTCGCCTGGAGCAGGCCGAGGCTCAGATGGAGCAGGAGGTCGAGGCGATCACCAGAAATTATACCAGAGCGAAGCAGGGGGATGGCACGGCGCAGGCAGGCGATTCTTCTGATGATGGATTTTCGGATGGGAGCGGCACCACAACTGGTGGAATCAGAAGCAGCGGCGTCAGGAATAATGACACCAGAAGTGACGATACCGGAAGCGCCGGTGCCAGGAATGGCAGTACCGGAAATGGCAAAACCAAAAGCGGCGGTACCGGAAACGGTGACATGGCAAACAGGGCTGTCTCCGTGAAGAGTGCTGCAGGAAATGGGAGTGGTTTTTCCAAAGGTGCGAATGGCGGCTCTGGGAGTCGGACGAAAAGATCCTCCTCGGACTGGCATAGCGGATACCGAAAGTCGGATAATCCTGACGTGCTGTACGGAAGAGACTTTGACGGCGAGCCGACCGCGATTGAGACGATCAGTGGAGAGATCGGCAGCGTGATTGTGCGGGGGCAGGTGCTCTCTGTGGAGCAGCGGGAGCTCCGGATTGAAAAAACGCTGTTTATTTTTAGTATCACGGATTTCACGGATTCCATCGGCGTCAAGATGTTTCTGCAAAAAGAGGAGGCCGCCGAGCTGGCCGCAGGCATTCAGGCGGGCGCGTTTTTGAGCCTGAAGGGCGTGACCACGATCGACCGCTATGACAGCCAGCTGACAATCGGGAATGTGCAGGGGATTAAAAAGATTGCGGATTTCCGGCAAAAACGGGAAGATACGGCTGTAGAGAAGCGTGTGGAGCTCCACTGTCATACAAAGATGAGCGATATGGACGGCGTCTCTGATGTAAAGGATATTATTGCGAGGGCGATCAGCTGGGGGCAGAAAGCCATCGCGATTACGGATCATGGGGATGTGCAGGCATTTCCGGACGCGAACCACGCGATACCGAAGGACAGCGATTTTAAGGTGATCTATGGGGTGGAGGGCTATCTCGTGGACGACTTAAAGGAGATCGCGGTCAACGAAAAGGGGCAGAGCCTGGATGCGGATTTTGTCGTATTCGACCTGGAGACGACCGGGTTTTCGCCGCAGAACAACCGCATCATCGAAATTGGCGCGGTTAAGGTGCAGGGCGGGAAGATTACGGAGAAGTTCAGTACCTTTGTCAATCCCGAGGTGCCGATCCCGTTTCGGATTGAGGAGCTGACCAGCATTCATGACGACATGGTCATGGATGCGCCGACGATTGAAACAGCCCTGCCGGAATTTATGGAATTTTGCTCCGGCTGTGTGATGGTGGCGCACAACGCGTCCTTTGACATGAGCTTTATCGAAGAGAATTGTGCCCGCCTGGGGATTCCGTGCGACAAAACGTCCGTGGATACGGTGGCGATGGCGCGCATCCTGCTGCCGGCTCTGAACCGGTTCAAGCTGGATACCGTGGCGAAGGCGGTCGGCGTCTCGCTGGCGCATCATCACCGCGCAGTGGACGATGCGGGCTGTACGGCGGAAATTTTTGAAAAATTTCTGATGATGCTGCAAAAACAGGAGGTTTTTACTCTTGCGCAGCTGAATGAGCTCGGGCGCTCCTCAAAGGATCAGATTAAAAAGCTGCCGACTTATCATGTGATTATCCTGGCTGCGAACGAGGTCGGGCGCACGAACCTGTACCGCCTGATTTCCTGGTCGCATATTGATTATTACAGCCGCCACCCGCGGATCCCGAAGAGTGTGCTGCAAAAATACCGGGAGGGGCTGCTGATCGGCTCTGCCTGCGAGGCGGGCGAGCTGTACCGCGCGCTGGTGCGGGGGGCGTCTGCCCCGGAGATCGCGCGGCTGGTCGAGTTTTATGATTACCTGGAAATCCAGCCGCTGGGTAATAATCTGTTTATGACGAAGGAAGACGCGGAGGACAAAAAGACCGTCGAGGATCTGAAAAATTATAACCGCAGGATTGTGGAGCTGGGCGAACAGTACCACAAGCTCGTGGTGGCGACCTGTGATGTTCATTTTCTCGATCCGCAGGACGAGATTTACCGCCGGATTATTATGGGCAGCCGCGGCTTCAAGGATTCGGACGAGCAGGCGCCGCTGTATCTGCGCACGACGGAGGAAATGCTGAGCGAATTTACATATCTGGGTGAGGAAAAGGCGTATGAGGTCGTAGTCACAAATACGAATAAGATTGCGGACATGTGTGAGCGGATTTCCCCGGTGCGCCCGGACAAATGTCCTCCGGTGATTGAAAATTCCGACCAGATTCTGCGGAATCTCTGCTATGAAAAGGCGCACGAAATCTATGGAGATCCGCTTCCGGCGATTGTGTCGGAACGGCTGGAGAGAGAGCTGAATTCTATCATTTCCAATGGCTTCGCCGTGATGTATATCATTGCGCAGAAGCTGGTGTGGAAGTCGAACGCGGACGGCTACCTGGTCGGCTCGCGGGGGTCGGTCGGCTCTTCCTTTGTCGCGACGATGTCCGGCATCACGGAGGTGAATCCATTAAGCCCGCATTACATCTGCCCGAGCTGTCATTACAGCGATTTTGATTCGGAGGAGGTAAAAAAATATGCCGGGATGGCCGGCTGTGACATGCCGGATAAAATCTGCCCAAAGTGCGGAACAAAGCTGCACAAGGAAGGCTTTGACATCCCGTTTGAGACCTTCCTCGGGTTTAAGGGAAATAAGGAGCCGGATATTGACCTGAATTTTTCCGGCGAATACCAGAGCAAGGCGCATAAATACACGGAGGTGATATTTGGCGCGGGACAGACCTACCGCGCCGGGACGATCGGCACACTGGCGGACAAGACAGCCTTCGGCTATGTAAAGAACTATTACGAGGACTGCAATATCCACAAGCGGAACTGTGAGATCGACCGGATTGTGCAGGGTTGTGTCGGTGTGCGCCGCACGACGGGGCAGCACCCCGGAGGGATTATCGTCCTGCCGATCGGGGAGGAGATCTATTCCTTCACGCCGGTGCAGCACCCTACGAACGATATGACCACCGACATTGTGACGACGCATTTTGATTACCATTCGATCGACCATAACCTTCTGAAGCTGGACATCCTGGGGCATGATGATCCGACCATGATCCGCATGCTCGAGGATCTGACCGGGCTGGACCCGAAGGAGATTCCGCTGGATGATCCGCAGGTGATGTCGCTGTTTACCAGCACGGAAGCACTTGGGATTACGCCGGAGGATATCGGCGGCGTGCCGCTCGGCTCCCTGGGCATCCCGGAGTTTGGCACGGAATTTGCCATGCAGATGCTGATCGATACGAAGCCCACCCATTTTTCCGACCTGGTACGGATCGCGGGGCTGGCGCACGGCACTGACGTGTGGCTTGGCAACGCACAGACCCTGATCCAGGAGGGCAAGGCGACCATTTCCACGGCCATCTGCACCCGTGACGACATCATGATCTATCTGATCGGCAAGGGACTCGACAGTGAGCTTTCCTTCACAATCATGGAGAGCGTCCGCAAGGGAAAAGGACTGAAGCCGGAGTGGGTAACGGAAATGACCGCGCATGACGTGCCGGACTGGTACATCTGGTCCTGCAGGAAGATCAAATATATGTTCCCGAAGGCGCATGCGGCCGCCTATGTCATGATGGCCTGGCGGATCGCTTACTGCAAGATTAATTATCCAAAGGCTTATTATGCCGCCTACTTCAGCATCCGCGCGTCAGGGTTTGACTATGAGCTGATGTGCCTTGGCAAAGAAAAGCTGCTCTATCATATGGCGGACTATGAAAAGCGGATGGACTCGCTGAGCAAGAAGGAACTGGATACCTATAAAGACATGAAGAGCGTGCTGGAGATGTACGCGAGAGGCCTGAATTTTGTCCCGATTGATATTTACAAAGCGCAGGCTACCCGCTTCCAGATCATCGGCGACGACATTATGCCGTCCTTAAACTCAATCTCCGGGCTTGGCGAAAAAGCGGCGGCCTCGATCGTGGACGCGTGCAAAGACGGGGAATTTTTGTCCAAGGATGATTTTATGACACGTGCGAAGGTTGGCAAGAGTATGACGGATCTGCTTGTAGATCTGAAAATACTCGACGGACTGCCGGAGACGAATCAGCTGTCGCTGTTTGATGTTATGTGAGGTCCGGGCGACCGGACACAGGGAGTTTATTGTTTTGTTGCGCGACCTGCCACAGGGCATCCTCGGACAAGCCCGTGCTGATAAAGGAGTTTTTATGCTGGAATGTTTTTACCCGGATGAGTATCTGGATTCGGCGTATGTAGTGGATTACGCGGGGTTTTATGAGAAGGGGTTCCGGGGGATTATTTTTGATATTGATAATACTCTGGTGCCTCATGGGGCTCCGGCAGATGAGCGGTCCCGGTCGTTGTTTGGATATCTGGAGTCGCTGGGGTTTGCCTGCTGCCTTCTTTCGAATAATCAGCGGGAGAGGGTTGAGATGTTTAATAAAGGGATTGACGTATTTTTTGTGGAGGACGCGCATAAGCCCTCCCGGAAGGGATATGAGAAGGCGATGAAGCGGATGGGTACGTCTGTGTCTACGACGCTGTTTGTCGGGGATCAGCTTTTTACGGATGTGTGGGGAGCGAGGCGCACGGGCCTGTATTCGATCCTGGTAAAGCCGATTCATCCGAAGGAGGAGATTCAGATTGTGCTGAAACGGTATCTGGAGAGGATTGTGCTGTATTTTTATCAGAGGCGGCAGAAATGACGGAGATTGCTATTTCTGTATGAGGTACGTGATATTGCGCCGCCTGGCGCGGCGGACAGGGCGAGGGAACTCCCCCTGTCCGATTGCTTTTATAAAATTTTTGTGAGATATTCGGGTCTTCTACGTGGCCTTTTCAGCGATTTCTTTATGAGCTACCGTGTTTCCCCATACGATTTTCCCCCCACAGATGGTATAGTGAATTTTTCCGTACAGTTTCATCCCTGTGAAGGGAGAGTTTTCGGATCTGGACTGATAGTTGCCGGCAAGGAAGGTCTCGTCCGGATTGAAAATGACCAGGTCGGCCACGCAGCCGGGGCGGATGGAGCCGTATGGCTGTGGCTGATAATCGGCGGTCGGACTGGAGGGTTCCGTACTTCCGGTTGAGGAGTCTGATACCTTGCAGGACTCCGGCTTCGCAAGGACAGGCTCTGTTCCTGCAAAAGGAGTGGAGCAGGATGCAGCCTTCGGGAAAATGGTGCCTGATACAGCTCCAGGAACAGCCTGATCGTCGATCCGGTAGAGCTTTGCGGGGTTTACCGTCATTTTTTCCAGCAGCTGCAGCAGAGTCAGGTGGCCGGGGCGCACGAGGTTTGTGATGCCCAGTGCGAGCGATGTCTCCAACCCTATGATGCCGCTCGGCGCCGCGAAGAAGTCTTCGCGCTGCTTTTCGGCTGTGCTGTGCGGCGCGTGGTCGGTCGCGATGATGTCGATGGTGCCATCTTTCAGACCGCCGATGATGGCAAGACGGTCGGCTTCTGTGCGCAGCGGCGGATTCATTTTTGCGTAAGTGCCATATTTTTTCACTGCGTCCTCTGTCAGCGAGAAATGATGTGGCGTGGCTTCGGCAAAGATGGGCGCGCCCAGCCTTTTTGCTGTGCGGATCAGCTCTACGGAGGTGCCGGAGCTGATGTGCTGGATATCAATCACAGCCCCGGTGTATTTTGCGAGCATGCAGTCCCTGGCAACCAGGAGATCCTCCGCGATGGCCGGCGCACTCTGGTTGGTGCCGGGTTTTTCGATGAAATCGGGATCCTCCTCGTGAAACGAGAGCGGAAGCTGCAGAGCCTTCGCCCGTTTCATGGCGGCTGCGACGAGCTTCTGGTCTGTCAGGGGGATACCATCGTCGGTAAATCCGCATGCGCCCAGGGCGGAGAGAGTCTCAAAATCGGACAGCTCTTTCCCTCGCAGTCCTTTTGAAATGGCAGCCGCAAACCGGATCCGCACGGATTCGTGCTCTGCGCGCGAAATCAGATCGGAAAGGGTAGCCGGATTGTCAACGGGCGGATTGGTGTTTGCCATACAGATAACCGTTGTAAATCCGCCGGCGGCCGCTGCGCAGGCGCCGGTGTGGAGATCTTCCTTATACGTATAGCCGGGATCACGGAAGTGGACGTGCACGTCGACCAGGCCCGGGGCGACGATACAGCCGGACGCGTCGATGATATCGTCCACGTCCGGATCCGGTGCAACGGAGCGGTTCGATTCACCCATACAGCTGCCGGCACCGCAGCCTTCGCCGGCATCCGGCTTCCGGGTTAAACCAATCCTTGTGTTTGGGGGGTCATTCGTTTTGATTTCAGTGATTTTTCCATTTCTGATCTTTATATCCCCCCGATACATTTCTCCGGTACCTGGGGAAATCAGCATTCCATTTTTTATTATCATTACCAGAAATTTTTCCTTTTTGGCTTTATCGACTTAAAATGACTTCGGTATTGTCGCTGACTTATCGGGCGAAACCACGTAAGCGCGTTCACATTCCGACAAGCACATTATAAGACGGGTTCAGCGGTTTGTAAAACTATTTTTTGGATGACAGATTCATCATTTTTTTCGCGCGGTGAAAAGAAACTTTACCGGGGAGGCTGAACGAGGCTCCATATGGGCATTTTCACATATGGTCGCGCGACCAGATATTCAGGAATTGATAAATAATAAATGGGAGAATATAATTTAAAAAGATTTTAAGTACAAAAGTGATAGCAAACATGGCTGAATGCCATCTGTTTTTGATAAATTATGATCATGTTTTTACCCTGTTGTTCCCGGACAGAAGGATTTCAGAAAGTGGATGCAGGTGAATAGGACATACGCTTTGGAAAATATGAGGAACTGTATATGGTTACCAGAAAAGATATTGCCCGGGAAGCTGGTGTCTCTGTTTCCGTCGTGTCCCGTGCGCTGAACAACAGTGGATACGTCAAGGCGGAAAAAAGGGAGAAGATTTTAAAGATTGCGGAAAAGATGGGATATTTTCCCAATCCGAAAGCGATGTCTCTGATGCAGCAGAGGACGCGGCAGATCCTTTTTTATAGCAAGAACATAAAAAATGCGTACAATACAGAGCTGTATGAAGGCATGTGCAGGGCTGCAGAGGAGCAGAATTATATCGTGGCGGTCTGTGGTTCCCTGAATTTTTGCAATATACGGGAATTAATGACCGATGGCCTGATTTTAGCAGACGCGATTGTGGCGGAAAGATATTTGAGAAATGAAGGGAAAAATTATTTCCTTCCGGCCATTGTTGCCACCTATGATGATCCGGTTACCTTTACAAGATCCATTCCGGTGGTCGGATGTGATCTGTGGGAAGGAATGAATATGCTCTTAGAGTATCTGATCCTCCATGGACATCATAAGATTGCGTATGTGTCACCTTATGTTTTTGAGGAAAACGGTCCGCGCTTTCTGGCATGGAAGAGTTTTATGGTGTCTGAGGCCGGGGACCGGATGATGGATTACTTTTTTGGACTGACCGGTGAAAGCGTGGATTTCGATTCCCACAGGCCGGAGGCCCCGGAGGAAGGTGAGAACGGGCGGAATGCCTACATAGAAGATGATTTTTTTGGAGAAGGGATGCATGCCGCCGATGCTTTTCTGAAAAGAAAAACTGACGCGACGGCGGTTGTCTGTTTCAATGATGAGATGGCATATGGGTTCTGCAAGCGTATGCGTGAGCTTGGACGAAGGATTCCGCAGGATGTTTCCGTTGTTGGAATTGACGGCTCTTATGTAGGACGTTATGTAGAGCAGCCCCTGACAACGCTGTCGACAGATCCCTTCGGACACGGAAAGAAATGCGTGGAAATATTGCTGAATATGATTAATGGCAGGGAAATCCGGTACCGGACGAAGCTGCCCACCAGGATCATTGAAGGCAGTACGGTGTCGTGACAAATGGCGGTTGTCCTGTATCTGCAAAAAAGTGCGGATTCACAATGGCAAAATCTGGGATTCGGCCCATCCGGGTCAGGAAATGAGAGGAAGGTTTTATGAAATCGAAGGAAAAAGTAGCTGTAAAAAAGTATAAGAGCAAGCTGACGTTTGGACAAAAGGTCTGGCAGTCCAGAGTACTGATTCTGATGTGTCTCCCTGCCGTCCTTTTCTTCTTTGCGTTTAACTATATGCCTCTGCCGGGCATTTATGTCGCGTTTGTAAAATATAATTACCGGGACGGTATTTTCGGAAGTACGTTCATCGGATTTCAGAATTTTAAGTTCCTGTTTTCGTCGGGTAAGCTCTTTCAGCTGACGAGGAATACGATCCTCTACAATCTGGCGTTCATCCTTCTCGGAAATGTCATGGCAGTGTTTGTCGCGATCCTTCTGAACGAGCTCCGGAGCAGAAAGTTTGTCAAGGTATCGCAGACCATCATGTTCCTGCCGTACTTCATTTCCCAGGTACTGGTCGGCCTGCTGGTATTTTACCTTCTGAACTATGACAGCGGCTTTGTGAACGGCGTACTCGGATCGCTGGGCCTGGAGCTGTTTGCCCCGTACTCGAATGCGTCCGTGTGGCCTGTGATTCTGGTAATCGTGTACCTGTGGCAGCAGACCGGGTACAATTCTGTCGTCTACTTTGCGGCGATTATGGGCATTGACGAGTCCATGCTCGAAGCGGCGAAGGTGGACGGCGCGAATGGCTTCCAGAGGATCCGCTACATCATTCTTCCATCCCTGAAGGGCACGATCGTCATCCTGCTTCTGTTCGCGCTCGGCGGCATCGTGAAGGGCAACTTCGGACTGTTCTACAATATCATTGGTACGAACTCGCTGCTGTACAGCACGACGGATATCATTGAGACCTACGTATACCGCGCGACCCTGACAGACTTCAACTTCTCCACCGCTTCGGCCGTGGGCCTGTATCAGTCTGTGATCGGTTTCGTGATCGTAATGGTAGTCAACTTTATCGTAAAGAAGATAGAACCGGATTATTCCCTGTTCTAAGTATAGGAGGTCTCGGACAATGGCAAAAAAAGATATGGATTTAATGGATTCCAGCGCGAAAATCAAGCTGGGAAGATCGGATATGATTATCCGCGGATTTGGCTACGCGTTTGTCACGATTTACGCTGTATGCTGTATTATTCCGTTTCTCATTATCATCGGCACGTCCTTTACCTCGGAGGCGTCGATCAACACCTACGGCGTACAGATTTTCCCGAAAGAATTTACGCTGAAGGCTTATTCCATGGTCCTTGGCGGCGGGCTGATTTTCCAGTCTTACGCGCTGACGATTATTATGACGGTGACCGGCACGCTGGTGGGACTTTCCATCATCGCCATGACCGGATACGCGCTGCAGAGACAGGACTTTTTCTTCCGGAACATTATTTCATTTTACATTTACTTCACGAGCCTGTTCTCGGCCGGCCTTGCGCCGTATTATCTGCTGATAACGCAGACCTATGGCCTGAAGGACAGCTATCTGGCGGTTTGGCTTCCGCTGTTAATGTCGCCGTGGCTGATCATTCTGATGAAGAATTTTGTCAAAGCGATTCCGCACGAGATCACAGAATCCGGAAAGATCGACGGCGCGGGGGATTTCAGAATTTTCTATTCCCTGATCCTCCCGATGCTGAAGCCGGCGCTGGCGACTATCGGCCTGTTCCTGGCACTTGGCTACTGGAATGAGTGGTATCAGTCCTCCCTGTTTTTAAGCTCCAAGGTAGATGTGAAGCCGTTGCAGTACATGCTCTATGAAGTTGTAAACAAGACATCCACGCTGAAACAGTCCGTAGCCGGACAGTACGTCAACGTCACGGATATTCCGACAGTCAGCGTAAAAATGGCGAACGCGGTGCTCGCCACCGGCCCGGTGGTGCTGGTGTATCCGTTCGTGCAGAAGTATTTTGTAAAAGGTATCACGGTAGGCGCTGTGAAGGGCTGATTTTGGCTTTGGCATGTGCCGACATGACAAAATCAAAAGTGCCGGATCTTTTACCCCTGTATTTATGATATTCTTCCGCAGAGAAGGCTTCCGACGCATCGTCCGGCGGCGAGCATCCTTAAATGCCGGCCGGATCCGGGAGCTGTTTCCGGAAAACGGTGCAGGATGGCTCGGGCCATGTGCGTGTGCTTCGCACAGCTTTGGCAGGAGGGAATGTCTGCCACTGCGGGATAATATAGCAATCGGCAGCTCCCCTGGGAGCTGCCGGTAAGAGCCTGTCGGCAAAGATTATTTGCCGCTCGTTACTATCAATTCATTCAAAAGGAGGAAATCAATGAAAAGAAAAATGATTTCACTGTTGCTGACGTCTGCAATGGTGCTGTCCATGATGAGCGTGGGCATGACCGCGTCGGCAGAGGAAGAGACCACCGATTACTGGGCAGGCTGGGAGGATGTAGACACCTCTGAGCATGTAGTCATCAATTATATGACCACAGGCGACAAGCCGACCGGTGAGGCTCTTGACAACCTGAACGCGATGCTGGACGAGCTGAACGCGATCCTGACCGAGAAGGTGAATGCGGAGATCGAGATCTACTACATCGAGTGGACGGATTATCTTTCCAACTACAACCTGACTCTGGCGAGCATGGACGGCTCTGTTGACCTGGTAGGATCTTCCACGGACTGGCTGGATGCATGGCCGAACGCAAAGAACGGCGCTTTCCTTGAGCTGTCTGAGGAAATGCTCGCTACCTATGCTCCGGCAACCTGGGCAAATGTATCAGATGAGAGCTGGGAAGCCTGCACGTATAACGGAGATATCTATTTTATCCCGGAGGACAATTACGCACAGTGGACCAACCACGGTTTTTCTTATCGTCTTGACTGGGCGAGAGAGGCCGGCCTTGAGGATGGCGTCAACAGCTGGGCGGATATGACGACCTACTTCGCATATGTCATCGAAGCTTACGGCGACGACCTGCTCTATGCGTGGAACGCGGACGGCACACAGTATGCGACGATGGTTGGCGGTTGGATCACATCCAACACGAACTACATTTCCATCGACGGCATCAACTCCGGCGCTATGTGGGGCGGCACTTCGGATGATCCTTACACCATCTATTCTCCGTATCTGACCGAGACGGATCTCCTGGTGGAGTTCGCCGAGCTGATGAAGGAATGGGATGAAATGGGCGTATGGATGACCGACGTTCTGAACAACACGGACCTGAACAACCGCGATGAGTTCCGCGTAGGCCAGGTGGCGGCTGAGCAGCATCACACCCAGACCTGGACCGATCTTTGCAGCGACACCGACGCGAACACGATCTATGACACCGATGAGGATGCAGAGGTTGGCTTCTTCTACTTTGGCGAAGAGAGCGGCAACCTGGTTTCTCTGTCTGTTACGCATGGTGTGATGGCAGTTTCCGCGGCCAGCGAGAACCCGGAGAGAGCTCTGATGGTTTATGACCTGCTCCGCAATGATGAGACCTGCTACCGTCTGTTCAACTATGGTATCGAGGGCGTTTCCTATGAGATCACCGAGGACGGATACAAGACGACTCCGGAAGACTATGATTCTGAGACACAGAACATCGCCGGTATGGTGAACTTCTGGTGGGGCCGCAATGATGACCTTGAGCTGAAGAACGCAGAGTACAACTGGGATGCCATCGAAGAGCTCTATGCTGAGTATGATGAGATCGCGATTGCGTATCAGTACAGCCAGTTTATCGCAAATGTCGATGAGATTTCGTATATGATTGATAATATCTCTGAAATCCATACGAACTACATGAAGCAGATCGCTTATGGCAAATATACCGGTACGGCGGAAGAGATCGTAGCGGAGTACCAGCAGGCCCTGATCGACGCGGGTATCGAGGAAGTGACCGCAGCTCTGCAGGAGCAGATCAACGAGACCTACGGGCTTGAGTAAGCTTTAAGCAGATGCGGCTGCTTTGACGGCCGCATGTACAAAAAGCGGGGAGATGAAGGCCTCCCCGCTTTTTCTATGTGCGCGGGGCGCGTAAAGAAATTAGCAGCTTACGCTGCACGCGCCCTGCGAAATTAATTCATTGACATTCCTGCGGATAAACCTTAAAATGGTGACAATAAAAATGTGCAGGGTGCTGCGAGGATCTTTTTTTGTTTTGATAAGATTCGTACAGATTTTAAAGACAGAACTGTAAAGGCAGGATAGATATTCCATGAGAAAACTGGCACTTCGTGACGAAATCCTTCTCTCGGTAGAGAAGCCGGCCCGATACATCGGGGGCGAAATAAATTCTGTAGTAAAAAATATTGCAGATATATCATTAAGATTTGCATTTGTCTTTCCCGACGTATACGAGATCGGCATGTCCCACTTAGGAATGCAGATTTTATATGACATGTTTAACAGACGCGAGGATGTCTGGTGTGAGCGCGTCTTTTCGCCGTGGGTGGATCTTGACAAAATTATGCGCGAGCAAAAAATACCGTTATTTGCCCTGGAGTCCCAGGATCCGATCCGTGACTTTGACTTTATCGGCGTAACGCTGCAGTATGAGCTCTGCTATTCCAATGTACTGCAGATTCTGGATCTGGCGCAGGTTCCGCTGCTTGCCGCAGACCGCTGCGAGTCGGATCCGATTGTGATCGGGGGAGGCCCCTGCGCCTACAACCCGGAGCCTCTGGCCGCATTTTTCGATCTGTTTTACATCGGCGAGGGTGAGACCGTATATGACGAGCTGTTCGACCTCTATGAGCAGTGCCGCGCCGAACAGGCCCCGCGGGATGATTTTCTGCGCAGAGCGTCAAAAATCCCCGGCATTTATGTGCCGTCTCTTTACGCGGTGACCTACAGGGAGGATGGGACGATCGCGTCCTTTCTCCCGAAAGAGCCGGATGTCCCGGCCGTGATTGAAAAACAGGTCGTCATGGACCTGAGCAGTGCGCCTTATCCGGAGAAGCCTGTGGTGCCTTATATGAAGGTGACCCAGGACCGGGTGGTGTTGGAGATCCAGCGCGGCTGTATCCGGGGATGCCGTTTTTGCCAGGCAGGCATGATTTACCGCCCGACAAGAGAGCGCTCCCTGGACTCTCTGAAGGAGCATGCTTCACGGATGCTGAGTGCGACAGGACACGAGGAGATCTCCCTGAGCTCGCTCAGCTCCAGCGATTACAGTGAGCTGGGTGAGCTTGTCGGGTTCCTGATGGAGGAGTGCCAGAGCCGGAAGATCAATATTTCCCTTCCTTCACTTCGTATTGACTCCTTCTCTCTGGATGTCATGAGCAAGGTGCAGGATGTCAGAAAGAGCAGTCTGACCTTTGCACCGGAGGCCGGATCCCAGCGTATGCGGGATGTGATTAATAAAGGACTGACAGAAGAAGTGATTCTGCAGGGCGCTTCGGAAGCCTTCCGCGGCGGCTGGAATAAGGTCAAGCTTTATTTTATGCTTGGCCTCCCCTATGAGACGGATCCGGATAGAAGGGCCATCGCGCACCTGGCGGACGCGATTGCCAGAAAATACTATGAACTACCCAAAGAAGAACGAAATGGCAAGTGTCAGATTACGGTAAGCACCTCTTTCTTTGTGCCAAAGCCTTTCACGCCGTTTCAGTGGGCCTCCATGCATCCTGCGGGCGATTATCTGGGATTTGCGAAAACAGTCAACCACGAGATCAAGGAGACGCTAAATCACAAAAGCATCCGCTACAACTGGCATCAGGCGGACGTGACGCTCCTTGAGGGAGTTTTCGCCAGAGGCGACAGGCGCGTGGCGAGCGTGATTCTGGATGCTTACCGGCATGGAGCCCTGTATGACGCCTGGACAGAGTTCTGGAACTATGACCGCTACCTGGATGCTTTTGCGCGTACCGGATTGGATATGGATTTTTATACGACCCGGGAGCGTGGCGAGGATGAAATCTTTCCCTGGGATTTTATTCACATCGGCGTGACGAAACAGTTTCTGAAAAAAGAATGGCAGAAAGCAAAGGAAGCTTCTGTCACGCCGAATTGCAGGCAGAAATGTTCCGGGTGCGGCGCCGGCTGTTACGGAGGAGGTGTCTGTGTTGAAAGTAAGGGTTAGGTTTTCCAAAAAAGGGAATATGAAATTTATCGGACATCTCGATGTCATGCGCTATTTCCAGAAGACCATCCGCAGAGCGGGACTGGATGTCACTTATACAGAAGGATTCAGCCCCCATATGATCATGTCTTTTGCGTCCCCGCTCGGCACCGGCCTGACAAGCGACGCAGAGTATATGGATATGGAGCTTCAGACTCCGGTATCCTCAAAGGAAGCGATCGAACGGCTTAATCAGGCGGGCACGGAAGAGCTGCTGGTGACCGGTTTTGTGCGCATACCGGAGGGCAGGGCGGACAAGGCTATGACCCTTGTCGCCGCGGCGGATTATACGCTGCGTTTTCGAAAGGGACGCATGCCGGAGCCGGATTGGAAAAGCGGATTTTCCTCCTTCTTTGCACAGGAGCACATCCCTGTTATGAAAAAGACAAAGCGTTCTGAAAAGGAAGTGGATATCCGCCCGATGATTTATGAGTGGTTTCTGGATGAGGACACCCTGTTTTTGCAGCTTGCCGCCGGAAGTGTGGAAAATCTGAAGCCGGAGCTTGTCCTGGATACTTACCTGGACGCACTCGGTGTTCCTTCGGATCCGTTTGCGTATGAAATCAATCGCCGCGAAATTTATGCCGATATCGGGACAGACGGATCACGACATCTGAAGTCACTCTATGATCTTGGGACTGAAATCGTGCTGTAACCGGCAGCTGCCTCTCACGGCTCCCGGCCAGGGGTCTTTTTTGTCTGAAAATTCGGAGTCATATTATGAACCAGTATCTTATTTGTAAAATGCGGGGAGCCATTTATTCCTTTCTGCTGGAAAACGGACGCGCGGTTGAGATACACTGCGACAGTGAAAGCCGGGAATCCATCCTGGGAAACCTGTATATCGGTAGGATCCGGGATATTTCCAGAACCATTGGCGCGGCTTTTGTTGAAATTGCGCCAAATACGGTCTGCTATATTCCCCTGAGTGAGCTGGATCATTCGATTTACACAAAAAAGGGAAGCTCTCCCAGGCCTCAGCAGGGCGATGAATTGCTCGTACAGGTATCCAGGGAAGCCATTAAGACCAAATATCCATCGGTCACTACAAATCTGACCTTTCATGGGAAATATATACTTCTGACAGTCGGAAAAAAACAGATCAGCGCCTCTTCGAAGCTGAATAGAGAGGAAAAGCTGCGGCTGACCGGACTGGTGAAGACGATTGAGGCAGAGGACGCCCAGATGGCAGTGTCTGCAGCATCCGGGCGCAAATGCGGCTGGCTTGTCCGCACGAACGCCGAAGGCGTTGACCAGCCGACGCTTCAAAAGGATATGCTCCGGTTATTTGCGATGTTCCAGTCCCTGGCTGCAGACGCCATGCACAGGGTATGCTATAGCTGCCTGTATTCCGGGCCGCATACATGGATTGCGCGTCTGAGTGATCTCTATGATAAATCAGCGGAGCAGTTCGTCACAGATGACGAAACGATCTGGGAAGAGGCCAGAGAATATCTGTCGCTTTATCAGCCGGAGGACGTGCCTAAGCTTACGCTCTTACACGATGATCTCCAGCCGCTTTACAAACGATATTCTCTCGAAAAGCAGCTGGAAAGTGCGCTTGGCGACCGCGTCTGGCTGAAATCCGGCGGTTACCTTGTGATCCAGCCCACGGAGGCTCTGAGTGTTATTGACGTGAACACAGGCAAATATGAGGGACATGCAAAAGACAGGCAGAAAGCATTTTATAAGATAAACAGGGAAGCCGCCCTGGAGGCGGCCAGACAGATCCGGCTCAGGAATCTGAGCGGTATCATTCTGATTGACTTCATAAATATGGAATCAAACGAGGATGAGGAGGAACTGCTCCTGTATCTGGACGGCTTGCTGCGCCAGGACCCGATCCGGACGACTCTTGTGGATATGACAAAGCTTTCTCTGGTAGAAATTACACGCATGAAAAAAGAGCGGCCGCTCCGGGAACAGCTTGCGGCAGAGCCAGATTTTTAGCCAGATTTTTATGCGATTTTTATATCTCATAAAGCTAAATAAATTCTTTACAAAATCCCGGCCAGAGTATATAATCAAGACGTTGAAGACCGCTGTCATGTCATATGACAGGTATTCCTGATAAGCTTCATGGGGAATTTCCATTGAAAACCACTGTGGCAGGCCGGATGAAGGTACTTTGACGAACGAATAACTTTCAGGAGGAAAAGGATGGAAACAGACGTACAAAACAATGACGAGATAGAAATAGATCTTGGGGAAATTTTTTCCTTTATTATCAGTAAAATAGGATACGTGATTCTGGCAGTTGCGTTATGCTCGATCATTTCTTTCGCGATTACAGCCTGGTTTATCACTCCTCAGTATACATCCACAGCCAAGATTTACGTTTTAAACCGCCAGTCAACTGACACGGTCACGAGCAGTGATATTACAAGCAGTACGTACCTGACAAAAGATTACATTGAAATGATTCAGAACCGCACGGTAATTGAGGCTGTTATTGATGAGCTTGACCTTGATGTTACATACGAGGGATTATTAAAAGTATTAACGGTGTCCGCGGAGTCGGACACAAGAGTCGTGTCGATCAGCGCCACAGACCCGGATCCTTTTATGGCACGGGATATCGCGGATGCGGTTTGCCAGGCCTCGGTGGTACATATTAAGGATATTATGGAGCTGGAGTCGGTAAACATTGTCGATTCCGCCAATATTCCAACCGAGAAATCGAGCCCAAGTATATCGAGAAACGTAATTATCGCGGCACTGCTCGGCTTTGTAGCTTCCCTCGCAGTGATTGTCGTTGTTTTTATACTTGACGACAAGGTAAAGACTTCGGATGACGTGGAGCGTTATCTTGGCCTGAGCGTTCTCGGCTCCATGCCTCTGGATGAAACGCTCGTACGGGAAAAGAAGAAGCGCAAGAAAAAGGAACGCAAAAAGAAAGGCAGGAAAAGCAGCCGATGAAATACATAGAGATAAAAAAACCGGAGCTTAATTATTACAGTGCCGAGGCCTGCAAGTCTCTTCGTACAAATTTTCAGTTCTGTGGAAGTGATAAGAAGGCAATTGTTTTTACTTCCTGCACGCAAAATGAGGGTAAGACCTATATTATTCTGAATCTGGCTATTTCGCTTTCCGAGATTGGCAAGAAGGTGCTCCTTCTTGACGCAGATCTGAGGAAATCCGCGCTGTTAGGAAGAGTGGACGCGACAGGGTCGATGAAGGGACTGACTCATTTTCTTTCAAAACAGGCTTCCCTGGTAGATATTATCTGCCAGACAAATGTTCCTAATTTTTATATGGCTTTTGCCGGCCCGGTACCGCCAAATCCATCCGAGCTGCTGAGCAGTACTTATTTTGAGCATATGCTGGAAGCACTCCGTGAAAGCTATGATTATATTCTGATTGATTCCCCTCCGCTCGGGAGTGTGGTCGACAGCGCGATTATCGCTAGCAAGAGTGACGGCTCTGTCATCGTAATTGAGGAAGGGTGGAACAGCTACCGGTTTGAGCAGGACATCAAAAGGCAGCTCGAAAAGACCAATACTCCGATCCTTGGCGTAATTTTAAATAAAGTGGACTACAGCAGGAGTTCCTACTATGGAAAATATGGCAAGTACGGAAAATATGGGAAATATGGGAAATATGAAACCCCTTACGGAAATGAGGTCTCAAAGGATTCAGTCTCCTGACACATTGCGTCGTTATCTTTATTTTAAATACAAAAAACATTTGACTCTGCTGTATTCATGTGCTAATATAAACAGGTATGCCGCACAGAGAGGTTTAAGCGCCGTGGTCACGGTCACCATATCTGGCGAGTAATGATAGACAGGAGGTGTGCCATATGTACGCAATTATTGCAACAGGTGGTAAACAGTACAAAGTAGCCGAGGGCGATATCATTCGAGTGGAAAAGCTGGGTGTAGAAGAAGGCGAATCTGTTACGTTTGACCAGGTGCTTGCGGTAAGTGATGACGGGGCGCTGAAGGTCGCCGGGGATGTTGCCGGAGCCAGCGTCACAGCTACCGTTCTTCGCAATGCGAAGGCGAAAAAGGTCATCGTTTACAAGTATAAGAGAAAGACCGGCTATCACAAAAAGAACGGCCACAGGCAGCAGTATACACAGGTTCGGATCGAAAAGATCAACGCATAATCAGGTTGATCATTATGATTGAAGTTACTGTGTGGAAAGCAAAAGATCAGTACAGAGGTTTTTTATTCCGTGGGCATGCCGGGTACAGGGAGGAAGGAGAGGACATCCTCTGCGCGGCGGTCTCGGCACTGGCTCTGAACACGGCCAATTCGATTGAAGCCTTTACAGACGACTATTTCGAACAGGAATTGTCAGAGGACGGCGGCTATCTCCGGATGAGCTTTACCAGGGACGTTTCGGAGGCGACTTCTTTGCTGATGAACAGCCTGTTGCTTGGAATTCAGAACATACAGGCAGAATATGGAATGGAATATATTACCCTGACATTTGAGGAGGTGTAAGGAATGTTAAAAATGAACCTTCAGTTCTTCGCTCATAAAAAGGGCGTCGGCTCTACCAAGAATGGCAGAGATTCCGAGGCGAAACGGCTCGGGGCGAAGAGAGCGGACGGACAGTTTGTAAAAGCCGGAAATATTCTTTACAGACAGCGCGGCACAAAGATCCATCCGGGTCTGAATGTCGGTCGCGGAGGCGATGATACGCTGTTTGCAACGGCAGACGGGATCGTGCGTTTTGAGAGACTTGGTCGAGACAGGAAGCAGGTTTCCGTTCATCCGGTTGCAGCCAAATAGAGTTTACCGAAGGCTTCAAATCAGATTGTGGTTTGAAGCCTTCTTTCTATGATGCACACGAGCCGAGAAAGGAATTATTCCAGCTTACGCTGGACGCGGCCAGGCACAGCGGACAGGGGAGAAGGGCGTTCCCCTATCCGATTGCAGAAAAGGTAGTTTATATGTTTGCAGACAGAGTGAAAATTATGATCCGTTCCGGCAGGGGCGGAGACGGGCATGTCAGCTTTCGGAGAGAGAAATATATCCCCGACGGCGGTCCCGATGGCGGAGACGGCGGCAGGGGCGGAGATGTCATTTTTGAGATTGACAGCGGTGAGACAACGCTGATCCAATACCGGCATAAGAGAAAGTTTTCGGCGGAAGACGGTAAGCCCGGCAGCAAGCGCCGCTGTCATGGCGCAAGCGGTGCGGATCTGGTTTTAAAGGTTCCGGCAGGCACCGTGATTAAGGAGGCAGCTACCGGCGAGGTGATCGCGGATATGTCCGGCGAGAACCGCTCCTGCGTGATCCTGCGGGGAGGCCGGGGCGGCTTTGGTAATATGCATTACGCGACGCCGACGATGCAGGCGCCGAAGTACGCGCAGCCCGGGCAGGAGGCGAAGGAGCTGGAGGTACTGCTGGAGCTGAAAATGATTGCGGACGTAGGGCTTGTAGGTTTCCCGAACGTCGGCAAGTCTACCTTCCTGTCACGCGTCACAAATGCGAATCCGAAGATCGCTGATTATCCGTTCACTACGCTGTCCCCGAATCTGGGCGTTGTCGACCTGGACGGCGAGGGATTTGTGATCGCGGATATTCCGGGGCTGATCGAGGGCGCTTCGGAGGGAGCCGGCCTCGGCCACGAGTTTTTGCGCCATGTCGAGCGGACGAAGGTGCTGATCCACCTGGTGGACGCGGCTTCTGTGGAGGGTCGCGATCCGATTGAAGATATCTATAAGATCAATGAGGAGCTGAAAGCCTACCGCGAGGATCTCGCGGACCGTCCGCAGGTGATCGCGGCGAATAAGCTGGATGCCCTCAGAGCAGAGGAAGAAGAAAGAGAGACGCATCCTCTTACCAGAATCAAGAAGGAATTCGAGCCAAAGGGGATTCCTGTTTTTGGGATTTCCGCGGTCAGCGGGCGGGGGGTAAATGTGCTCCTGCGGTACGTGCAGCAGATGTTAAAGGATCTGCCCCGGGAGACGACGGTCTTTGAGGCCGAATACGACCCGGATGCTCATTTTACCGGAAAGAACCTGCCGTTTACGGTTGAAAAATCGTCTGAGGACGCGCATACGTTCCTTGTAGAGGGCCCGCGCATTGAGCGGATGCTGGGCTATACGAACCTCGATTCCGAAAAGGGATTCCAGTTTTTTCAGAGGTTTTTGCGCGAAAATGGCATATTAGAGCAGCTGGAGGCGCTTGGAGTCCAGGATGGTGATACCGTGCGCATGTACGACATGCAGTTTGACTATTATAAGGAGTAATGGACAGATGACGAGTAAACAAAGGGCTTATCTCAAGAGCCTTGCCATGACAATGGAGCCGGCTTTTCAGATCGGCAAAGCTTCACTGACGCCGGAGCTGACAGCAGCCATTGATGAGGCTCTCGCAGCGCGGGAATTGCTGAAAATAAGTGTGCTGCGCAACTGCATGGATGATCCGCATGAGCTTGCGCAGATGGTCGCCGGGCGTACCCATTCCCAGGTCGTGCAGGTGATTGGCAAGAAAATCGTCCTTTACCGGCCGGGAAAGGATGAGAAGCAGAAAATAGAGCTGCCCAGATAAAGGTCTGGCCAGATGAGGTATGGAAATGGAAGCAGGACGAAAACCGGGGATTCGGCGGATCGGCATTATGGGAGGGACATTTGATCCGATTCATAACGGTCATCTGGCTCTGGCTGACGCGGCTTACCGGCAGCTGACTCTGGATGAGGTGCTTTTCCTGCCTGCAGGAAATCCTCCCCACAAGAGGACCAGGCCGGAGGGTGCGACAGATTCGCAGAGACTTGCCATGGTGCAATATGCGATTTCTGATTATCCGCAGTTCGTGCTTGACCAGGAGGAGATGCGCCGGGGCGGACTATCCTATACAAAGGATACTCTTCTGCGGATGAAGGATGAAAAGCCGGATACGGAATTTTTTTTCATCATCGGCGCGGATTCCCTGATGGCCATGGACACCTGGTATCATCCGGAGATCATCTGCAGATGCTGCCATCTCGCGGCCGCCATCCGCGATGAATATCCTCTGGAAGTGCTCCAGGGAAAGGCCAGCGAGTTAGAGCAGCGCTATCATGCATCTATTTTCATGCTGAATACTCCCCGGATACCCATTTCATCCACAGAGCTTCGGAGGCTCTGCCGGGAAGGGCGTTCCATCCGCAGCTATGTTCCTGCGGCCGTTGCGGATTTTATAGAAAAAAATGATATTTACGGGAGCCAGGCGTACAATGAGCGACTATAATATCATAAAAATACAGAAAAAGCTGAAGAAAGAGCTTGACGAAGAGCGCTTCATCCACACGGAGGGAGTCATGTATACGGCGGCGTCCCTGGCAATGTGCCATGATGAGGATGTCACGCGCACCTGTGTGGCAGGGCTTTTGCATGACTGCGCGAAATGCATCCCGAATGCGCAGAAGCTCCGTCTTTGCGGGCATTACAAGGTGCCGGTTTCCCCGGTCGAACGTGCCGCCCCGCATCTTCTTCACGCGAAGCTGGGAGCCTGTATCGCAAAGGACAAATATGGGGTGGAGGATCCCGAGATTCTGAGCGCGATCAGCTGCCATACGACGGGAAAACCGGATATGACCCTGCTTGAAAAAATTATTTTTTTAGCGGACTATATCGAGCCGGGGCGGGTAAAAGCACCCAATCTGGCACGTATCCGCCATCTGGCTTTTTCAGACATTGACCTGGCTGTCTATATGACGCTCCGGGACACGCTTGCTTATATAAAAGAAAAAAAGGCTCCCCTTGATAATCAGTCGCTGGTAGCTTATAATTATTACAAAAATTTCATCGGAGAAACGGAGGATTAATGTATGGCAGAGCTTGCGGCAAAAGAGATGACCCGCCTGGCTTATCAGGCACTCGCGGATAAAAAGGCGGAGGATATTAAAATTATCAACATAGAGAAGGTATCGGTCCTGGCAGATTATTTTATCATTGCCTCAGGGTCGAACCGCAATCAGATACAGGCCATGGCAGACCATGTAGAGGAGGTTCTGTACAAGGCGGGATACCGCGCCAGGCAGACGGAGGGCTACCGCACCGCGAACTGGATTCTGATTGACTATGGCGATATGATCGTGCACGTATTTGATTCGGAAAACCGTCTGTTTTATGATCTGGAGAGAATCTGGCGGGACGGCACAGAGACATCCATCGAGGAGCTGGACGACAAGAACGAAAAACCTTGAAGGTTCAATATTTTTAGAAGTGGCAGGAGAGAAGTGAAATGGCTGTAGATAAAAAATTTCTGGCAAGAAGTATCCAAAAAAAGACAAGCCTGATTGTGGCTTATTGTACCTTTACCAATATGCCGCTGGTTGTATGTGATCCCGAGACCTTTAACGATCAGGTATGGCTGTTTGATTCGGAAGAACAGCTGCAGGAGTTCGCAAAGCCCTACACGGAACAGAAGCTTTTGCTGAAAGGGATCAAATATCCGAACAAGAAATTCCTGGAATTTTTTGCCTCCCTCTTCACAATCGGAATCAATGAAATGGTCTTTGTAAACAGCAGCGGGAAGCAGACACTTGCCCTGGAGGACATGGTAAGACAGCCGGATTATTCCAAACGCCCGAAAGAGCAGCAGCCGGTGCTGAATCCGCAGCTGCAGCTGACTGGTCTGTACTTTATGCAGGAAGCGGGGCGCCCGGTTCCTAATGAGCAGAAGACAATGCTGCCGGATCTGGAGGAGGAGCTTTCTGTGAATCTTATGAAAGCGCGCTACGTAGTGCCGATCGAGCTTTTTGACGGCCCGGAGAGCGATGCGGAGAAGCTGCAGAACCGCAAATACCGTCTGCCGATCCTGAAAAATAAGAATGGCGATATTCTGCAGCCACTTTTCACAGATCCTACTGAGCTTCTCAAATTTAATAAAGAAAACAGGTTCCGGGCGATCGTTGTTCCGTTCGACAATCTCTCAAAACTGCTGCTTAAGGACGCCAAGGGCTTTTTGCTGAATCCGGGCGGATTCCACCTTGCGATGCCCAGAGAGCTGCTTGACGGCCTGAAGAAGAACCGGTTTGAATTATAATTACAGCTGTGCGGCATAAAAGAGCCCTCAGGCGTTATTTGCAATCGGATAGGGAGTTTCCCCCCCTATCCGCAAATTATTATGCACACGAGCCGCGCAAGGAATTATTCCGGCTAAAGCGCACGCCATAAGGATCTACGGCTTCGCTTCGGTCGGCGCTAAACGAGTGCCACTGGCACTCAGCATCCTCCGACTTCGCTGGCAATCCTTATGGCATTGGACGCGGCCTGGCGCGGCGGATAGGGGGGAAGGGCGTTCCCCTATCCGATTGCAGAAAACCCTCAGAAGAACCGGAACACGCCAAAAACCTTTCCAAGGATGGCAAGATCCGTGACGATAATCGGATCCATGGTATCGTTTTCCGGCTGAAGGCGGATATGCCCGTTTTCTTTGTAAAAGGTTTTGACTGTGGCAGAGTCTTCGATGAGTGCGACAATGATATCCCCATTTTCCGCGGTCTGCTGCTGGCGGACCAGGACACAGTCGCCATCGAGGATGCCGGCATTGATCATGCTCTCGCCTTTCACACGCAATATAAAAGACTGCTCGTTCGGCATATATTCGGCCGGAATCGGGAAATAGCTGTCAATGTTCTGCTCTGCCAGAATCGGCACACCGGCAGCCACTGTGCCGACGATGGGGACACTTACCATCTCGCGGCGTACCATCTGAAAGGAATCGTCCAGAATCTCAATCGCGCGCGGCTTGGTCGGGTCACGCCGGATATATCCGTTTTTCTCCAGTGACTCCAGGTGGGAGTGAACGGAGGATGTGGATTTCAGGTGAACTGCCTGACAGATCTCCCGGACAGCCGGCGGGAAGCCGCGTTGCAGGATCTCACTTTTTATATATTCGAGGATTTCCTGTTGCTTCGGTGTAATGGTTCCAGGCATAATTGGTACCTCCTTCGTACATATGTTTTCCTCAGTATAGCACACATGTACGAAAATAGCAAACAAATGTTTGTATAAACGAAATGTTTAGATACAAAATGCGGCGTAGAGAGGAACCGTCTTTTTTCCGTCCTCAAAGCCAAAGTTTTTTGCAGAGAGCTTGATAGCGTAGGCGGGCTGATGTCTTTGCATATACAGATTTAAACTCTTGGCTCTGGTATTGTCTGCGGATTTGACCTCAATCGGGATAAGCTGTCCGTCACGCTGAATAATAAAGTCAATTTCAGCCTCGCGCCCGGACTCCCAATAGTAGGTGTTGTAGCCGTTAATGGATAACTGCACATTGACATAGTTCTCAGCCATGCCACCCTTGAAATCGTTTATTTCGTCAACCATATAGAGAATATCATTTGCCGCTAAGTCTTTTTTTGCACAGAGCAGCCCTAAGTCTGATACATAGATTTTGAAAGCATCAATATCACGGTAGTTTTCAAGCGGCTTTTTTATCTGCTCTGCTTTATAAACCTGTGACACGATACCAGACAGACTAAGCCATTCAATCGCATTTTCAAACTCGGAAGCCCTGCCGCCTTTTTTAATCAGCTTGTACTGAAAACGGGTGTTTTTCTTTGAGAGCTGGACTGTGATATTGTTATAAACAAGTCTTGTTTTCTTAATTTCATTAAGATTGTTATATTTGCTCATATCATTAAGATAGCTTGTAAGAATAGTATCCTGCGTATGCCGGACAAGGATATAGTCTTTCGTTCCGACAAACTGCGTCACACATTCAGGCATACCACCAACAATCAAATATTGACGATAAAGCAGCATTGCCGCATCGTGTAAAGCACCTGGCAGAGGTGTGTTCGTTTCAAAACACTTTTTAATCTGCTCCACAAGGGTATCTTCGCCGCAGGCTAACATAAATTCTTCCATATCCATTGGATAGAGAGTTTTCATATCTACCTTACCGACAGGGAAAGAAAACTTTGCCCTGTTTACTGCAACGCCAAGCATACTGCCTGCAACAATGATATGATATTCCGGCGCATCCTCACAGAAATATTTAAGGCTCGTCAAAGCTCTTTCACAAAGCTGCACCTCATCAAAAACAATCAGCGTTTTTTCTTTTACTATCGTCTGTCCTGCAATATGGGACAAAATCGGTATCAGATATTCAGGGCTTATGCTTTCCGTGAAGGTTTCATTCAATTTTGGATTCGTTTCAAAATTGAAATATGCGACATTCTCATAATGGGTGCGTCCAAATTCCAGAACAGACCAGGTTTTACCTACCTGTCTTGCTCCCTGCAAAATTAAGGGCTTGCGGTATCTGTTTGCTTTCCAGCTTTCCAAAAATCCCGTGATTTTTCTATACATAATTAACCTCCCTGAAGGTACTGAACATAGCATAGCATATATTCGTGTAAAAATCAACGAATTTGGCTCTGATTTTTACATTAAACAACACGAATGCTTTATGAAAAACGACATTGCAGGAAGGCGAACAATTTACCTGGGGTTCACGGTGCCATAAACCGTGGACCCCAGGTATGTACAGAAATCTGTATGAATGCGTTTGACAAAGTCTTAAGAATAGTTTTCTTTTTTCTTCCTGGGGTCAGGTCGCTTGTACTACTTGTACTGTCAAAAAGCTTTCATACTTCATAGTTAGTGCAGTAATATATTTTGTTACCATAATTATCCTCATAATAGTTCACTTTATCGCAGCTTGAACATGTGCCTGAGTTATATCCGGTGAAGCACACAGTATACGTTTCAACTCGAAGATAATTTAGAGAATAGATGTTGCCTTTCTCATCCACTGCTTTCACTGTTACCGTTTCACACCCACCAGACACATTATCCAGTTCCTCGTCTGCCAGTTCCCCGTTTACGGGACTGAGCATTTTAAAATATTCTTCCGCCTGTGCTTCGGTGATGTCCACGCCGTTTTCTTTCGCAAGCGCGATGATTTCCTCCGGCGATTTACACTCCCTCGCTTTGTGCATCAGTTCCTCCGTAAAGATCGTTTCCCCGTTATTCATTGCAAATCCTCCTTTGTTTTTTGACCTGTTTTTATTCTTTTTTGCTGTTTATACAGGAAATCCCCCCACAGCGGTTATCGCTGTACAATGACACGGTATAAACCGGTATCAGCCTTAAAGCAGTTCCCATGTAGTGGCGTTGGTTATTTTTATCTTTACAGCGACACTTAAATGAATAGAATCGCTTGAACATTCTTCGACCAGATATGCCGCTGCCTCTGCGGCTGCTTCACTGAGCAGACAGTATTCGCTTAATGTGTATTCAACATCGTCGATAGCTACCCCTGCCTGGACGTGCAGGATCACCGGGTATATTGCCTCATCTATCAAGCCGCCGGACACGCCATCCAGCTGCTCATCGGGCAGTTCATATCCTGCCGGCGTCTCCGTGAAGCTTTCGAGCTCCATGTTGTGCTGCAGTTTTTTGGTTCTCATGTGC
This sequence comes from Lachnospiraceae bacterium, assembly GCA_021203145.1. Classification (GTDB taxonomy): domain Bacteria; phylum Bacillota; class Clostridia; order Lachnospirales; family Lachnospiraceae; genus Choladousia. Next base: position 9,919 of record JAJQBS010000086.1, on the reverse strand, counting down.
AGTCCTCCTCGTAAATTCTCTGATTTATGCTTCTTTATCTTCGGCTGTCTGTCTATACGATGAAAACACGCCGGGGGGATATTGCTTTCTTCTTTATTTCCGCAGAGCGGCGTACGGGCAGCAGGAGCATAAAGAATCCGCCGACATGCCGGTACCCCTGATGGTATAGTCTGCAGCGGGGGAATGAATTGTTGTGATTATAGCACATGTTTTTCCGTTTGGCATCCCCTTTTTGTTGCAAAATGGAAAGCTGTTATTTTGTTTTTTGCCGGAAAAAGGAAAATAATATATTGAAAGCAGGGAGGAAAAATGGTATGATTCTGTAATACCTGGCTTGCGACAGGCAAGCAGAATTTTGTGCCGGCCGCCGCCGAATCAGGTTCCCTTTTCTCTGTTTTGTCGTAGAAACAGATAGCAAAGGAAAACAAAAAAATCAAATCAACAAAAGGAGGAACTGTTATGGACAATAAAGACCAGAAGATAATAAACCCTGTCACCGGAGAAATCGTGGACGAGGAACTGGATCAGGTGACAGGCGGCTCCGATTCCAGCGACACCTGCGACGACACCTGCGCCTCTGAAGTCGTCATCGAAGACGACATCACAGCGGAAACGGTACAGGTACAGTTTCCGGTGACGGTGAGCGTAGCAAAAGGAACCAGTGTGATTGATTTTGATATAAATCTGGCTGAGATGGGTTTAAGTGTGTCCGAGGATTTATGGGCAGTCCTGCTTGAAAGATATATTGATTCAGGCAGTACCTTTAATTGTTATGTGAGAATTCAATTCACCGACGCGGTCAGCGGGCAGGTAGTAGTGGCAAAATGAAATCATGATCTCGGGGAATTCACGGTGACGGACACCGTGAAACAGAGAAAAGAGCAGACTGTATGAAATACATCTTAAACCCCGGCATCGCCCTGCGCAGCTGGTGGTATGTGCCCTGCGCTTATTATATCCGGGGCGAATATGAAGCAAAAAAACTGCAGAAAGGGGAATTTGATTTCCTCTCCCTGTGCGACGGTGAAACCGACCTGCCCGAAAATGAAATTGCCGCTTCGCTGAAAGCGCGCGGATTCATCCGGGAGGCACGGCCGTGCGAGCGAATGAACGACTGGCAGCGGGCGAAATTCTGCAACAACCGCTACTTCCCGCATGCCAGCCTGATGCTCACGGGCAAGTGCAACTATAACTGTCTGCACTGTTTTAACGCGGCGGATAATGCGCGCCTCCAGAGCGAGTTCACTCTAGAGGAAGCGGAGACCCTGTTCACGCAGATGGAGACCTGCGGGATCAACGCCCTGACGCTGACCGGCGGCGAACCGATGATGCACCCGCATTTCATGGACGTCGTCCGCAGTGCCCAGAGACATCATATATTCCTGAATGAGCTGAACACCAACGGTTCCTTCATCACGCAGGAGATTCTGGACGAGATGAAGGAAGCCGGATGCCGGCCTTACATGAAGATTTCCTATGACGGAACAGGGCATCACGACTGGCTGCGCCATCACAGCGGAGCCGAGCAGGATGCGCTGCGCGCGATCAGGCTCTGCAAGGAGAACGGTTTCCGCGTGATGGCGCAGACCAACGTACACAGGCGGAATGCTGACGTCATGCTGCCCACGGCAAAGCTGCTCGATAGCATGGGCGTTGACGCCATCCGCATCATCAGGACGTCGGAGTCGCCGCGCTGGGCGCAGAACGCGGGCGACAGCTGCCTTGCGATTGAGGAATATTTTGACCGTATGACGGAATTTTGCGGAGAATATATCAAAACGGGATGTAAGATGGACGTCATTATCTGGCAGTTTCTCCGTCTGTATCCCGGCAGCAGACAATATGCGCTTGTCGGCTACAGCGAGGGAGAATACCGCGATTCCATCCCCGTCTGCAAAGGGAACAGGGGCAAGGTGGCGATCGCCGCAAACGGCAACGTATTCCCGTGCCACCAGATGTCAGGCATTTATGAGAAGAATGGCGATATTCTGGGCAATGTGAAGAGGGACGGCCTGCAGCCGCTTCTGCAGGGAGGGAAATACCTCTGTGAGGTCTGTACGACCGTCAAAGAGTTAAGGGAAAAAAATCCGGCCTGTGGCAAATGCGAATGGTTCCCCTATTGCTGCGGCGGCTGCCGAGCCATAGGGCTGGCGCTGACCGGCGACAAAATGGGTGTGGATAAATCCAAATGCATCTTCTATAAGAAAGGGTATCCGAAAAAGATCGCGGAAGCACTGCCGGGGTATACGCCGCTTACCCGCATTCCATGAAACAGAGGGCAAAGGAAACCAAAATCAAACCAAAAATCAATCAAAAAATGAAGGAGGACCTGTAATGAACAAAAAGAAAAAAATTTCTGCGGAGAAATGGGCAGCACAGGCTTCTGCAAACGAGGAGCTTACGGATGAGAAGCTGGAAGGCGTATCCGGAGGGACAGATACCACGGTCGTCTATCCGATAACGGTGGCTTTTTCAAATGGACAAACGCTTTCATCTGTCAGTTTGGCATTGAACAGCTACGGTCTGGACAGTGATCTGATTGACAGCATTCTCAGCTGTATGGAGGAGTACTGCTACGACCATCATTATAAGACAAATGTGGACAAGACAGGGACAATTACGATTACAAGCGCGGAAACATGGACAGTGACCTGGGTCGAGGAAGACTGACTTCAAAAAAAGGAGGAAGAAGAGATGAGCCATGCAGGCCGATTATTTAAGAAGATAACAGAAATGTCTGCAGTAACGCTGGCGTTTGTGCTGTCAGCAGTGATTTTGCAGGCAGATTCCGGTATTTGCCAGTTCAGTTTGATTGCGGCAGCGGCGGAGGCTGACAGTACAGGAGCAGCAGAATCTGACAGCGCGGAATCAGGCACGATCACTTCCGGCGACTGGGAGTATAAGCTTCTGGAAGATAAAACGGTCTCTGTCACCGGGTATACCGGCAGTGAGGCAGAGATTGTCATCCCGGAGGAAATCGACGGATACGAAGTGACAAAAATAGCATACAAAACCTTTTTCTGCAATACGGCCCTGACGGCTGTCACCATCCCGGATTCGGTGGAGAGTATTGATATTTACGCGTTTGGAGAATGCACAAACCTTGCTTCTGTTGCGCTGGGCGGTGCGGTTGAGAGAATTGATGATTTCGCATTTTATGGATGCACAAGTCTGGCGGCGGTGGCGATCCCCGACTCCGTCCGGGAGATCGGTTACTGGGCATTTTCAGGCTGCACAGGCCTTACCTCCGTGACGCTCGGCAGCGCGGTAGAAAGCATTGAAAGTGGTGCGTTTGACGGCTGTACAGGCCTGACAATGATTACGATTCCGGACTCCGTTGAGAGCATTGGCAGATGGGCATTTTCCTATTGCACAGGCTTAAGCTCCGTGACGCTCGGCAGCGCGGTAGAAAGCATTGGCAGAGGAGCCTTTGAGCAATGCACAGCCCTGACGTCCATTACGATCCCGGATTCGGTT
>JAJQBS010000086.1:0-6342 GCA_021203145.1 Lachnospiraceae bacterium | reverse complement strand
CCTGACGTCCATTACGATCCCGGATTCGGTTAAGAGCCTTGGTGAGTTCGCGTTTTACGGCTGCACAGGTCTTAGCTCCGTGACAATCGGCAGTGCGGTAGAGTCCATTGGCGAAGGCACTTTCGGCCTTTGTGCAGGCCTTACTTCGGTCACCATTCCGGATTCCGTTGCGAGCATCGGTGATTACGCATTTGAGGATTGCACCGGGCTGACTGACATACAGATTCCGTCGAGTGTGACAGACATCAGCAGCACCGCATTTGAGGGCTGCAGTGAAGAGCTGGCTATATACTGATATAATGTCTGGGGACGGAGATCAGAATATTACGGTGAGAAGACGCTGGTTGACAATCGAAACATCGTGAAATACATAAACCGGATGACGGGGAGCTATCGCATACAGGGAAGAAGGAGGCTACCATGGAGAATCATTCCATTTTCAGAAAAAAGAGTATCGAGCGGATGTCCTCGCCGGAGCAGCTGAACGATTATCTGCGGGTATGCAGCCCCGGTATCTGGATGGTGATCGTGGCGGTGATCCTGCTCCTGGCGGGCGTCTGCGTATGGGGCGTGTTCGGAAGGCTCGACACCACGCTGACGGCGGTCGCCATTGCGGACGGAGACAGCTTCACGGTATATGTTTCCGAGGATGATCTGACCGATGTCGAAGGGAAGACAATGACTGTGGACGGCGTGGAATACGAGATTTCAGACGGCACGGTCTTTGATGTGCCGGTGGCGGTCAGCGGAGACAGGTTTTCGGAATACGCGCTCCATGTCGGCGGTCTGGAGATGGGGGAATGGGTTTACGGAATCACATTTGACGCGGCTCTTCTGGAAGGCATATACGAGGCGCAGATTACGGTCGAAAGCATATCTCCGATGTCATTTGTGCTGAATTAGGCAAAGGAGGGTACCATGAAGAAAGAGGCAACGATCCGGCAGCCGGTCACAAAGGGCGCCGCCAAAGTTCCTGTCGTCATGCAGATGGAGGCGCTGGAATGCGGGGCGGCAAGCCTGGCGATGATCCTGGCTTATTATGGAAAATGGATCCCGCTGGAGCAGGTGCGCGCGGACTGCGGCGTCTCCCGGGACGGCTCCAACGCGCGGAATGTCTTAAAGGCTGCCAGAAGCTATGGCCTGAATGCGAAAGGCTACCGCTACGAGCCGGAATACCTGAAAGCCAATGGAAAGTTCCCGTGTATCATCCACTGGAACTTTAATCATTTTGTCGTCCTGGACGGATTTAAAGGGGACAAAGCTATCTTAAACGACCCGGCGAGAGGAACCTGCAGTGTGCCGATGGAGACATTTGACCAGTCATTTACCGGCATCTGCCTGATGTTCGAGCCGTCTGAGACGTTTGAGCCGGGCGGCAGGCCAAAGAGCGTCCTGCGCTTTGCAGGGACCCGGCTGAAAGGCACCGGGGGCGCCATCGCTTTTGTGGTGCTGACGACGGTGATCTCTTCCCTGACCGGCATTATCCGGCCGGGCTTTTCCCGGATTTTCCTTGACCGCCTTCTGACAGGGGAAAACCCGGGCTGGCTGTATCCGTTTATCATCGGGCTGTCGCTCCTCTCAGCGGTGGAGCTGCTCGTGTCCTTCATCAGCATTGGCGTCAAAAACAGGATGAATGGAAAAATGGCGTCGTACGGCAATACGTCGTACATGTGGAAGGTGCTGCGGATGCCGATGGAGTTTTTCTCACAGCGTATGGCGGGGGATATCCAGCAGCGCCAGAAGACGAACGCATCCATCGCCGGGACGCTGGTCAATACCTTCGCGCCGCTGTTCCTGAACGCGGTCATGATGGTCTTTTACCTGGTCGTCATGCTGCGCTACAGCCTGATCCTGACGGCTGTGGGTCTGTGTTCGACGCTGGTCAACATTGTGATGTCGCAGGTGATTTCCAGAAAGCGCGTGAACATTACCCGTGTCCAGATGCGCGACAGCGGTAAGCTGGCGGGAGCAACCGTCGCGGGCATCGAGATGATTGAGACGATCAAGGCGAGCGGCGCGGAAAACGGCTATTTTGAGAAATGGTCCGGCTACCAGGCGAGCGTCAACACGCAGAGCATCCGGTATGCGCGGCTGAACCAGTATCTCGGCCTGATCCCCTCGATCGTATCCTCCCTGGCAAATACGGCGGTGCTGGCGATCGGCGTTTACCTGACGATCCAGGGCGAATTCACGGTCGGTATGATCATGGCGTTCCAGGGCTACCTGACTGCCTTCCTTTCTCCGGCGACCATGCTGATCTCGGCGGGGCAGAGTCTTCAGGAGATGCGCACCCAGATGGAGCGGGTGGAAGATGTCATGCAGTACCCGACGGATGTAAACTATGACAATGAGACGGCGGATGAAACTATGGAATACGACAAGCTCTCCGGCAGAGTGGAGCTGCGCGATGTGACCTTCGGCTATTCGCGCCTGGGGGAGCCGCTGATCGAAAATTTCAGCATGTCGCTTGCACCCGGCAGCCGCGTCGCGTTTGTCGGCCCTTCCGGCTGTGGGAAATCGACGCTCTCCAAACTGATTTCCGGGCTGTACCAGCCGTGGAGCGGGGAGATCCTGTTTGACGGGAAACCGCTCTCAGAGATCGACCGGAGCATCTTTACCGGATCGCTGGCCGTCGTCGATCAGGATATCATTTTGTTTGAAGATACCATTGCGAACAATATCAAAATGTGGGACAGCTCCATTGAGGATTTTGAAATGATCCTGGCCGCGCGCGACGCGCAGCTTCATGAGGACATCATGCAGCGCGAGGGCGGCTATCAGTATAAGATCACAGAGGGCGGCAAGGACTTTTCCGGTGGGCAGCGCCAGAGGCTGGAAATCGCCAGGGTGCTGGCGCAGGATCCGACGATTATTATCCTGGACGAGGCGACGTCCGCGCTGGACGCGAAGACGGAATACCAGGTGGTCAATTCCATCCGGGACCGCGGCATTACCTGCATCGTGGTGGCGCACAGGCTGTCCACCATCCGCGACTGCGACGAGATTATCGTGCTGGATAACGGCAGGGTCGTGGAGCGCGGCACGCATGAGGAGCTGTACGCAAAAAGCGGCGTATATACGGAGCTGGTATCGAATGAGTGAAAGGGGGGCTGCAGGAGAATGGGATGGTTTGATGAACAGATCCGGCAGAGGAAACAGAATGACGATGAAGTGTTTGCCGCAGCCTTTTCCGGTATCGCTGACGCGATCCTCGGCTCAAAAGTATCCGCAGCGTTTGAGACGGATGAGAAAAAGACAAAGAATGCGATCGACCAGATCCTTGCGTTTTACCATGTAAAAAGCCAGGAGCTGCCGGATGGAATCAGGGACAGGAACGAGCAGCTCGAGTATCTGATGCGCCCTTACGGTATCATGCGCAGGAACGTGAAGCTCGAAAAGGGCTGGTATAAAGACGCCATCGGCGCCATGCTCGGCGTCAGGAAGGCCGACGGCGCTGCCGTCGCGCTGATTCCGTCCGGGCTCTCTGGCTACAGCTATCAGGATGAGAACGGAAAGCCCGTAAAGATCAGCGCGAAGAACGAAGATCTGTTTGAGGATGAGGCGATCTCCTTTTATAAGCCGTTTCCGATGCAGAAGCTGACGGTCCCGGTTCTTTTGCGGTACATACTTGGGATTATGTCTGTTTCGGACTTTATCCTTGCAGGACTGGGTACGCTGGCTGTGACGCTGGTCGGGATGCTGACGCCGAGGCTGAACAACCTGCTCATGGGGGAAGTGGTGGAGAGTGGCAGTGTGCGGCTGCTTACCGCCATCGTGATATTTATGGTGTGCGTCAGCGTCGCTTCGCTGTTGTTAAGCTCTGTGAAGGCTCTTTTGACGTCGCGTATCAATACAAAAATGAGCCTGACGGTCCAGGCTGCCACCATGATGAGGGTGCTGTCGCTGCCGGCAGGCTTTTTTAAGGATTACAGCTCTGGCGAGCTCTCCAGCCGCTGCTCGCAGATTAATTCCCTGTGCAGCCGGCTCGTATCCCTGATCCTGTCTACCGGCCTGACGTCGGTATTTTCCCTGGTCTATATCACGCAGATCTTTGCCTACGCGCCCGCGCTCGTCGTACCGGCATTGTGCGTGATTGTCGTTACGGTGATTTATTCCATAGTGACCGCGCTGGTGCAGATCAAGGTTTCGAGGCGGCAGATGGAGCTTAGCGCGAAGGAATCCGGCATGAGCTACGCGCTGATCTCGGGCGTGCAGAAGATCAAGCTTTCCGGCGCGGAGAAACGGGCGTTTGCCAGGTGGGCGGACATATACGGACAGAGCGCGAAGCTCTCCTACAACCCGCCCGCGTTCATCAAGTACAGTTCCGTCATCTCCATGGCGATATCCCTGACCGGCAGCATCGTCATGTATTATTTTGCGGCAGTGAGCCAGGTGTCCGTGGCGGATTATTATGCGTTTAATACCACTTATGGCATGGTATCGGGCGCGTTCCTGTCGTTGGCCTCCATCGCGACGACCGCGGCGACGATCCGGCCGATTCTGGACATGGCGAAGCCGATCCTGGAGGCTGTGCCGGAGATTTCGGACGGGAAGCAGGTCGTTACGCGCCTTTCCGGCGGCGTGGAACTGAACAATGTCCGTTTCCGCTACAATGACAGTATGCCGTATGTGCTGGACGACCTTTCCCTGAAGATCCGGCCGGGGCAGTACATCGCGATTGTGGGTCCCACAGGCTGCGGAAAATCCACGCTGATGCGCCTTATGCTCGGGTTTGAGACGCCGCAGAAGGGCGCCATCTACTATGACGGCAAAGATTTGTCGGCGATCGACCTGAAATCGCTGCGCCGCAGGATCGGCGTCGTGATGCAGAACGGGAAGCTCTTCCAGGGCGACATCTTCTCAAATATCACGATCTCCGCGCCGTGGCTGACGATGGACGACGCATGGGAAGCGGCGGAGCTTGCCGGGATCGCGGAAGACATACGCAGGATGCCAATGGGCATGCACACGGTCATTTCCGAGGGCTCCGGCGGTGTCTCCGGCGGGCAGCGCCAGCGGCTGATGATCGCGCGCGCTATCGCGCCGAAGCCGAAGGTGCTCATGTTTGATGAGGCGACGTCGGCACTGGACAACCTGACGCAGAAGAAGGTATCAGAGTCGCTGGATGGCCTGAAATGCACGAGAATCGTGATTGCGCACCGGCTGTCTACGATCCGCCAGTGCGACCGCATCATCTACCTGGAGAACGGGAAGATCGCTGAGGACGGCACCTACGATGAGCTGATCGAGAAGAACGGAAAATTCGCGGAGCTGGTGGCAAGGCAGCGCCTGGACGATACCGCGTATGTGGGGAAGACGACGCTGTACTGATCATCATTTATCTGTTACTCTGGAAGGTGCAAAATGCAATAGCTTGTGAGAATATTTGTAAATTATTCTCACAAGCTATTGCATTTTGCGGATACTTTTGCTATACTATACAAAAGAAAGAGAATACATTCTGAATAAATTCTGAATAAAATCCAAAAGGAGCCATATGATTACACCAGCGCACCGAAAAGGAGAGTGACGAATGGGGAAAGTTACACGGGAACAGAAGGAACTGCATAAACAGCTTATTATCAATGCGGCGGCGGAGAGCTTTCTGGAAAAAGGCTTCACGAATACTACGGTCAGGCATATCATCACGAAGCTCGGCATCAGTGCGGGAGCGTTTACCGGACAATTCAGGATCAAGGAGGATGTGCTGTATGAGTTGGTTGGTTTCGTCCTGAACCAGCAGTTTGCCGTTTCGGAGAAGCTGGTCGCGGGCAGGTCGGACGATAAAATCCTGCTGTACGCCGCGGAGACGGTATTGCAGCTTTATATCGTGGATATGGATGAGAACCTCCGCGATATTTATTACAACGCATATTCCCTTCCGAAGACGTCGGCTCTGATTCAGGAGACGGTCACGGAAAAGGTGGAGATATTGTTCAAAGAAGAGCTGCCGCAGCTGGAATCGAAAGACTTTTATCTGCTGGAGATCGCCACGGGCGGCATCATGCGGGGTTTTATGATTACCCCCTGCAATATCTGGTTTTCTATGGACATGAAAGTGGAGGCATTCCTGAGGAATACGCTCCGTCTCTACTATGTGCCGGACGAAAAGATTGAGGAGGCTATTGCCTTCGTGAAAACCATAGATTTCAGGCAGGCGGCGAAGGAAACCGTTGACGGCATCTTTCTCTACCTGAAAAAACAGAGAGAAAGTTTACAGGAAATTTAAAAAATTTAAAAAAGGGGGTTGACAATATGAAATTTGCCGCCATAATCTTTACAGACAGACAGACAGACAGACAGACAGACAGACAGACAGACAGACAGACAGACAGGATAATT
>JAJQBS010000053.1 GCA_021203145.1 Lachnospiraceae bacterium | reverse complement strand
ATTTGAGGAATCCCCGGCGGCAGGGGATTTGAGTGCAGGTTTCCCGACTTTTAGGCTTATATGGAAGAAGTGATGCCTGGAAGGCAGAAGCCTGAAAAATCGGAAGACGATGATTTCTGTATTGATATGAGCGAATTTATCTCAGAGAATGGGGGTGATTCCGGCGACGAGGATGGACAGGATATCGTTTGATAGAGATTTTCGGAGCTGTAACCAGCCATGTGGATAATAATGTCGGCATATAGAACAATAGAACTTACGTTCGTTTCTGTATAGACAAACAGAATGAAGTTTGTTATAATGAAAGCCGCGTTATGAATTCTGCATTTGGCTCCGGATTGTCCGTATGGTTTTACTACTCCCGGACAGTCCGAAAAAATCTCGCCGGTGACCAAAATTCGTGTAATGCCCTTTTTGAGGTGAATCAGAATACTTGCTTACACGAATTTCCGGCGAATAGACGAACCTTTTTAGTATGGAATTTCGGAGGTGACTTTTGTGCAATCTGAACAAAAACCATTCAAGCTTCACAGTGAATACCAGCCCACCGGCGACCAGCCTCAGGCGATTGCTGAACTCGTCCAAGGGTTCAAGGAAGGCAACCAATTCGAGACTTTGCTGGGGGTCACAGGCTCCGGCAAGACGTTCACGATGGCGAATGTCATCGAACAGCTGCAGAAGCCGACTTTGGTAATTGCTCACAATAAAACCCTTGCTGCCCAACTCTACGGGGAATTCAAGGAATTTTTCCCTGAGAATGCGGTGGAGTATTTTGTGAGCTACTATGATTATTACCAGCCGGAAGCGTATGTCCCTTCGTCGGATACGTATATTGCGAAGGATTCCGCGATCAATGACGAGATTGATAAGCTGAGGCTGTCGGCAACGGCGTCGCTGGTGGAACGCCGGGATGTGATCATTGTGGCGAGTGTTTCCTGTATTTATGGTCTGGGCAGCCCGGCGGATTATAAGGATCTGGTGCTGTATCTGCGGCAGGGGCAGGAGCGGGACCGGGATGAGATTCTGCGCAAGCTGATTGACATTCAGTATGAGCGCAATGAGATGGATTTTCACCGCGCCACCTTTCGCGTGCGAGGGGATGTGCTGGAGATTTTTCCGGCGAATGCGGATGACTATGCGTACCGGGTGGAGTTTTTTGGGGATGAGATCGACCGGATTACGGAGATTGACGTGCTGACCGGAGCGGTGAAGAAGGGACTGGAGTTTATCGCGGTCTTTCCGGCGTCACATTATGTGGTGCCGATGGAGAAGATCCTGCGGGCGGCGGACGCGATTGAGGAGGAGCTTGCGGAACGGGTGACGTATTTTAAGAGTGAGGACAGGCTGATCGAGGCGCAGCGGATCGCGGAACGGACGAATTTTGACGTGGAGATGCTGCGTGAGACGGGCTTCTGCTCTGGAGTGGAGAATTACTCGCGGCATCTGGCGGGGCTTCCGGCGGGGGCGACGCCGCACACGCTGATGGATTATTTCGGGGATGATTTCCTGATGATTATTGATGAGTCTCATAAGACGGTGCCGCAGATCCGGGCGATGTATGTGGGCGACCAGTCGCGCAAGACGACGCTGGTGGACTATGGGTTCCGGCTGCCCTCGGCGAAGGATAACCGTCCCTTGAATTTCGGGGAATTTGAGGATAAAATAGACCAGCTTATGTTTGTCTCGGCGACGCCGGGCGATTATGAGGAGGAGCATGAGCTTTTGAGGGCGGAGCAGATTATCCGCCCGACGGGGCTTCTGGATCCGCAGGTGGAGGTGCGGCCGGTCGAGGGGCAGATTGACGACCTGATCGGCGAAATCAACAAGGAGACGGCGGCAGGAAATAAGGTGCTGGTGACGACGCTGACCAAACGGATGGCGGAGGATCTGACGGACTACATGAAGGAGGTCGGCATCCGCGTCCGCTATCTGCATTCGGACATCGACACGCTGGAGCGGACGGAGATTATCCGCGACATGCGGCTGGATGTATTTGACGTGCTGGTCGGGATTAATCTTCTGCGGGAGGGTCTTGACATCCCGGAGATTTCGCTGGTGGCGATTCTGGACGCGGACAAGGAAGGCTTCCTGCGTTCTTCCGTGTCTCTGATTCAGACGATCGGCCGTGCGGCGCGGAACGCGCAGGGGCATGTGATTATGTACGCGGATGTGATGACGGATTCCATGCGTGTGGCCATTGACGAGACGCAGAGGCGCCGGGAGCTGCAGCAGAAGTACAATGAGGAACACGGCATCACGCCGCAGACAATTAAAAAGGCGGTGCGCGACCTGATCAGCATCTCGAGGGAGCTGGCGAAACAGGAGGTGCAGGTGGAGAAGGATCCGGAGTCGATGAACCGCGAGGAGCTGGAGAAGCTGATCGCCGAGGTGCAGAAGAAGATGAAAAAGGCAGCATCGGAGCTGGATTTCGAGAGTGCTGCCGAGCTACGAGATAAGATGATTCTGCTGAAGAAGCATTTGCAGGAGATTAGTGAGTAGTTGCTGGTGAGTAGTGGGTGCACCCAACGAAGGGTATGATGTTTAGCGGTTAGGGGCCAGAGTCAGTGACTTGCGGCCAGTGATGAGAAGGGAAAAGTAAAAATGGATCTTGGCTATTTAAATACAGCAATCGTTGATAGTGTCGCAGAAGAATGCGGCTCGAATGGAACTGGTGACGAAGGAAATCTGAGCGATAAAACCAGGGCGGTCGGTGAAGCGGACGCATCAGACCAGAGAGAGAAATCGGACACTGCCGACAAAAAGCAGTTCATCCGCATCCGGGGCGCGAATGAGCATAATTTAAAAAACATCAGCCTGGATATCCCGCGGAATCAGTTTGTCGTACTCACAGGGCTGTCTGGCTCGGGCAAATCCTCGCTCGCGTTTGACACGATCTACGCGGAAGGGCAGCGCCGATATATGGAGTCGCTGTCGTCCTATGCGCGGCAGTTCCTGGGGCAGATGGAAAAGCCGGATGTGGAGAGCATCGAGGGCCTGCCGCCGGCGATTTCAATCGACCAGAAGACGACGAACCGGAACCCGCGCTCCACGGTTGGCACTGTGACGGAGATTTATGATTACTTCCGGCTGTTGTACGCGCGGATTGGGATTCCGCACTGTCCGAAGTGCGGGCGTGAGATTAAAAAGCAGAGCGTCGACCAGATGGTGGATCAGATCATGGCGCTGCCGGAGCGGACGCGGATTCAGCTGCTTGCGCCGGTCGTGCGCGGACGCAAGGGCGAGCATGTGAAGCTGCTGGAGCAGGCGAAGCGCAGCGGCTACGTGCGGGTGCGGATTGACGGGAACCAGTATGATTTGTCCGAAGAGATTAAGCTGGAGAAAAATATCAAGCACAATATTGAGATTGTAGTAGACCGACTGGTGGTAAAGCCGGGGATCGAGAAGCGCCTGGCAGCCTCGATGGAGACAGTGCTGCAGCTGGCGGACGGCCTGGGCTATGTGGACACCGGCGACGGTGAGCTGATCAGCTTCAGCCAGAGCTTTTCCTGTCCGGACTGCAATATCAGCATCGATGAGATCGAGCCGCGCAGCTTTTCTTTTAATAACCCGTTCGGCGCCTGCCCGGAGTGCACCGGCCTGGGGTACAAGATGGAGTTTGACGTTGACCTGATGATCCCGGATAAATCCATCAGCATTCTGGATGGCGCGATTGTTGTGAATGGATGGCAGTCCTGCACGGATCCGTCCAGCTTCACGTACGCGCTTCTGACGGCGCTAGCGAAGGAATACCGATTTGATCTGGCGATGCCGTTCGAACAGCTTTCTCCGGACATTCAGCAGATGCTGATTTATGGGACGAATGGCCGGTCAGTCAAGGTACATTACAAAGGACAGCGCGGCGTCGGCGTTTATGATGTCGCATTTGATGGCCTGATCCGCAATGTGGAGCAGCGCTACCGCGAGACCGCCTCCGATTATACGAAGCAGGAGTACGAGAGCTTTATGAGGATCACGCCCTGTAAGGCCTGCCGCGGGCAGAGGCTAAAGCCGTCCGCGCTGGCAGTAACGGTCGGTGAGAAAAACATTCACGAGATTACGTCCATGTCCGTCGGCGATTTACAGAAGTTTTTGAAAAATCTGCAGCTCACACAGCAGCAGCTTCTGATCGGTACGCAGATTTTGAAGGAAATACGCGCCCGGATTGGATTTCTGGTCGACGTGGGGCTGGATTATCTGAGCCTTTCGCGCGCGACCGGCACACTCTCCGGAGGCGAGGCGCAGCGTATCCGCCTGGCGACACAGATTGGATCCGGCCTGGTGGGCGTGGCCTATATTCTGGACGAGCCCAGCATCGGACTGCATCAGCGGGACAATGACAAGCTGTTGCGGACGCTGAATAATCTGAAGGATCTCGGCAATACGCTGATTGTGGTGGAGCATGATGAGGAGACGATGTATGCGGCGGATTATATTGTGGACATCGGCCCCGGTGCGGGAGAACACGGCGGCGAGGTTGTGGCGGCCGGAACAGCCGAGGATCTGAAGAACTGCCCCGCGTCAATCACAGGCGCGTACTTGAGCCGCAGACTGGTGATTCCGGTGCCGGAGTCGAGGCGGAAGCCTACCGGCTGGTTGGAGGTGCGCGGCGCACAGGAAAATAATCTGAAGAATATCAATGTAAAGATTCCGCTCGGCGTGATGACCTGCGTGACCGGGGTGTCCGGCTCCGGGAAAAGCTCGCTGATCAATGAAATTTTGTATAAACGGCTGGCGAAGGATCTGAACCGCGCCCGGACCATTCCGGGAAGGCATCGTGCGATTACCGGCGTCGGGCAGCTGGATAAGGTGATCAACATCGACCAGTCGCCGATCGGGCGCACACCGCGATCAAATCCGGCGACCTACACCGGCGTGTTTGACATGATCCGCGACCTGTTTGCCTCTACGGCGGACGCGAAAGCACGCGGCTACAAAAAAGGGCGTTTCAGCTTCAATATTAAAGGCGGACGCTGCGAGGCCTGCGCCGGGGACGGCATTTTAAAGATCGAGATGCATTTCCTGCCGGACGTCTATGTTCCCTGCGAGGTCTGCCACGGCAAACGGTACAACCGGGAAACGCTCGATGTAAAATATAAAGGAAAATCCATCTACGATGTGCTGGATATGACGGTGGAAGAGGCATTGAAATTTTTTGAGCACCTGCCCCTGATCCGCCGGAAAATCGAGACGCTCAATGACGTCGGGCTTTCCTACATTAAGCTCGGGCAGCCGTCCACGACCCTGTCCGGCGGCGAGGCACAGCGCATCAAGCTTGCAACGGAGCTTTCCAGACGCAGCACCGGCAAGACGATTTATATTCTGGACGAGCCGACCACTGGCCTGCATTTTGCGGATGTGCATAAGCTGGTCGACATCCTGCGCCGCCTGACGGAGGGCGGCAATACGGTAGTTGTCATTGAGCATAACCTTGACGTGATCAAGACCGCCGACTATATCATTGACCTGGGTCCGGAAGGAGGCGACCGCGGCGGTACCGTGATCGCAGAGGGTACGCCGGAGGAAGTCGCGCAGAACCCGGATTCCTATACGGGGCAATACGTTGCAAAAGTACTTTGAAAACGAAAGAACCTGACTTGCGTCAGGTTCTTTCAGGAAAGAGAAAAATTTGGGTTGAAAAATGTTTTTGCCCTGTCCGGGTTGGCTGTCCCGTTCAGGAAATGTTTGAGAGAGCACTTGGCAGCGTGTGGGGGCTGCCAAGTGTGAGTTATGAAATGCATTAGCTCTTCGCTAACACGTTTTCTACTATAAAGGGGAATTATGAGGAAATTATGTCAGGTTTCTAAAAAAAATGGGAAGATCATTAATAAATCCTTGCGCGTCTGCGAAAACTTTCTTTAAATTTGTAATTTCCTGATTTCTGAATAACGACTGTCCAGAGAAGTTCCATGCTGTACAAAAAAATAATTTCCATTTTTCAGTATAGTGTGCTAAGATGGTGAAAGACTAACAGCAGGAAAAGAAAACACAATAATAGATGATAGATGATACAGGAAAAGACAATATAAAAAAGACAATACAGACAAGACGATACAGGAACAGCGTGAAAGGGGTTTATTGCTATGGCAGCTTCGGATGTCGGGATTGATCTTGGCACGGCCAGCATACTGGTCTATGTCAGGGGGAAGGGCGTAGTTTTGAAGGAGCCTTCGGTGGTGGCTTATGACCGGGATACGAATAAAATCAAGGCGATCGGAGAAGAGGCGCGGCTGATGCTGGGCAGGACGCCGGGGAACATTGTCGCGGTGCGCCCGATGCGGAAGGGCGTGATTTCAGATTATACAGTGACAGAACAGATGCTGAAATATTTTATCCAGAAAGCGATCGGCAGGATGTCATTCCGCAAGCCGCGCGTGAGCATCTGTGTCCCGAGCAGTGTGACCGAGGTGGAGAAAAAGGCTGTGGAGGATGCGACCTACCAGGCGGGCGCGCGGGAGGTGCATATTATTGAAGAACCAATCGCGGCGGCAATCGGGGCCGGGATTGATATTTCGCGCCCATGCGGGAACATGATTGTGGATATCGGAGGCGGGACCTGCGATGTGGCTGTGATTTCGCTCGATGGGATTGTGGTAAGCACTTCGATTAAGGTGGCCGGGGACGATTTTGATGATGCGATTGTGAAATATGTCCGCAAAAAATACGGACTGATGATCGGCGAGCAGACGGCGGAGGAGATCAAGATCACGATAGGCACCGCGTTTGAAAAACCTGAGCCGAAGGTGATGGAGGTCAAAGGGCGCGACCTGGTGACCGGGCTGCCCAAGACGATCCGGGTGACCTCCGAGGATACGCGGGACGCACTCAAAGAGGTGACGGCGCAGATCGTTGACGCGGTTCATAATGTGCTGGAGAGAACGCCTCCGGAGCTGGCAGCCGATGTGGTAGACCGGGGGATTGTGATGACGGGCGGCGGCGCGCTTCTGAGCGGGTTGGAGGAGCTGATCGAAGCCCGGACAGGGATCAATACGATGGTTGCCGAGGATCCGATGACAGCCGTAGCGGTTGGAACAGGGCGTTTTGTGGAACTGACAGCTTCGAATAACACAAAGCCGGTGGAAAAAGAAAATCTGTGAAAAGGATTCCTGCGCTTTTGGCAAGGGATGTATGATAATAGAATCATTCAGGGAAGGAACAGATCATGATGTGGTTCCTGCCGGACTAAGTGGTAAACAGGTAGAGAATGATGGAACGGTTAATGGGATATATTGACCATATTATATTCAGAAACAGTGAGAATGGCTACACAGTTTTTGTGCTTGCGGCGCAGGAGGTGGAGAGCCCTTCTTCGGCTGCGCCGGGGAGTTCCTCCCCGGTGCGCTCCCTGGCTGAGACGGAGGAGATCACCTGTACAGGCACGATTCCCTATATAGGGGATGGTGAAAAGGTAGAACTGCTGGGTGAATACATAGCGCATCCCTCTTATGGGGAGCAATTCAAGGTCTCAAATTGCCAGGTGAAAGCTCCGGACGACGCAGAGTCCGTAGAGCGTTATCTGGGCTCCGGAGCCATCAAAGGTGTTGGGACGGCTCTCGCTGCGCGGATTGTCCGGCATTTTGGCGCGGATACGTTCCGGATCATTGAGGAGGAGCCGGAGCGGCTCTCGGAGATCAAAGGTATCAGCGGCCGTATGGCCAGGGAGATTGCGGCGCAGGTCTATGAGAAGCGTGATATGCGGAATGCGATGATTTACCTGCAGCAGTTTGGCATTTCGATGGCACTGTCTGTAAAGATTTATCAGAAATATGGCGCACAGATGTATCAGATTCTTGAGAACAATCCTTATCAGCTTGCAGATGACATTGACGGAGTCGGCTTCCGGATTGCGGACGAGATCGCGAAACGCGCCGGAGTTCGGATTGACTCGGAGTACCGTCTGAAGAGCGGCATTTTTTATGTTCTGCAGCAGGCAGGCGGTGAAGGGCATGTTTTTCTGCCAAAGGAGCGCCTCGTGGAGAAGGCGGGAGAGCTGCTTGGCGTGGAGATGGAGAGCGTGGATGAGTATCTGACCGACCTGGCAATTGATAAAAAGATTGTCATCCGCCAGGAGAACGATCAGACGCGTGTCTACACAGCGATTTCTTATTATATGGAGATGAGTACGGCCAGCATGCTGTGCGACCTGAACATTTTCTGCGAAATTGATCAGAAGGTGATATTAAACAAGATCGGCGAAATTGAGAAGCAAACCGGGACAGTGCTGGATGAGAAGCAGAAGCAGGCGGTCATGGAGGCCGCGAGGTGCGGGCTGCTGGTAATCACGGGAGGCCCGGGCACCGGAAAAACAACGGCGATCAATACGCTGATTACTTATTTTGAATCAGAAGGACTGCGGATTTTACTTGCGGCGCCCACCGGACGCGCGGCCAAACGCATGACGGAGGCGACCGGCTTTGAGGCGAAGACGATACACCGGATGCTGGAGATCGGCGGTTCAGCGGAAATGACAGGCTTTTCGGCCGGCGGCGGGAGCAGGGGAACCGGTACCGAGGCGTTTTCCCGGAATGAGGAGAACCCACTGGACGCGGATGTGATTATTGTCGATGAGATGTCAATGGTGGACGTCTATCTGATGTACGCGCTCCTGAAAGCCATCAGCGTCGGTACGCGCCTGATTATGGTGGGTGATGTGAACCAGCTTCCATCTGTCGGCCCTGGCAGTGTGCTCAAGGATATCATCAACTCCGGGAAAATCACGGTCGTGCGCCTGACGCATATTTTCCGTCAGGCTTCCCAGAGTGATATTGTCGTCAACGCGCATAAAATCAACCGGGGAGAGCACATCGCGCTCGACAATAAGAGCAGGGACTTTTTCTTCCTGAAAAGATACGATGCAAATGTGATTATCAGTATTGTGATCCAGCTGATCCGGGAAAAGCTACCGCGCTATGTGGATGCGGAGCCGTTTGATATTCAGGTGCTTACACCGATGCGAAAAGGGCTGTTGGGCGTGGAGCGGCTGAACCAGATTTTGCAGGCCTACCTGAATCCGCCGGATCCGAAAAAGAGGGAGCATGAGCAGAACGGCCGGATTTTCCGCGAGGGAGACAAGGTGATGCAGATAAAGAATAATTATCAGATGGAGTGGGAGATTCAGGGGCGGTTCGGAGTACCGGTGGAAAAAGGAATCGGGATCTTCAACGGCGACATGGGTATCATCCGGGAAATAAATCTGCACACAGAAAAGATAACAGTTGAATTTGATGAGCACCGCGTGGCAGAATATTCCTGGAACGCACTGGAGGAGCTGGAGCATTCCTATGCGGTGACGATTCATAAATCGCAGGGCAGCGAATATCCCGCCGTGGTCATTCCGCTTTTGACTGGTCCCCGGATGCTTATGAACCGAAATCTGCTTTATACTGCGATTACGCGCGCGCGCAAATGTGTGACCGTGGTGGGAGATGCGGGTATTTTTGACCAGATGATTGACAATATCGTGGAGCAGAGACGCTTCACGGCACTTAGTGAGCGAATCTGTGAGCTGACGCGGTGACCAGGTTTCTGCGGTGATATCTGACGCGGTGATCAGGCTGACGCGGTGATTAATCTGATGCGGTGATCAGGCTGAGGCGGTGATTAGTCTGACGCAGTGACCAGGCGGCCGCAAGGATGATGATATAAGATGCGCCCTGCATATTGAAATACGGCTAAAGCTGTTTCCTCTGTTTTTTACCGTCAGTGACCGGGAAGAACTGTACGGATGATATGATAAAAAAAGAAAAGCTGCTGTTGTCTGCTCGAAAACTCTGTGACGCGGGGGTGAAATTGCTGTATCCGCCGCGGTGTCCTTGTTGTGACCAGATTCGCCCGCTGCGAGGGCTGGTCCGCCCGTCCCGGGACATTCGCCCGGTGACGGATGCTGCATTGGCATGGGTCTGCGAGGACTGTCGCGGGAAGCTTCCGTGGGTGACGGAGCCTGCGTGCATGAAATGCGGAAAGCCGACAGGCAATTCCCGGCTGGAGTTTTGCAGGGACTGTGCACGGATGGATCACCTGTTTGACTGCGGACGGGCGGCATTTGCCTATACAGGACAGATACGCCGCAGCGTTTACCGCATGAAGTTTCAAAACCGACGGGATTATCTGGATTTTTTCGCGGAAGCGATGACAGCGGTGGGAGAGCCGTATCTGCGTCTCTGGCGCCCCGAACGGATTGTGCCGATTCCCATGCACGTGAGAAAAAGAGCCGCGAGGGGCTACAACCAGGCGGAGCTGCTGGCAGAAAAGATCAGCCGCCTGACGGGGATTCCCTGTGACAAAAAGCTTTTGCAGTGTGTGCGCTATACGGACAGCCAGAAGGAGCTTGGCCGGAGCGGACGGCTGAAAAACCTTCGGGGAAGCTTCGAGGCCAGACCCCCAGAAGACCTTGCATACCCTGGATACTCAGGGTACCTGGGACAGCCGGGATACCTGCCGGAGAGTGTTCTTCTGGTGGATGACGTTTATACGACCGGCAGCACGATGGATGAGGCGGCGCGGGCGCTGAAGGCCGCAGGCGTGCGGAGGGTTTTCTTCCTTGTTTTATGCACGGGAAACCGGACGTAAACGATTAAAAAAACCTTTAAAAAACCTTAAGAAAAGCTTTTTTTTAAGAACAGGTAAAAAAAGTTTGCATGACACGAAAACTGTGATATACTGAAATACAGCGGCGCATTTTGGCATTGATACAGGATGGATGCCCGTAAAATGTATCTGCAGGATGGGCGATAGCAAGGCGCGTCAGCAAAGAGAACGCAGGCAAAGCGCCTCGGTAAGGGGAATGCCTGCATAGTGTATCAGTGATTGGACTGGCAAAATGCATCGGTGAAGGGCCGGCGGCATTGATCTGACGAAGAGGGGAGAACACGGATGAGCGGTATATTGTTTTGGCTGAGTGACAGCTTTTCATGGCTGACAGTGCCGACTGTTTCAATCACTCTCACGGATGTTCTCGAGATCCTGATTCTGGCCTTTCTCGTATACAATCTCCTGCTCTGGATCAAAAATACCCGGGCATGGAGTCTTTTAAAAGGAATCGCGATTCTGGCGGGCTGCATCGCGCTCGTCTACCTGCTGCAGATGACGACGCTGATGTATCTGGTAAACCGTGTGGTAGATATCGCGATCACCGCCGCGGTTGTCGTCTTTCATCCGGAGATCCGCAGAGCGTTGGAGCGGCTCGGGGAAAAGCTGATTTTTTCAGGTCTGTTCCAGTTCGGGGATGAGAATAAGAATGTGTCCGAGCGGTTCAGTGACAAGACGATCAATGAAATTGTGAAGGCTTCCGTAGAGATGAGCAAGGTGAAAACCGGCGCCCTGATGGTTATCGAGCAGAATACCCGGCTCGAAGAATACGAGCGGACCGGGATCATGCTTGACTCCATCGTGACGAGTCAGCTTCTGATCAACATATTTGAACACAATACGCCGCTCCATGATGGAGCCGTGATTATAAAGGGCAACCGTATCACTGCAGCGACCTGTTATCTGCCGCTCTCTGATAATATGATGCTCAATAAGGCTTTGGGGACCCGGCATCGCGCGGGTCTTGGCATCAGTGAGGAGACGGATTCCATGACAGTGATTGTTTCAGAAGAGACTGGGGCGATTTCTGTCGCCTATCAGGGTGAGCTGATGCATAATATTTCTTCAGAGGAGCTCAGAGGCTATCTTGTGGAACTGCAGGATAAATCGGTCGCCCCCAAAAAGATCAGGCAGTACCTGAAGGATTTTGTGAAAGGGTGGAAGAAAAATGAAGCGTAGCATATCGCTGAAGCGGCCTCTTAAGCTGCCCAAAAATCTGCCGCTTAAGGTGCTGTCGGTACTGGTCGCTTTTTTGATCTGGCTGGTGGTCGCAAATGTCAGCAATCCGACCACGTCGAAGCTTTTTCGTGACATTAAGATTGAAATTATAAATGAGGACAGTGTGACTGAGATTGACAAGGCTTTTGATATTGTCTCAGAGGATTCGGTCGTGATCAAGGTCACGGAGCGGAGACGGGTGCTTGAGAGTCTTTCTGCCTCTGATTTTACGGTAGTAGCCGACATGGAGAATCTGACGGAGATGAATACGGTACCTCTGACGGTCACCTGCAGTAATTCCGCTGTGACGCTCGATGAGATTACGGTTGTCCCTTCCTCTATGAAGGTAGAGCTGGAGCAGATTGTAGAGAGTGAGTTTGTGGTGACGGTGGAGACCACCGGCACGCCGGAGACTGGTTATGAGGTCGGTACGACAGAGGCCCAGGAGGGAAAAACTGTCCAGATTGCGGGGCCGGAGAGCCTTATCGAGAAGATTGGCCAGGTGACGGCCTCCGTCTCGGTTAATGGCATTTCCACAGATCAGAGGCTGACTACTACGCTTTCGATTTCGGATAAAAATGGCGACACGCTCAGTGAAACCCAGATGAGCAGATTGTCGGTCAAGGATTCTTCCGGCGTGCTGCTCTCGGAAAATTCCGTGACGGTCGATGTGGAGCTCTGGGAGGTGCTTTATGAGGTGCCGATCGAGATCCAGACCTATGGCACCCCGGAGAGCGGCTATGAGGTTACCGGCGTCAGTACCGTTCCTGCAACGGTGAACCTGGTCGGCACTAGCGAGGCGCGCGAAGAGATTGACAGCATCGTGGTGAGTGAGCCGGTTTCTGTCGCGGGCGCTACAGCGACTTTCTCACAGGAGGTGGATCTTTCCACGACGATCAGCGAGATGGAAGATGTCCGCCTTGCATCCGGTGTAGATTCTTCGATCACAGTTACGATTCAGATAGAGAAAAACGGAGACCAGACGGTTTCGGTTGCCCTCTCGGAGCTGACCGTGCTGAACCGTCCGGATGACATGGTGCTTACTTTTTCGCCGGCGGACGCGATTTCAGTGACGGTTCATGCGGAGGATGAGGAGAGTATGATCGAGAGCAGTGAGATTTCCGCGACTATAGACCTGTCTGTCTGTGCAGAGGCGGGCGATTATGAGATACCGGTAGAGATTGAGCTGCCGGAGGGCTACACGCTTGTATCTGAAGTGTCCCTGACGGTAAATTCGGCGAAGGCGGAGCAGCAGGCGGAAGCGATGACGGAGGATTGATTCTGATGGAGAAAAGAATGACTGTAAATAATGGACTGGGCCTCCATTTGCGTCCGGCTGGCGACCTGTGTACGATTGCTATGGAATACGAATCAAAGATTACGCTTTGCTTCAGGAACCGGGAATTCAATGCGAAGAGCCTGCTGAGCATCCTGAGCGCGTGCGTACAGAGCGGCGATGAGATTGTGATGGTATTTGAGGGCCCGGATGAAGAAGAGGCTGCGGAGCGGATTTCT
The DNA here is from genome assembly GCA_021203145.1 of Lachnospiraceae bacterium. GTDB lineage: Bacteria > Bacillota > Clostridia > Lachnospirales > Lachnospiraceae > Choladousia. The sequence goes on along the minus strand of JAJQBS010000053.1, from coordinate 9,250 downwards.
TCCTTTATCGAAGGACTTCATTGACGGCAGGGGACTCTGCTGCATTCGAAGGACTTTATTGACAGCAGGGGACTCTGCTGCATTCGAAGGACTTTATTGACAGCAGGGAATTCTGCTGCATTCGAAGTACTTTACGTATGACGGGGAGCCGGCTGCCATGTGAAGAATCTCAGGCAAAAAAGCCACGCAGGCATCCCGGACCAATACAGGCGCACGAGGAGAATTACCTTATGAAGAAAAAAGAACAGTACAAGAGACTGATTATGTTTGTGGCCTCGGTGCTGATTGTTGCGGTTCAGACCGCTGTGTTTGCGTATGCATGGTTCCATGACTACCACCTGTCAGAAGTGATTGGCAGAAGGTACAGCTTCTGGGGACACATGGCTCTTATAGTGCTGTACGCGTTTCTGGTAGTGGTGGTATCGCAGCTCTTTTCCGCTTTCAAGGTCGGTTATCAAAGAGTGCTGGACGTTCTGCTCTCTCAGATTTTCTCCGTACTGATTGTGAACGCCGTTGTCTATGTACAGCTGGCTTTGATCGGCCGGTGGAAATTTCTGGAACACGTCGGTCCGATGCTCTGTGTGTGTGCGATCAATCTTCTGGCGGTGATTTTGTGGGTGCTTTTCATGCGCTGGATCTATGTAAAAATTTATCCGCCCCATTCAATTTTACTGATATATGGAAGCTTAAGTCCCAGATCCCTGAAAGAAAAAATGGAGACCCGGAAGGATAAGTATGCCATCCAGGGAACGATTTCTCTCGAACGCGGCATAGAGGCGATTGAGGAGGAAATTCTGAGGCATGAGGCAGTCATGATCTGCGACATTCCGGCCCATGAGCGCAACCTGTTTTTAAAATTCTGTTTTGAACATGATATACGCTGCTATTGCCAGCCTAAGATTTCCGATATCATGATCATGAGCTCTGAAGAGATCAACATGTTTGATACGCCGCTTCTTTTGTTCCGCAACCGCGGTCTGACGGTAGAACAGCAGGCAGTCAAGCGTTTTTTTGATGTGGTGATTTCAGCCGTGGCGCTGGTCGTGCTTTCCCCATTATTCCTGCTGATCGCACTCCTGATAAAAGGCTATGACGGTGGCCCCGTTTTTTATCGGCAGGAGCGCCTGACAAAGGATAGGAAGGTCTTTCTGGTCTATAAGTTTCGCAGTATGAGAGTGGATTCGGAAAAGCAGGGCGCCCGCCTGGCCGCGAAGCAGGACAGCCGTGTTACGCCGGTTGGCAGGGTGCTGCGCAACATTCATTTCGACGAGCTGCCCCAGCTGATCAATATCCTCGCAGGCGCTATGTCCCTGGTGGGGCCAAGACCTGAGCGGCCGGAGATCGCGGCCATCTATGAGAAGGAGATTCCGGAGTTTTCCTACCGCCTGAAGGTAAAGGCCGGCCTTACCGGATACGCGCAGGTCTATGGAAAATATAACACGAAGCCTTATGATAAACTGAAGCTTGACCTGACCTATATTGAGAATTTTACTTTCCTGCTGGATCTGCAGCTGATCGCGACAACAGTGAAAATCCTTTTCCAGAAGGACAGCACTGAAGGCGTGGAGCAGTGGCAGACGACCGCGTCGACCGGGGGACGCGAGAGCGCAAGTGTAAGTGTGGAGGAGAACTGTGAGGCGGATGACAACGACTCCTCTGGAGCCTCCCATGGATCTTCGGCCAGAACAATCGATGGAGCTTCATCCGGTGCTTCTCAAAGGACGCCAGACAGTACAGACAGTCCGGCTGGCCAGGCATCCGTAACGGACATGGCAACGCGTGATTTATCAGTGCACCGTCCGCTCGTCTCCGTCATTATTCCTGCTTACAATTGCACAGGTACGATCTGCCAGGCAGTCGACTCCGCCCTGGCGCAGGAGGAGGTGCCGCTGGAGATTCTGGTGATCAACGACGGTTCTCCGGATGACCTGGGTGCTGTGATGAAGCAATATCAGGACAGGAGGCAGGTTCGCTATGTGAGGAACCGGCACAGCCTGGGTACGGCGGCCGCCCGCAACCGCGGGGTGAAAATGGCGAAGGGGAAGTATGTCGCGTTTCTGGACGCGGACGACTGGTGGGCGAAGGACAAGCTGAAAAAACAGCTGAGACTGCTGGAGCAGGAAGGCGCTGCTGCTGACGGGGAGCTGCCCGTCCTGTGCGCAACTGCCCGTGAGCTGGCCAATCCGGACGGAGAGCTGACCGGCCGCATCATTCCTGTACATGAGAGGATTTCTTATCGGAGGCTTTTGCTGCACAATTGTATCAACTGTTCCTCTGTGGTGATGCGGACGGATGTGGCGAAAAAGTTTCCGATGAAATGTGAAGAGAGCCATGAGGATTATATTACGTGGCTGAAAATCCTGAAACAGTATGGGTACGCGGTCGCGGTAAATGAGCCTTTGCTGAAATATCGCCTCAGCTCATCCGGCAAGTCCGGAAATAAGCTGCATTCCGCGAGGATGACGTATCATGTCTACCACTATGTGGGATTTGGAAAGGCAGCTTCCATTTGCCTTTTTTGTGTGTATGCGGTAAATGGCGTGTTCAAATATGCGCGGGCATTTGTGGGAGGAAGATTTCGCCCTCATGAAAACGCATAATTTCATATTGCAAAATAGATATGCAGGCTTATCCAGGAGGATGAAAAAGTGATTCAGAAATTAATCGAAAATATAAAAAAGACCAACGCACCGGTAGTGGTGGGACTGGATCCCATGCTCAGCTATATTCCGGAGCATATCACCAGGGCTTCTTATGCAGAATATGGCGAGACACTGGAGGGAGCAGCCGATGCCATCTGGCAGTTTAATAAAAAAATCGTTGACGCGGTATATGACCTGATCCCGGCTGTGAAGCCGCAGATCGCGATGTATGAGCAGTTTGGCATTCCGGGACTTTCTGTATTCAGGAAGACGGTAGACTACTGTAAGGAGAAAGGTCTGATTGTGATCGGGGACGTCAAGCGCGGGGATATCGGATCGACCTCCGCAGCGTATGCCACTGCACATCTGGGACGTATACAGGTCGGCTCGCAGATGCTGACGCCCTTCGGCGAGGATTTCGCGACGGTAAACCCCTATTTTGGCACGGACGGCATAAAGCCCTTTCTTGATGTCTGCCGGGAGGAAAAGAAGGGAATCTTTATTTTAGTAAAAACCTCCAATCCATCAAGCGGAGAATTTCAGGATCGTCTTCTCACAGAAGCACCCGGAGCTCCGTCGTCGAGCGGCGGACGATGGGCTGCAGACGGCGGCTTCGCAAATTCCGAAAAGCCACTCTACGAAGCGGTTGGTGAAAAAGTGGCCGAGTGGGCCGAAGCCTTTATGGGTGATGCCTATAGCTACGTGGGAGCTGTGGTGGGAGCGACCTATCCGGAGATGGGGCGCATCCTGCGCCGTGTGATGCCGAAATCCTATATTCTGGTACCGGGATATGGTGCACAGGGAGGCAGGGCAAAGGATTTGGCTCCCTATTTTAATGAGGACGGGCTGGGCGCGATCGTCAACTCCTCTCGTGGAATTATCGCAGCCTATAAACAGGAAAAATATGCGGCATTCGGCCCGGACCACTTCGCGGAAGCTAGCCGTGCCGCAGTGAAAGACATGATTGATGACCTGAATGCTGTGATTTGTGGCCAGTGATCAGTGGTCAGCGATATGGGAGAAACAGAATGGCGGAAAAATCAATGATTCGGGCGGAGATCCTTTCACAGGAGAGGATTGCTTCCCAGATATACAGTATGTGGCTGAAAGCAGAGCCGATCGCGCGCGCGGCGGTGCCGGGGCAGTTTGTGTCCGTATACAGCAACGATTCGGGGCGGATGCTTCCGCGCCCGATCAGTATCTGTGAGACGAATCCAGAGCGCGGTGCACTGCGCCTGGTGTACCGGGTTGTGGGAGCAGGAACTGCGGAGTTTTCCGGATACCAGGCGGGTGATCGGCTGGATATCCTGGGGCCGCTCGGCAACGGATTTCCACTGGATCGCTGTCAGAACGGACGGACGGCCTTCCTGATTGGAGGGGGTATCGGAATCCCACCGATGGTAGAGCTTTCCCGGCGGCTGAAGGGCAGAGCTCTGGCCGTCGCTGGTTATCGGGACGAATTGTTTTTGGCAGAAGAGCTGGCGGCGTACGGAGAACTGCGGATTGCAGTGGAGGACGCTTCTCTTTCTGCAGCGGAACCGTATGGGGTCACACACGGCAATGTGCTGGACTGCATCCGGCAGAACCATCTCCACGCAGATGTGATCTACGCCTGTGGACCGACACCGATGCTCCGAGCGGTGAAAGCCTACGCGCAGGAAAACCGGATCGAGTGTTGGCTGTCACTGGAGCAGCGGATGGCCTGTGGGTTCGGCGCCTGCCTGGCCTGTGTCTGCGAATCAGCCGCAGCTGACCCGCATTCGCAGGTGAAGAATAAGCGTGTTTGTAAAGAAGGGCCGGTCTTTGCAGCGGAGGATGTGATCCTGTAAGGGAGACATCAGCAGACAGGCAAACCATGCTTGGCCACAGCTGTCCATTTTTCAGCCAGAGAATTTTTGCTTCGTGGTAATGTCCGCCTATTTTTGTATGGAGAACTTATAATGATCAGTACCAGGGTATCAATTGCAGGTGTAGAATTAAAAAATCCAGTCATGACCGCGTCAGGCACGTTCGGATCCGGCATGGAATACGGGGAATTTGTTGATCTGTCCCGCCTGGGCGCAGTTGTGACAAAGGGTGTGGCGAATGTTCCCTGGCCGGGCAATCCGACGCCCCGCGTGGCAGAGATCCGCGGCGGGATGATGAACGCGATCGGGCTGCAGAACCCGGGCGTTGAGACCTTCTGCTCCCGCGATCTGCCATTTCTGGAGCAGTTTGATACGGCAGTGGTTGTAAACGTCTGCGGCCACACGACAGAAGAATATGTGGAAGTGGTGGAACGCCTCTCTGAGGAAAAGAGGGTCGACCTGCTCGAGATCAACATATCCTGCCCGAATGTCAGGTGCGGCGGGATCTCATTCGGCCAGAATCCGGAATCCGTGGAGGAAATTACGCGCGAAATTAAAAAGCATGCGAAGCAGCCGGTCATTATGAAGCTGAGCCCGAATGTCACTGACATCACGGAGCTTGCCCGCGCGGCAGAGGCCGGCGGAGCGGACGCAATTTCTATGATCAACACACTGACCGGCATGAAGATTGATGTAAACCGGCGCACCTTCGCTCTGGCAAACCAGACCGGTGGCGTCTCCGGTCCGGCGATTCATCCGATAGCCGTGCGCATGGTATACCAGAGTGCGCAGGCCGTACAGATTCCGATCATCGGGATGGGAGGAATCACTTCTGCCCAGGACGCACTCGAATTCATCCTCGCCGGTGCCACCGCCGTTGCAGTCGGTACCGCGAATTTCCGCAATCCACACACCACAATTGAGGTGATTGACGGGGTGGAGGACTACATGCGCTGCCAGAATGTGGAGGATATCCGCACATTGATCGGGGCAGTGAAATAAATTCATATCTGATTAAAAAAGAAAAAACGGGCAACACTCCAGGACAGGAGGGATGCCCGTTATGCATTTTTGGATATTCATAAAAAAGGATTTAAAAAACAGATACCGGAAATTTCAGAATGAGGATTTAAAAAACGGCTATGGGAAATTGGGAAATACAAAAATAAAAACAGAGGTATTCCGGATGCCCATTGGTACACTCGTACTGGTCCTTCTTCTGTCAGTTTTTCTCAATACAGCGGCCGCAGCTGCGCACCATCTGGCCCTGCAGCAGGGACTCGCGGAAGAGGTCGTGCGCTTTCATATCCTCGCCAACAGCGACAGCGAAGAAGACCAGGCCGTAAAATATCTCGTCCGCGACGCCGTACTCCAGTGGATTTCAGATGAGTGGGGAGATACACAGAATACAGCGGATGCCCGGGCAGACCGGACAGAGACTCTGCACTTTCTGTCTGAAAACCTGCCGCAGATAGAAGACGTCGCAAATACAATCCTCGAAGAACAGAACCTGCCCTACCGCGCCGAAGCAGAAATCTGCCAGTCATATTTTCCTGACCGCACCTATGGCGGCTGCACCTTCCCGGCCGGCTGGTACGAAGCCCTTCGCATCCGCCTCGGAGAAGCAAAGGGTCAGAACTGGTGGTGCCTCCTCTACCCGGCACTCTGCTTTTCCGACTGCTTCCACGCCGTCATGGAAGAGGACGCCCTCACCAGCCTGGAAGAAACCCTCACCGTCGAAGAGTATGAAGCTCTGCTTGGGACACCGTCCCAGTGGAAAATCTCCTTCCGCTGGTTTAATTTCTTTTGAAGCCCGCCCTCTTCCGCAGTGTCGGGTCCAATATCTTTTTCCGTATCCGCAGGCTCTTTGGCGTGACCTCAAGCAGCTCGTCCGTGTCGATAAATTCCAGGGCCTGCTCCAGACTTAAGATTTTCGGCGGCGTCAGCTTCAGCGCTTCATCCGATCCGGACGCGCGCGTGTTGGTCAGATGCTTGGTCTTGCAGACATTCAGCTCAATGTCTTCCGGCTTCGCGCTCTGCCCGATCACCATGCCGGAGTAAACCTTTTCACCCGGCCCGATGAAGAGCGTACCGCGATCCTGTGCGTTAAACAGCCCGTAAGCGACCGACTCTCCGGACTCGAAGGCGATCAGCGAGCCAAGGTTCCGGTAGGTCAGATCTCCCTTGTACGGACCATAGCCGTCAAAAATGGTGTTCATGATGCCGTTTCCCTTTGTATCCGTCAGGAATTCCCCGCGATATCCGATCAGCCCGCGGGAGGGAATAGAAAACTCGAGCCGGGAGTAGCCACCCTGGCCGATGCTCATCCCCTGCAGCTCGCCCTTTCGGAGGCTGAGCTTCTGGATAACAGAGCCGGAAAATTCCTCCGGGACGTCAATGTAGCAGAGCTCCATCGGCTCTAGCTTTTTTCCGCGTTCATCAGTCTTGTAGATCACCTCGGCTTTGCTGACCGCGAATTCGTAGCCCTCGCGGCGCATGGTCTCAATCAGGATAGACAGATGCAGCTCCCCGCGGCCGGACACCTTGAACGTATCCGTGTCTTCCGTATCCTCGACGCGCAGGCTGACGTCCGTATTCAGCTCGCGGTAGAGCCGCTCACGGATATGGCGGGAGGTGACGTATTTGCCCTCCTGGCCGGCCAGCGGGCTGTCGTTGACGATGAAATTCATGGAGATCGTCGGCTCGGAAATTTTCTGAAACGGGATTGGATCCGGGGCGTCCGGCGCACAGATCGTATCGCCGATGTGCAGATCCGAGATACCGGAAATTGCAACAATCGAACCGATCGTCGCGGAAGGTACGTCTACCTTATTTAAAGCGTCAAACTCGTAGAGCTTGCTGATTTTGACCTTGTGCTGCTTTGCCGGGTCGTGGTGGTTGACAATGATGACATCCTGATTGACAGAAATTGAACCACGGTCCACCTTTCCGACGCCGATGCGGCCGACATACTCATTGTAGTCGATGGTGCTGATCAGTACCTGCGTCGGCCCATTCTCATCGCCCTGCGGCGCGGGAATATAGTTTATGATTGTCTCAAAGAGCGGCCCCATATCCCTGCCGGGCAGCTTTGGATCCAGGTTGGCATAGCCTCCCTTTGCGGAAGCATAGACAAATGGACACTCCAGCTGCTCATCGGAAGCATCCAGCTCTAGAAACAGCTCCAGTACCTCGTCCACAACCTCCTCAGGACGTGCTTCCGGGCGGTCAATTTTATTAATACAGACGATGACCGGCAGATCCAGATCCAGCGCGTTGCGCAGGACGAACTTCGTCTGCGGCATCGGTCCTTCAAATGCGTCAACCACAAGGATAACGCCATTTACCATCTTCAGGACACGCTCCACCTCCCCGCCGAAATCCGCGTGGCCAGGCGTGTCTACGATATTGATTTTTGTATTTTTGTATGTGACGGCAGTATTTTTAGAAAGAATCGTGATCCCGCGCTCCCGCTCCAGGTCATTGGAATCCATGATGCGCTCCGCGACCTCCTGATTCTGCCGGAACACGCCGCTCTGCTTGAGCAGCTCATCCACCAGCGTCGTCTTGCCGTGGTCTACATGCGCGATAATCGCGATATTTCTGACATCTTCTCTTACCATAATTGCTCTCTCTCCTGATGGTTCTTTCTTCCTGTCATTTCGCACCTTTGCAAGTTTAGCACAAATCTGTCAGATTACAAGGGCGAGAAAAAATTTTTCGCAAAAAAATGAAAAAAGAGTTCTATTCTCCGTTTTCCCTGAATAAACATGAATAATGTACAGGAAGAAATCCCGGAGCGCCATAAGGAGGACGAAATATGGTTTTGGGATGGATTCTTTTATACGAAGGAAGGGAGAGCTTTTAACATGACAGATAAGATTATTGAAAACAATCAGGTATCCATCATGGGAAAAATCATTTCCGGATTTTCGTTTAGCCACGAGGTATACGGAGAAGGATTTTATATGGTGGATATTTCCGTGCGGAGACTGAGCGACTCGTCCGATATCATCCCTGTGATGATTTCCGAACGGCTGATTGATGTTACAAAGGATTACGGCGGTTCCTACATACAGATCTTTGGCCAGTTCCGCTCGTACAACCGGCATGAGGAGAAAAAGAACAGGCTGGTACTTTCTGTTTTTGCCAGAGAGGTCAGCTTTGTGGAGGATGACAGTGATAAAGTAAAAAGTAATCAGATTTTTCTGGACGGTTATATCTGCAAAACACCGGTATACCGGAGAACGCCTTTGGGCAGGGAGATTGCGGATATGCTGCTCGCGGTAAACCGTCCCTATGGAAAGTCTGATTACATTCCCTGTATCTGCTGGGGGAGAAACGCCCGCTTTGCTTCGGGGTTCGAGGTGGGCCATCATGTGCAGGTATGGGGCCGCATACAGAGCAGGGAGTATGTGAAAAAACTGGACGAGGAAACCGCCGAGCGCCGTATCGCATATGAGGTTTCCGTGAGCAAGCTGGAGTACATGGAGTGAAAATTGCGGCAGTCGCTCATTTCACGCTCGTGGGAGCATGAATGATTGTTCAAAACCCGATCACGCACTTGCTGCGTGGTCAGGGCTTATCCCGCACGAAGTGTGGGATGCCACCCGGCGAGGGCTTATCCCGCACGAAGTGTGGGATGCCACCCGGCGAGGGGCGTAAGCGTAGATTTTGCAAGCATGGAATGCCATGGGATGCAAACGCCCAGGGTTGTTTCATGAAGAAATTTTAAAATTGAAAAAACGTAGATTTTATCGG
>JAJQBS010000032.1 GCA_021203145.1 Lachnospiraceae bacterium | reverse complement strand
AATGTGTAAATATCCGTCCTGCATGGGCCACTCAATGTGTAAATATCCGTCCTGCATGGGCCACTCAATGTGTAAATATCCGTCCTGCGCGCTTCCAACAGCGGCAGCTGCCTGCGGACGTCCTCCGTGTCCTGTGGGTCAAAATCACAGTACAAAATCCCTTCGCATTCATCCAGCTCTGCCAGAACATCTCCCCAGGGCGAAACTACAAGGGAATGTCCATAAGCATGGTAGCTGCTTTGCATGTCTCTGGCCGGGGAACAGCCAAGCATAAATACCTGGTTGTCTACCGCCCGGGAGCGAAACGCCAGCTCCCAGTGCGTCGGTCCGGTCGTCATATTGAAAGCAGCCGGCACCAGAATCATTTTCGCGCCCCCAAGTGCAAGCAGCCTGGCCAGCTCCGGGAAACGGATGTCAAAACAGATCATCAGGCCCATCCTGCCATACTCCGTGTCAAAAAGCGTCACCTCATTGCCCGCTGTCAGGGTCTCACTCTCGCGAAAGCTCTGGCCGCCCTTCACATCAATGTCAAACAGATGCATTTTCCTGTGTTTCGCAATCTGGCGGCCCTGCCGGTCAAAAACGTAGCACGTGTTATAAACATTTCCTGACGCAAGCTCCGGCATGGAACCTGCAGCAAGATAAATTTTTTTCTCCCGGGCAATTGCGGAGAGTGCTTTCCAGTTTTCGCCTCCATCCGGCTGTGCATACGCCCGGAACACATTCGTCTCATACGGGCAGGAAAACATCTCCGGCAGCATCACCAGGTCTGTGTCATGACCGGCCGCCTCGCGAACCAGTGAACAGGCCGTCCGGATGTTTCTCTCATTTTCTTTTTGGATGCGCATCTGTATCAGAGCAGTTCTCATTTTCCTGTCCCTCCGGCCTCCGGACAATCCTACCACGTAAAATACCTTATCATCGTGGTTGCCTCCCGGATTTAAAGACGCCCATCATCTCCCGCGTCAGGCTCACGCCGTCATCCTCAGGCACTTCCTCGCGTGTACACCATTTCGCGACAGACAGCTCATTTTCATCCATCTGTATGTGGGTGTCTCGATCCACCTCTGCAAAAAATCCAGTCAGAAGCGTGTCTGTAAACGACCAGGGCTGGCTTTTGTAATAGCGGATATTTTTGACTCTCAGGCCGACTTCCTCCATCACCTCGCGCTCAACTGTTTCCTCCAGGGTCTCCCCGATCTCGGCAAAACCGGCGATCAGCGCATAATTCCGAAAGCTTCGGCCCGCATATTTCGTAAGAAGGATCCGATCACCGTTCGTCACCGCGACAATCACGGCCGGACAGATCTTCGGGTATTCCATCTGGCCGCAGGATGGGCAGTGCATCATGCGTTCTTTTTCACTGTGTACCATGTGTTTTCCACAGGCCGGACAGAACCGGCGGCTTTGATACCATCCATAAAGCTGCAGTCCAGTCACTCCTGCAAATGCGGCCTCTTTTGGCCCGACCGTGCGCATCCGCTCAATTTTCTCCCAGGCATACCCGGGGAATAAATCCAGAAGGTGCTTTTCCCCGGCCTGCACATATTCTGTCTGATCCACACTTTCGGGAGCAAAAGCACTTTCTTCCCAATCCCGGAATATAAAATAAGAAATTCCGTCAATAGAAAAAAGATATGTCGCCTCGTTTTCGGAATCAGGCCACGCCCCGGACACTTCCTCAAACGTCAGGAAACAGATCTGATCATTTTCGCACTTTACAAAAATCTCTCGTCCATGATAAAACAAAATCCTGCTGTCCGCCGCCGGTCTGGCCTCCGGGTGGTATTCATTGTGAAATCTGTGTCTGCCTATATCCTGTATCATAGCTACTGCCGCATTCTTTCTGTATCCTATACCATTACGCTCGCCGCCTGCTCCTCTGCAAACTTTTTGATCGCTTCCACTTCGGATCTGGATGGGGCAAGCTCCTCTTCCACCTGCTGTTTCACTTCCTCTTCCGTCGGAAGGTACAAACAGAATCCTGCCATGTCTTGATTCTCCTGGTTTGCGTACTGTCCGAATTATACCATTTCTGTCGAAATATGTACATGACTAAATTGTAAAAAAGATGAAAAAAGGAAACGCCTGTAAAACAGGCGTTTCCTGCAATCATGCTAAAGTAAACTCTGCAAGCGATATTTAGTTGCCCAGCTGCGCGGCCACTTCTGCGGCGAAGTCTTCCTGCTTCTTCTCAATGCCTTCGCCTGTCTCGTAGCGAACGAAACCTTTGATTGTGATTTTCGCTCCGTTTGCCTTTGCGACCTGTGCAACATAATCGCCGACAGACTGCTTTCCATCCTCAGCCTTTACGTAAATCTGGTCAAGCAGGCAGATCTCTTTGAGCTCCTTCTTTACACGGCCCTGGATCATGCCCATAATCACCTTCTCCGGCTTCTGGGATTCCTTCGGATCATTCTTGATCTGCGCAAGGAGGATTTCCTTCTCATGCTCGATATACTCTGCGCTTACTTCCTTGTCACTGGTGTAAAGCGGCTTCAGCGCAGCTACCTGCATGGCAACGTTCTTTGCCATCTCTTTAACCGCGTCATTGACCACGTCTGTCTCAACGTCTACAAGCACGCCGATCTTTCCGCCCATATGGGTATAGGAAGCGACAAAACCGGCCTCCTCCTTTACCTGCGCAAAGCGGCGGATGTTCATATTCTCGCCGATGACTGCGATCATGCCGGCCAGAGCCTCCTTTACGGTCTTGGATGTGTCAAACTTCCACGGCTCAGCCAGGAACGCGTCAATATTCGGCGCCTGCGTCTCCATGGCCTGCTCCGCCACCTGAGACACGTAATCCTGGAACTTCTCATTCTTTGCCACAAAGTCGGTCTCAGAATTGACTTCCACCGCTACCGCACTCTTGCCGTCCTCGGACACAAGAACCTTCGCCATACCCTCAGCCGCAATCCGGCCGGCCTTTTTCTGAGCGGTTGCAAGACCCTTCTCCCTGAGCCATTCCACGGCCTTGTCCATATCACCATCGGTCGCCGTCAGAGCCTTCTTACAATCCATCATGCCGGCGCCGGTCATCTCTCTTAACTCTTTTACCATTCCTGCTGTAACAGCCATTTTTATGTCCTCCAAACTTTACTGTCGCCTCGCAGCTGTTTTGTATCTGCACAGTTACGAGGCTTCTCATGCACTTCATATTCAAAAACGCCGGGCATTCAAAGCTGATGCTTCGCTTTTTGCTGCCCGAATAATTATCAATTATTGGAAACGAATCGTCTGAGATCTGAATCAGAATGCCTCTACCGGCGCTTCCTCATATGCCTCCTCAGCAACCTCCGGAACCATCTCCTCAGCGCCCTGCTTTGCCTCGATCACGGCGTCCGCCATCTTGGAGACAATCAGCTTCACCGCGCGGATCGCGTCGTCATTGCCCGGGATGACATAATCCAGCTCCTCCGGATCGCAGTTCGTATCGCAGATACCGATCAGCGGGATGCCAAGCGTGTGCGCTTCCTGTACACAGATATGCTCCTTCTTCGGATCGACTACAAAAATCGCGTCCGGGAGTCTCTTCATCTCCTTGATACCGCCAAGGTTCTTCTCCAGCTTCTCAATCTTCTTTTTGAGGGTGATGACTTCCTTCTTCGGCAGGACGTCAAAGGTGCCGTCCTCCTGCTGCCTCTCCAGATCCTTGAGATATTTGATCCTGGACTGGATGGTCTTGAAGTTTGTCAGCATGCCGCCGAGCCATCTCTCATTCACATAGAACATTCCGCATCTCTCGGCCTCAGTCTGCACCGCGTCCTGTGCCTGCTTCTTCGTGCCGACAAAAAGGATCGTGCCGCCGTTTGCTGCGATATCCGCTACGGCTCTGCATGCCTCATCTACCTTTACCACCGACTTCTGCAGGTCGATGATGTAAATGCCGTTCCTCTCGGTGTAGATGTACTCCGCCATCTTCGGGTCCCATCTTCTGGTCTGATGACCAAAGTGAACGCCGGCTTCCAGTAACTGTTTCACTGAAATTACGCTCATGTCTTTTCTCCTTTTGGTTAGATTCTTCCGCATGCATCGTCTCCCGGGGGAACCGGACCGGCACCATCCCCGGAATCAACACACGTGTTTGCTATTCAACTGACATAGTATAGCATAACTCCCCGGTATAAAGCAAGCGTTTTTTTCACAATTCACAGCCTCAGACTGCTTCAGACAGCTTCGGAGCTCAGATTTAGAAGAGCAGCCTCAGAAATCCGGCTGTGTCCCGGCAAAAATCCTGTTCCGGCAAAAATCCTGTCCTCTCAGAAAGTCTTCCTCCCCTTTTTACGTAATTATTCATAAATTTTCTGCCGATTTCCTGTGGTTTTATGGTAAACTATCCATTATCATTCAAAATAAAGCTTGACGTGAACCAATATTGATTGTAAAATAAATTTTACATAGAACGCAGGAGCGACTCCTGCCAAAAATAAGGAGGAACCATAATATGAGAAAGAAATTATCTGTATTGCTCGCCCTGGCATTAAGTGCCGGCACAGTTTTTGGCGCCATGGGTATCACCGCAGCCGCTGAAGAGTCTTCTGTTCCGATCACCACGGATGATCCGGACTATATTGCAGAGCTGATTACCGCGGCCCAGGAGGAAGGCGAAGTGATCGTATACGGCTCCTGCGAGGAGGAATATCTCGCCGCAGCCTGCGAGAATTTTGAAGAGCTGTTCGGCATCTCCGTGAGCTATCAGCGTCTGTCGACCGGCGAGGTACAGGCAAAGATCGAGGAAGAAAACGGTAATCCGTCCGGCGATGTATGGTTCGGCGGCACTACGGATCCGTTCAATGAGGCTTCCACCGAGGGACTTCTGATGGCGTACGAGGCAGTCAACGCGACTCATCTGACCAGTGATCTTTACCGCGACGCGGACGGCTACTGGTATGGCATTTACAAAGGCATCCTGGGCTTTATGGTCAACAGCGACGAGCTCGAGCGCCTGGGGCTGGACGCGCCGGAGGACTGGGCGGATCTTCTGAATGAAGAATACGAAGGCCTGATCTGGCTGTCAAACTACAATACAGCCGGCACCGCAAAGCTCGTGATCAATACCATGATCCAGAAATATGGCCACGATGAAGGCATCCAGTATCTGGTAGACCTGGATAAGAATATTGAAGTGTATACCAAGTCCGGCTCCGGCCCGTCCAAGAACGTGGGCACCGGCGAGTGTGTCATCGGCATCGGTTTCCTGCATGACGGCATCACCCAGATTGTTGACAACGGCTATGGCAATATTTCCCTGATCATCCCGTCCTCTGGCACCTCCTGCGAGATCGGCGCGGCCGCGATCTTCGAGGGCTGCGAGCATGTGAACGCGGCGAAGCTTTTCATCGAGTACGCCCTGTCTCCGGAATGCGTAGAGCTGGCGGCACAGAACGGCTCCTATCAGTTCCTGGTAATCGACAACGCGGAGCAGCCTGAGGTAGCGTCTGAATTCGGCCTTGATCCGGATAATGTCATGGATTATGATTTCGAAGACGCAAAGGCAAATACCAGCACCTATGTTGAGGAAGTGATGGAGGCGCTCGGCGATGCGGCGGATGACCGTTTCCAGACAGAATAGTAATTCTGTGAAGGTCACAGCATTCACAGCACGGCAATGCCCGTAAAAGGGGCATGATCCATTTTCGTCTAATGAAAAGACAGTTGGGAAGGCAGTTTTTCTTCACTGCCTTCCCACTTTCATAGTACAGGGGACAATACTGGGATGACACTGAACAGTTCCCAGGAGGATACACGTTCCCATGGCCGATTCAGATGACAGGGGGAATCTCTATGAAATCACGACAGGGTGCACAGTTGGATCGGAAAAAGCTTCTGGGAGATCCGGTCATGGTGATCACCATCGTTATCCTGGTTATTTTTCTGACCCTTTTTATTTTATACCCACTGGCGATTTTGCTGGTGGACAGCATCTATTCTTCAGACACTGGTCTGACAACATCCTTTTTCACATCCGTTTTAAGCATGCGATCCTTCCGGACCGCCATCACCAATACATTAAGAGTAGGCTTTGTGGTAGGGCTCGCCTCCACGGCGATCGGTCTGCTGTTCGCGTATGTGGAGGTCTATGTCGATATCCATTCCCGGATCATGAGCGGCCTGTTTAAAGTCGTCTCCATGCTTCCGGTCGTCTCGCCGCCCTTTGTGCTCTCCCTCTCCATGATTATGCTGTTCGGCAAGGCCGGTATCATCACCCGGTATCTGCTGCATATCTATGACAACAGCGTCTATGGCTTCTGGGGGATCGTGATTGTCCAGACGCTGACATTTTTCCCGGTCTGCTACATGATGCTCAAGGGACTCCTGAAAAATATCGACCCGTCTCTGGAGGAAGCGACGCGCGACATGGGAGCCTCCCGCAGCAAGGTCTTTATGAGCGTGACGCTTCCGCTCCTTCTGCCGGGCCTTGGCAATGCGTTTCTCGTGACCTTCATTGAGTCCATCGCTGATTTTGCAAATCCCATGATCATCGGAGGCTCCTATGATACCCTGGCGACCACGATCTACCTGCGGATTACCGGCGCCTATGATAAAAACGGCGCATCCGCGATGGCCGTGGTGCTGCTTCTGATCACGATGGTCATGTTTATGATTCAGAAATACTATCTGGAGAAAAAATCCGCCGCCACCCTGACTGGCAAAGCCACCAGGGGACGCATGATGATTGAGGATAAGAGCGTGGCCATCCCTCTGACCATCCTGTGTGGCGCGGTGGCGCTGTTCGTCATCCTGATGTACGCCTGCGTCCCGTTCGGCGCTCTTTTCCGCACCTGGGGATACGATTTCCACCTGACCACCAAATGGTTTGCTCAGGTATTCCAGAAATATAAAGGCCTGAAGGCCTTCAAGGACTCCTTTGTCCTGTCCCTTATCGCCGCCCCGATTACGGCGCTGCTCTCCATGATCATCTCCTATCTGGTGGTCAAAAAGTCCTTTAAGCTGAAGGGCTTTATCGAGCTGGTCTCCATGTTGGCCATGGCCGTTCCCGGCACGGTACTCGGCATCGGATATATCCGCGGCTTCTCCGGCGGCCTGTTCCGCACCGGCATCCTGCAGGGGCTTTATGGCACCGGCGCCATCCTCGTCATCGTATTTGTGGTGCGTTCCCTGCCCACCGGCACCCGCAGCGGCATCTCCGCCCTGCGCCAGATTGATAAATCCATCGAGGAATCCGCCTACGATATGGGCGCGAACAGTTTCACCGTCTTTATGAGCGTCACCCTGCCGCTGATCAAGGATTCCTTCCTGAGCGGCCTGGTAACCGCGTTTGTGCGCAGCATCACCGCGATTTCCGCGATCATCCTTCTGGTGACTCCGTCCTATCTGCTGATCACCGTGCGGATCAACGAGTTTGCGGAAAAAGGCGCGTACGGCATTGCCTGCGCATTTGCGACCATCCTGATCGTGATCACCTACGGCGCGGTCTCACTGATGAATCTGTTTATCAGGTTTTTCGGAACCAGCCGAAAGATCGGAAAGCAGACGGATTAACATTTTGTCCGATTCCTGAATCGTAAACACAAAAAGCCTGAGATTTTTATAAACGAAATAAAACCTGGAGGATATTTTCATGGCAAAAGAAAAGAAAGGGATCCGTCTGGAGCACATCTCCAAGATCTATAAGGATCCGAAAACAGGAAAGGATTTTTACGCGGTAAAGGATGCGAGTCTTAACATTCTCCCCGGAAGCTTTGTCACGCTTCTGGGGCCGTCCGGCTGTGGAAAAACGACGACTCTGCGCATGATCGCCGGGTTTGAAAGCCCGGATGAGGGTGAGATCTATCTGGGAAATGAAGCCATCAATGCCCTGACTCCCAATAAGCGGGACACGGCCATGGTTTTTCAGAGCTATGCGCTGCTCCCTCATTACAATGTATTTGACAATGTGGCCTACGGCCTGAAGCTGCGGAAGCTTTCCAAAAGTGAAATACGCACACGAGTGCTGAAAATCCTGGACCTGGTGGAAATGTCCGGCATGGAAGGCCGCATGACCAACCAGCTCTCCGGCGGCCAGCAGCAGAGAGTCGCGCTGGCGCGCGCCCTGGTGCTGGAGCCCTCCGTCCTTCTGTTCGACGAGCCGCTCTCCAACCTCGACGCCAAGCTCCGTGTCACCATGCGCACCGAGATCCGCCGGATTCAGCAGGAGGTCGGGATCACCGCCATCTATGTGACGCATGACCAGTCCGAGGCCATGAGTCTCTCTGACCAGATCATCATCATGAACAAAGGCGTCGTCACGCAGATCGGAACTCCGCAGGAGA
The DNA here is from genome assembly GCA_021203145.1 of Lachnospiraceae bacterium. Lineage (GTDB taxonomy): Bacteria > Bacillota > Clostridia > Lachnospirales > Lachnospiraceae > Choladousia. The sequence continues at coordinate 14,403 of JAJQBS010000032.1, read as the reverse complement.
TCTACTATCACCCGGTCGATGAGTTCGTCGCGGACTTCATCGGCGAGGCAAACTTCCTGAAGGGCACTCTCAAAAACCGCGACGGCGCGGGCGGCGTCATGGAAATCGAGGGACACCCCCTTACCCTCGCGGACGCAGGGAACCAGAAGGCCGGCCAATCCTGCACTCTGGTGCTCCGTCCGGAATCGGCTGTGCTTGCTGACAAAGGGCTCCTTCCCTGCAAGGTCGTCCTCTCCTGCTTCATGGGTTCTTACCAGAATTATCATGTGATGCTCGGGGACACACTCGTAAAAATCACGGAATTTAATCCGAAGCATAAGAAAATCTACAGCGTGGGCAACCAGGTCTATCTGGACTTCAACACCGAGGACGCACATATTCTCTGACAAGATCCGGGGGGCGGCCAACCAGCCACACACTGTCAGTCGGCGGATGTCCTGCACGAAGTGCGGGACGTCGCCCGGCTGTGGACACGCCCCGGTGCGCACCAGGTCGCTCCCATCATCCAGAAAACACGTTGTCCAGGATGGACTCTGCGTATTTGCATGAACCCTTTCCCTTGCCAGACAGGAATCGCTTTGCCACCTCCTGTCTGGCCGTTCTGTATCCGCAGTCAGTTGAGCTTCTGTTCCATCTACTGTTTTCCGGAAAAACGGGAACGAAAGCACAGATCACTGCTTCCGCTGCTCAAGATTCATCTGATCCCGGAGAATTCAGAATCGACCGGACCAGATCAATGATCTCCTCAAAAAAGATCTGACAGTCTCCGCCAAAAATCTGAACAGGTATTGGCTTATCCATCCCATAGATCGTAGTACGGCCGTCATGCTCAATATCATACACGATCACCTTCTCCTGCCTTAGATCCACGATCCAATATTCCCGCACACCTGCGTTGATATATTTCGCAAGCTTGATAATATGATCCTTTCGCTCACTGGAAGGAGATACAATCTCGACCACAAGATCCGGAGCACCGTACACACAGCGTCTTATCACCTTATCCCTGTCACAGACAACCAGCACATCCGGCTGAACCATCGTCCGTTCATCGCAATCAAGCTGTACATCCACAGGAGACATAAAAGCAAGACATTTCCCACCACGCGAATCAATATAATTTTTAAGCTGAACCGCAATTTCAACAACCGTGGCCTGATGCGCCGTATTCGGAGCGGCCATGTCATAAATTACTCCGTCGATCAACTCAACCCGTCGGTCGTCCGGCAGAGCATAATAATCCTCAAGCGTAAACTCTCCCTGGCGTTTTGAGGCATATTTAAGACTGGCTTCCATTACCAAATCATCTTTCGATGCAGATTCCTGCGTATCATACAGCATATCCTTTTTATTTTCCTTTTTCTTCTGCTGTTCTTCCTTTATCAGAGTTGTAAATTCTTTATTCATGAAATTTCTCCTCCATCCATCTCATCCGGCCGTAGCAGGCACGTTCCCTGCTAATAAGCGAACATCGATGACTATATTAACTGAATACATATTACAATATCACTATATATCTGTCAATATGCTTCTTAAATTTTTTTAAATAATCGCGTAAATATTTATCACATATCATTTAATTTTATTGTTTCAGATGTCGCGTACTCACAATGTCAATTACTAAATTGACATAACGCATACATTAACGAATAACTGTAAATATCCACTCTTGCCTGGCAGAAGACGAATGTTCATCATACTTCCGTCTGAGACAAGTGCATGAAATGTCACACAGTATGCTGTCACTCAGTATGGTAAATGCTATGGCAAATGCATCTATCGTTTTGCTTGCAACAGAAGCAGGCATATGATATAGTACAGCTATTCAAAGAAATTTTTATAGAAAGCAGGCAACGACATGAAACAGCAAAGACCCTACCCGATCCTCACCGTCAGCAAAAAAGCAGAGCGATCCATCCAAAATGGCCATCCCTGGGTCTATGACGCAGAAATCCGACAGGTAATCGGGACTCTGTCAAACGGATGCCTTGTCGATGTTGTGTCTGACTCTGCTGATCAGGCTCTGCGGCAGAAACAGGGCGAGGATAAATCTTCCATCCATTCCGCTGATTCTGCAGATAATGGGACACAGCACCAAAAGATGGGAAAATATCTGGGAACCGGCTTTTACAGCGAGCATTCAAAAATCCGCGTCCGTCTGCTTTCGCGCAATGCAAATGATAAGTTTGACGCGGCTTTCTGGGCACGCAGAATCCGTTATGCCTGGGAATACCGCAAAACAGTCATGGGTGCGGACATTGACTGCTGCCGGATTATCTTTGGGGAGGCGGATCAGTTCCCGGGGCTTACGGTCGACCGTTTTCATGATATTCTGGTGACACAGACGCTCTCCTATGGGATGGAGCTTTTAAAACCGGTCATTTTTCCACTCTTGTATCAGACTTTGACTGATGACGGCCAGGTTATTCGAGGAATCTATGAGCGTAATGATGTATCCATACGCGAGCTGGAAGGACTGCGCCAGTATAAGGGCTGGTATTCTCTGGATTCGGCTGACCAGGCTATGAAGGAATTCAGGAATCCGCTTTTGAAGAGCAACGATGCAGATGGCTATTGTAACCATATACAAAAAGATCAGGGTGAAGAGGGTCAGAGGCCATCTGCGCTCTCCTGCCTTACCGAAATTACGGAAAATGGTATTCTCTATCAGGTGGATGTGGAAAACGGCCAGAAAACCGGCTTCTTCCTCGACCAGAAGTATAACCGTCAGGCGGTCGCCCGTCTTGCTGCCGGGAAACGTGTATTGGATTGCTTCACGCACACCGGTTCCTTTGCGCTGAACGCGGCAAAGGGCGGGGCTGCTTCCGTCTGCGCGGTCGATATTTCGCAGACCGCGATCGACATGGCACGACACAACGCAGAACGCAACGGCCTTGCCGACCGCATGACGTTCCGCGTCGCCAACGTGTTTGACCTGCTCCCGCAGCTGGAGCACAGCCGCAAGGAAAAATACGATTTTATCATCCTGGATCCGCCGGCCTTTACCAAAAGCCGCCGCACGGTGGACAGCGCGAAAAAAGGTTATAAAGAAATCAATCTCCGCGCCATGAAAATCCTGCCGAGAGGCGGGTACCTTGCCACCTGCTCATGCTCGCATTTCATGCCCGACGAGCTGTTTATCAAAATGCTGCATTCCGCGGCCGCTGACGCCGGGGTGCAGCTGCGGCAGATCGAAGCCAGGCAGCAGGCGCCGGACCACCCGATCCTCTGGAATGTACCGGAGACGGATTATTTAAAGTTTTACCTGTTTCAGGTGATATAACGGTCACGGCATTTCCTTCGCACTGTATACAGCCTTCTTCGCGTCCTCTGCGCTCGCGAATGGCCCCGGAAGCACAGCAAGACTTCTGTGCTCCCCCAGATAATCTGCGTCAAAGGCAATCGGCGTTCCGTCCGGGTTCTCGTATTTCTGCTCCGGCTCGAAGGCTTTGCCCAGGATTTCCGTGTTGATCATCCGGCTTGTAAATCCGTCCAGCATTTCATAAATGTTCGTGTCCAGATAGAGGTTTCCGTCCTGTTCCACCAGCTCCACGCGGATATCTTCGCGCCCGTTTGCAACGGTCTGTCCATTCTTCTCGTGCCGGCCTGCTTTCGCTCCGCCGAGGTACAGGTTGCCCTCGGACCACACCGGCAGATGGCCAAAATGAGCCGGTTCGCATTTTTTCATATCGGCAGGCTTTGTGAAATCAAACTGCGCGATCCACTCGTCATATGTCGGATATTCGTCAAACATCCAGGTGCCGACTGCGCGGTTTTCACTGTCAAATCCATCGTCGGAATCGTGCGGGGTAATCACATCCTCCGACGGCCATTTCTGCACGAAGATATTGTTGTAGAAACGATCATCTCCGTGAAGGATGGTCATGAAGCCCATCACCTCTGTGCGGTGCGGGATATGGTATGGCGTATAGCGCCAATCGGTACCCTGTCCTACGCAGGTGAGGGAGCCGCAGATCAGATTATGTACCATGGCGACGCCCTGTGTCGCGAAGCGCATGGAAACATCGGAGAGGAGAATGTTGTTGTCAATCAGTGTCGGGCCATGGCTTACCTCCACAAAAAGATCCTGCGACATCATGCTGCCCTTCAGGTTCTTCGCGAACGGCGGCATCTGGTTGTCGTGCAGCAGGTTCTGCGTGATGCGCACGCCCTGTGCTTCCCAGTCGCACCAGATCCCCATCGTACAGTGATGAATGTGGTTGCGGCGCATGATGACGTCGATCGCGGCATGCAGCTTGATACCGGAGATTTCCGCGCCGCCCTGCTCCATCATGTTGTTAATGTGGTGGATGTGGTTGTCCTCAATGATGCTGAACACACCGCCCATGCGGCCGATAATGCCGCCCTGCTCGCAGTGGTGGATATTGTTGCGGCGGATGATGTGGCTGCCGACACGCTCCTTCAGCCAGCCGTGATACTGCCCGCGGCAGACTGCGTCCCGCTCCATCTGGGTCGGGCTTTTGACCTGTTTATAGGTAAAATAATGCTCATTTTCCGGGTCCAGATATTTACCCAGAGAAATGCCCGCGCACTTGCTGTCGGAAATCTCACAGTCCTCAATAATCCAGCCCTTACTCCAGTGCGGGCCGATCATGCCATCCTGAAAGGCAGCAGGCGGCGCCCAGGTCGTGGCGGCCTTATTGATCTTAAAGCCGCTGACCGTAATATAGCCAACACCCGTCTTTGACGGGAAAAAGCACTCCCGGCGGACGTTGATTTCGATGTTCTCTTCATTGGGATTCTTTCCCTGAAAATTTGCGTAGAGAACCGTCTCGTCCGTTTTATCATCCTGCTCGGTATACCATTTATAAATGGACTCCTCCGGCACCCAGCTGCACTCGTAAACCTCGCCCCTGATACACTCGTCAAGAGAGGCCGCCTCATACATGGCTTTCTCATTCAGATAGACACAGCCGGTATGCTTATTCGCCTCCGCAAAATACCAGTCGCCGTATACAGGTGTGGTGTAGGGATTGTACGCGCCAAAAACACTGTTTTTCACACGCGCCGTCCAGACCGTTCCTTCGTACAGACTCCATCCGGTAAGCGGCTCCGCTCCGGTAATCACCGCTCCGAGCGGCTCCGCGCTGCGGTAGGTAATCCGTGCGTCCTCATATCCAGCGTTTACCGGATCCACATACTCCCGGTACCTTCCAGGAGCTACGACAACCTCATCTCCAGGCCGCGCGATCTTCGCGGCGTCATTGATGTGCTTAAAAGGCATTTCTTTTGTTCCGTTTCCATCATGGCCTGCTTTTGCATTCACGTAGATAATCATAGTTTTCCTCCATACTATTTTGTTTTATTTTGATGTGCAAATCGTCTCCCGTCACCAGGCATTTCCGGTGGAATCGGTCGGTCGTCCCTGTCTGGCAAGTGTGGAATCCCATCCGGATCCCTGCCCGCATCCTTCACCAGATAGCGGCTGGCCTGCGTAGAAAACAGCTTGTAATACAGCCCTCTCTCCGCCATCAGCTCCTCATGCCGCCCGGATTCCACCAGGCGTCCCTGATCGAGCACCAGAATTTTGGTGGCCATCGTCGCACTGGAGAGACGGTGGGAGACGAAGAAAACGGTTTTGTTCTCCCCCAGCCGGTCGAACTGATTGAAAATCTCCTGCTCGGCAAGCGCGTCCAGGGAGGCGGTCGGCTCATCCAGAATCATCACGTCCGAATCCGAATAGAACGCGCGCGCGACGGCCAGCTTCTGCCACTGCCCGATGGACGGCTCTATGCCATCCGCCTCAAAATACCGCATCAGCGGTGTATCGTACCCCTCCGGGAATCTTTGGATAAATTCATCCGCCGTGCTGGAAACCGCAGCGGCCCGGATCGCTGTCTCATCAATCGGCTGATCTGCCTGACCGAAGCTGATGTTTTCCGATACTTTAAACGCGTATTTTCCAAAATCCTGAAAGATCGCTCCAAACATGGCGTACACCTGATCCACATCATACTCTCTCATATCCCGGCCGTCCAGCAGTATTTTCCCCTCAGTCGGGTCGTACAGACGCGTCAGAAGCTTTAAAAGCGTGGTCTTTCCGGCGCCGTTCTGCCCGACCAGCACAATGGTCTCGCCCGGATCCGCGCGAAAACTCAGTTGGTGAATGACATCGCGCTCAGTGCCGGGATAGCGAAACGATACATTCTGGAACTCAATCGTGTGGCCGATGTGCCTGCGCACCTGCGCCGGTTCCGGCAGGCTCGGGACGATATGCCGTTTCTCATTCAGAAATACGATCAGATTGTCGATAAAAAGCGTCCTCTCATAGATCATGGAGGTCGTAGTCACCAGTGTCGCCACGCAGGAGGCAATGGAGGTCAGCGCGCCCGTGTAAAGAGAATAATCGCCGATCCGGCCATTTCCTGTCGCAACCGTATACGCGATAAAGAAAAACAGCGCACAGTTCACAGACGTAGTCACCAACGTCGTCGCGATGCTCCAGATCCCTTCTTCCAGAATCAGATGCCGCAGCCCGCCAAAATATTTTTCAAAAACCCTGGTATAGTTAAAAATAAATACATCGGACAAATGAAACAGCCGCATTTCCTTGACCAGGTCCTTATCGGTGAGCGTATCCGAATAGTAGGACATCTGCCTGCGCTCCCTGGAGTGGTGAAACATGTAGCGAAAATTCTTTTTGCGGTATGTAAATGTGATAATCGCGCTCGGAAGCGACAGCAGGATGACCACCAACGGCGCAAACCAGGCGACCGCGGCCAGAATGACGATAAAACTCACGGTGGAGATCAGCGTACTCACGATGGAAAAGGAAGAACTGATCACATTCACCAGCCCGGAGTCTGTTTCCCTGCTCGCGTTTTCCAGCCTCGCGTAAAACTCCGGCATGTCAAAGGAAGCCACATCAATCTCTTTGGCCTTATCCATCATTTTCATTTTGACATGGTTCGTCACCAGCTCGCCGGAGAGCCGGGTCGTCATGTTGCTGACGCTGTTAATCACGCTGACCAGAAACATATAGCCGAACTGGAGCAGCATGGCAGGCAGCAAATGCGAAGCCAGGTCGGAAAGTGTGCGGATTCCTCTCGTCAGGACATCCGACACCTCATTGAGCAGATCCGCTGAGATAAAGGCGGAAATCACGGGCGAGACGCCGTTAAAAAGCGCCATCACGGCCATCAGCAGCAGAAGCGACCGTTTCGCCTCCCAGACCAACCGGATAATATAAAACAGCCGGAAAAATGTGTCATGCAGCACATGCTTTAGATACTGCGGCACATCCTTAAGGGTCTTTGGCTTCGGTTCCTTTAATTGATCCATCATCCGTTCCCGATCTCCAAATCCGGGCGGTGGTCCTCCTCGTGGCATAAGCGCAGTTCCTCCTTCTATTGTCAAAAATAGTCATCCAGATATCAATGAGACAACCACCATCGCAGACGGCATTACGAGCTCACAGACGGACAGGAAATACCCGGCCAGGTCTCCGTTGATGCCCCCGAAATACTTCATCGCCCGATGGTAATACCAGGCAAAGGATATGGCTGCCCCGGCCAGAGCCGCTGCTGCGTACACCGGCTGTAGAAAAGCCATGACAATCCCCGTCACCAGAAGATAGCAAATGGAGGTCGTCTGTATCACTCTTGTCTGTGCGCTTTTTGAAAAACCGGCGACCGTTCCCTTTGCCGAAGCCTTCGGGAAGGTGACAACCGAGAATGCGCTCAGTGAGCGTGATACCACAAAACAGCATGCGTAGACAGCGACCAGGTCGCCTTGCACGGAATCCAGCACTCCATACTGCAGGAAAAAATAAACAATTCCACAGATAATGGCAAACGCGCCCGCATGGGAATCCTTGAGAATTTCCAACCGCTTCTCCATCGGCCGCCAGGAGCTCATGGCGTCGGAGGTATCCAGAAACCCGTCCAGATGGATTCCTCCGGTCACCACGACCGGAATGGCCATCAGTATAACATTCCGAAGAGCATCACGGACTCCCAGATACGACGCAAGCACATCCCATCCCAGACAAAGCAGGCCGATCACCACGCCGATCCAGGGGAAGAAGCACATAACATATTTCATATTTTCCTCTGACCAGTCACACTGCGCCGCCGGGAGCTTCGAATACATCGAAAACGCGATATTCAGGCTGCTCCAGCATCGTTTGATCATCCGCACACTGATTGACCTCCCCTGCTCCTGATTTACCTTCTCTGTAATAAGAATTTCTGCTTACATTAATTTCTTTTTTTTCCATCATTTTATTTTCACCGGAATCCCGTACACGACCTCGGTGACCGCATCCGCCTGCGCCGCCATCTCCCGGTTTACCGCTCCCAGGTAAGAAAGATAGCGCATCGTCTCCGCATCATAGGTAATGCCGTCTGAGAACACTTCATTCGTCACAACCACCAGATGGCACACCTGCCGGCGCAGCGCCTCTATGCCGCGCATAACCGCCTCGACGGTATCTTTCCCGGCTCCATTTGGCTCAAACATCTCATTCGCCACCAGATTGGACATACACTCCAACAGGACAACCATGTCCGAAAAATGAGTCTCTTCATTTAAAGCTTCTGATTCACACGAAGACATTTCCGGGGCTGTTTTCCATATGGAAGATTTTGAATCCCGCTGCTCCAGTCTCATTTTCTGAATAATTGATTTCGAATCTCGCTGCTCCAGTCTCATTTTCTGTATAATCGATTTCAAATCCAGCTGCTCCAGCCCCATATAGCACTCGACCGTCTCGAAATTCTTTTCCTTGCGAAGGTTCCGATGCCGCTCCACCCTGCGCTTTCCATCCTCGCCATAGGGAATCATCGTGGCTATATAAATTCGCCTGGAGGAAATGGCAGTGACACAGCTCTCCGCATACGCGGATTTTCCACTGCCGCTGCCGCCTGTAATTAAATGAAATGAAGAAAGCCTTTCCTGCACTGCCATCTACTCTAAAACCTCGATCTTACATCTGTGCTTTTTCGATCCCTTCTGACAGCTGATCCCTGCGGCCAGAATTCTACCCGTCGTCAGTGGTTTTTCTCCCATTCTGCCTCGAAACCGAAGCGCATAATTTTTCTGACGGATCTGCTTAATCGCTGCTTCAGGAGTCCTGTCTACTTTTAATTCCAGAATCAATCCATCCTCTTTTCCGTTCCTGGGGTAAAAAATAAAATCCACATATCCCTTTCCGGCCTGTTCTTCCTGTTCGATCCGGTACTTCCCCCTTGCAGAGAGATAAGCAAGCTTTACTGTGGAAGACAGTTCTGTTTCATCCAGATAAATCTTATGCGGCGATTCTGTATCATGGATATAGCCAAGTGCGTCGGCCACAGCGTCGGCATCCATCGCAAGGGTTCTTTCCAGAATTCGTTCCGATTCTCTCTCAAAATCACGCAGATAATCATAGGAGGTTTCTTTTGCGATCGTGTTTTTAAATTCCTCCATCAACTCTCTGTTCGGAATACTGACGCAGCCATTTTCATAATTCAGGAATCCATATACAAGCATGGCAGAAAAGATTTCATTTTTCGTCTGCAGCTCCATAGACGTAGCCGCGTACTCCTCCACATTTGCCGGAACTGCTTCTCCTTCCACCATAAGAGCTACATCCGTTTTCATCCCGGCGACATCATTCACGATATATTTTTTTATCTCAGAATACGGACCTGACCCAGTCCAATAGCTTGCAATTCGATTGTTTGTAAAAGCATAGACAACTGATCTGGGATTATACAATTTTACACCGCTCAACGTGCGGTAGCTGTCATACCAATCCTTAAGATTTTCTCTTGTAAGAAGCGGTGCTTCCTCGTTTTCGAGATATCTGGCATACAGCACGTCCACTTCCTCGTTCGTAAATCCGAAATATTCACTGAATTTAGACTGCGTAGCAATCGTGTATTCCATAAAATTATTAATCGTTGAGCCGTTGGAATACTTTGCAATTGGCAGAATCCCGGTCATGTAAGTCATAGCAACATAAGCCTGGTTTTTAATCAGTCCGGCGAGAAATTCTATGGATTCTTTTTTCTCGTTATTTTTCAGAAAATCTTTGTGAAAAACACAGTCCCACTCATCAATTACAAATACAAATTTTTCGCCATTGTACTCATTAAACACATCAGAAAAGGCATCCCAGACAGCTCCGTTCGGATCAATATCCGCATCCGGATACGCCTTCATCAGATCCCTGATCAGACGCATTTCAATTCTTTCTTCGATATATTGCGCATAGGATTCGCAATTCCGGGACATTTTGCTGAAATCAATAAAAACAACATTATACTGATTCAGATAATCCCGATATTCCGAAGCTTCTGCGATGAAAAGGCTGTCAAAAATATCGGAGGTATCCACAGCCTTTGAAAAAAAGAGGCTATCATATGGGCCAACATGGTCTTACCAAATCTGCGCGGTCTGGTTATGCAGATATCCTTGTCGGCTCGTTGAAAAAAAGGGAACAGTTCTTCCAGAATCTTACTCTTATCTACAAAGTATTCTGACTGTGACGCAATCCTGAAGTTTTCGACTGGTTCCATGCTATTCAGATAATATCCCATCACAACGGCCCCCTTTCTGCAATGATGTTATTATACGTTCGCTCTTCTGTCGGTTTTTGACCATTCTCAATAGTGAATGTTCTGGTCATAATAAAGACTCCTCAGCCGTTACGAACCCTTTCCGACACTATTTGCTGCATAAAAAGATCATTATTCAAAAAATCTCTCACCAGTTCCAGCACGTCCGCCAGTTCTTCTCTCGTGTGCGCTGCCGACAGGAACATTGCTTCAAATTGTGATGGAGCAAAATAAATGTGGTTTGACAGCATATGACGAAAATATTCTGCGTATTTAGCCGTATCTGAGGTCTTTGCAGAAGCGTAATCCACCACCGGTTCCGGTGTAAAAAACATACAGCCAAGCGAGCCGCAGGTATTGACCTGCACCGGAGCGTCCGTTTCCTCCGCAATCTGTTTTAAGGAACCGAAGAACCACTGCCCTTTTTTGTTCAGTTCATCATAAATCTCCGGGTGCTCCTTTAAGATGGTCAGCTGCGCCAGCCCGGCCGCCATGGCCACGGGGTTTCCGCTTAAGGTGCCTGCCTGGTAGACCGGTCCGACCGGAGCAACGCGCTCCATGATTTCGCGTTTTCCGCCATAAGCACCGACCGGCATGCCCGCGCCGATGATCTTGCCATAGGTCACCAGATCCGCATCCACGCCAAAGTAGCCCTGCGCACCGGTAAAGCCAAGACGAAAACCGGTGATCACTTCGTCAAAAATCAGCACAGCGCCGTATTTTGTGCAGAGGCTGCGCAGGCCTTCCAGGAATCCTGGCTCCGTCATCTCCTTGTCAGCCTGTTCTGCAGAAGAAGCATTTTTTCCATCTGCCAAAAGACTCTCCGAAGCTGCTGATGCTGCCGGCGATCCCAGATGTCTGCCTGGTAAAGGCGGCACGACCCCCATATTTGCCCCGACCGGTTCAACGATGACCGCGGCAATCTCTTCCGGGAATTCCTCAAACAGCCGCTCCACGCTCGCCAGATCGTTGTAAATGGCGGAAAGTGTGTCCTTTGTACAGCCCTGCGGCACTCCGGCGCCTGGCGGAAGCGCCCCCTCGCTGCGCTCGGCGGCAGGTCGTACCGCCCATTCCGATGCGCTTCGCGCGGGGCGGTACTCAGGAATACCCGCTGTCATCACACCAGAGCCCGCCTGCACCAACAGGGCGTCCGAATGCCCGTGATAGCAGCCCATAAATTTTACAATCTTATCCCGCCCGGTATAGCCGCGCGCCGCGCGAATCGCGCTCATCACGGCCTCCGTGCCGGAATTGACCATGCGCACCATTTCCACATTCGGAACGAAGCCGCAGATCAGCTCTGCCATCTCGACCTCGCGCTTCGTCGCCGCGCCAAAGCTCAGGCCGTCCGCGCAGGCTTTCATCACGGCCTCGCGCACTTCCGGAGCGTCATGTCCCAGGATCATCGGTCCCCAGGAGCCGACAAAATCGAGGTAGCGGTTGCCATCCTCATCTGTCATATATGCGCCGTGCGCGGACGCGATCATCCGCGGCGTCTGTCCTACCGAGCCAAACGCCCGGACCGGGCTGTTTACCCCGCCCGGGATCACCTTGCAGGCACGTTCAAATAGTTCTTCTGATTTTGTCATAGATTTCACCCAATTTTCCCCTCACGGATATACTTCGCGATCTCCTCCGCAAAATAGGTCAGGTAGATGTCACACCCCGCGCGGAATGCGGAAATAGCTGTCTCGCAGATGATTTTCTCTTCATCAATGTAGCCGAGCTGCGCGCCCGCTTTGATCATCGCGTATTCGCCGCTCACGCTGTAGGAAGCGATCGGCACGTCCGTCACTTCCTTGATTTTCGCAACCATATCCAGGTAGGACATCGCCGGCTTTACCATAATGATATCGGCGCCCTCCTCCACATCGAGCAGGGCTTCCTTGATCCCTTCGCGGCTGTTGTGATAGTCCATCTGATAGCTTTTGCGGTCGCCGAACGCCGGTGCGCTCCCGGCCGCATCACGGAAGGGCCCATAAAAAGCAGACGCGTATTTTACCGCGTACGACATGATCGGCACGTTCAGATACCCTGCCTCATCCAATGCCGCACGGATCGCCGCCACCCGGCCGTCCATCATGTCCGACGGGGCGACCATATCCGCCCCCGCCCGCGCATGCGAAACCGCCGTCTTCGCGAGCAGCTCCAGGGTTCGGTCATTATCAACATATCCCTGCGGAAACATAGGTGCCGCCTGTCCATCAGCCTCCATATCCAGAGACTGATTTTTCACCAATAGTTTCTCCGACGATTGACCGTTTTTCCCTCCAGAAGGAAATTCAGAAGTTCCGCAGCCACACAGTACGCCGCAGTGCCCATGCGAGGTGTACTCGCACATGCACACATCCGTAATCAGATACATCCCAGGAAAGTCACGCTTCGCCTGCCGCAGAGCCTTCTGCACGATTCCATCTTCCGCATAAGCGCCGCTGCCGACCTCATCCTTATGATCCGGGACACCAAAGAACATAACACTGGCTACCCCTGCGTCCAGCAGGGACTGCAGCTTTTCCCCCATCCGGTCCACGCTGTAGCGATACTGACCCGGCATGGTCGGAATCTCTTCCCGGATTCCGGTTCCTTCCTTTACAAAAATCGGATAAATCAAGGACGACGCATCCACGCGTGTCTCCCGTACCATCTTGCGCAGAATTTCATTTCCGCGCAGCCGCCTCGGGCGGATTGTCAAATCCATTTTCATCACTCCTGTATCTTTTCATATCAACTATAGATCTGTAATTATGAAGCTCCGGATATTCAGCGGATATCCGTTTAGCCCTCGCCAGATTATGTCCACAATCACCGATTGCGGACGCGGGCATCCCACGCTTCGCATGGGATATTCCCTCGTCACCCTTTCAGTCCGCGCGACTGGCGGTCCATGTCTTCCACTACAATATCATAGATTTCACCCAATGACGCGCAATACTCCAGCACCTTCCACGGCTCATTCGTGTGGAAATGAATCTTAATCAGCTCCTCATCACCGACCGCCAGCAGGCAGTCACCCTTGAAATTTTCTGTGAAATACTCGCTGATCGCGTCTTCATCCAGATCCTCTCCCTCGATTAATAATTGTGTATCATACTTAAACTCCAACATAGCCGCTTCTCCTTTTCGTTTTGATTTTTTTCATCATATAGTCTCCGCTATACGCCTGTCCAGATTCATGTTTTATTTATTGTATCGACATCCCGAAATGAAGTCAAGAAAATTATGTCTGTGGATTTCTTTCCGGATCTCCTTCAGTGTACACTCTGTCTGACCTCACACAGCAGCTCTATGAGACTGTCGATAGACGCCACCCGTGCAACATACGTCTTCATACCCAGCGCTGCTGCCGCGGTCTCAGTCTGCTTCCCAATGCAGATGGCCTGCACCTTCGTATAGTCAACACCCGCTGCTGCCTGTGCAAATCCGCGTACCGTGGATGCGCTGGTAAACATCACATAATCAATTTTCCCGTCAGCAAATTCCTTTTTCAGATTCACAAAGCGGCCGGATTCATATCGGGTCTCGTAGGTCGGAATATCATCAATGAGAAATTCATCTCCCAGCTCGGCTAGTAATTCCGGTGAACCGGCTGCCGCGCGCGGGATGAGAATATGAGACTGACCGCGCTCATCCTCTGAAAAACGCTTCTCATTCAATTCGCGCTGCGCGTTTACTTCCATAAATACACGTTGCTCTGAATTCATGTTCATGATTGCATCTCGCAGTGCTCTCCCCAAATGTGCGGCGTCATAAACATCTGGCATAAGATCCGCGTAAAATCCATGCTCTGCAAGCGCCTTTTTCGTCCCAGTTCCGATCACTGCAAACTTAACAGAACCAAGTG
>JAJQBS010000058.1 GCA_021203145.1 Lachnospiraceae bacterium | reverse complement strand
CAGCCTGCCAGAAACAGAATCGGTGAGCCGTCCTCAAACCAGTATTTTTCTTTTGATGGACTCCACTCGTAAAACCCTTTTGCCGGAATCACACACCGACGCAAAAGAATATCATCCCGAAAAGTCCGTCTTTCCAGTATTCCCTCCGCTCTTGCATTAATCAGCAGACTTTTGCCCTGATAGCCAGGATAACCCCAGACCATATTCTCCGCAGCCAGCCTTCCGTTTTTCTGACTGAATACCGCAGCGGTCTCCGATGGCCGGATGTCGCCTGTTCTGATTGGAAAATCCGTATTTTTCGTAATCCGATGGAATTCATCAGCTGTATCATCATCAACGTAATAGCGTCCGCACATTGTTTTCTCCACTATAGATCCAAATTGCAACTCTATGCTGATTTATTTTTCACTTCCATTTAAAGCCGAAATCTTTTCTCTTGATCTTACACATGGGTTTACCATCTTTCCAGAAAACAATTCCTTCAATCCAATGAGACTCCAGATAATCCCGTATTCCTTCATAGCTTCTGTTTACTTCTATGATATCTTTCCCATGAGGAATCAGAGTATCCACTTCTAAGCCATACGGATTGGACTGAAAATGAGGACCAACTGCTTCATAGGTTCCATCTGCAGGCACTCCCGTTGTTTCCGAATAATTCTCATATGCCGCATAATACCATTTATCAGCCGGATTAGCCCTGTCACATTTCACCCAACATGGCTGGTGGCCGGTCACCGGATCAGGATTTTCTTCGCATAAGATGGCTCCTTCCGGAATCTTCTTTCCCCGCTTTGCGTCATAACGCTTGTAAAATATTCCGTCAATCACTGCGCAACAGGAACCATCCCACTTCACAGTAGCCGTCCCTTCTCCATCCAGTACCCACTCCAGACCTTCTGTCACTGTTGGTAAAACCTTTACAACCTTATGATCAATAAATTGGCGATCAAATAGTGTTGGTATTTTCTTCATTCTTGTTCCTTTAACCTCCAATCAGGCGCTATCATAAAAATAATTCTCCCCTCTTCTGAAATTTGCATCAATCAATAATTACCCTGACTGATGAACATTTACCGCTATTGCATTGACTTTCAGAAACACTGCAGGCGGCAATTCCCAATGTGATATTCAACAATGCTTTCAATACAATTTTGTCTCCGGCTTTAGAAAGGGGCTTTTCCACCGAGATACTACCGTCTGCATTGATTTCCGTATGCATAAATAAATTGACAGGTGTAATGATTGGCCGTTGTCCTCCAAGAGCCTGATTGATATTATCGAGACAGTTTGGATGCCCTTTCCCATTATGATAGAAAAAATCATACATTTCCGACCGGCAGCATGGATGCAACAAGTCATGTTCACCGACATCATCCGAAAGGACTTCTATCATAGGCGTATATAGATTGGTATAAATAGTGTCTCCGACCTTCAATCTTAAAGATTCATTGCAGTCAATCGTCACCCCGGTTGAAAGAAATTCATTCGGATTACCTGTAACTTCCCCAAAAAAGTCAACCACTTGTCCGCCCTCTATATCAACCACTGTAATATGCTGTCCTTGCACAACATCAATTCTCATTCCAGAACACGCTGATATTACATATTCCTTGCTCATTATGTACGCCTCCAGTAACTCCCGATTTTTCGCTCTGCACAACTTCCAGACAAACTGAAATTCGTTTCAACATTGCCGCCAATCATGAATGCATTTTTCGTATCATCAAGATTTCTTTTTGCATCGTCCCATCCCTGAAACGAATTGCATCCGGACGTTCTCCGTACTGCACAAAATCCATCTTCTCATATAATCTTCGTCCCCGCTCGTTCCCTTCAATATATCCGAGCTCAATCTGGCTCACCTGTCTGCGCTCCGCGATACGAATCATCTCCTCAAACATTGCCGTACCGATTCCAAGCCCCCAGTACTTTTGAAGAATGCCAACCATTACCTCTGCTCGATGCCTCGTTTTAATTTTGTTGTTAAATACAATCTGACAGTTTCCCGCAATTTCACCGTCGATTTCGCAGACAATCATGAGCCGATCCTCAGATTGGTTAATGCTGTCCAGATATGCAGCCTCCTGCACAGGCGTTTCTGTACACTCCTCTGGATAACGGATAACAAACTCTGTCTCCTCCGCACAGGTGCTTAAATATTTCAACATGGCTGCTGCCTCGGACACTGTAGCAGATGGCGAACGAAAAAGTGCTGGCTCGCCGTTTTTCAAGCATACTTTTTTTGCCTCGTATTTCATGATATCCCCCATAACTTCTATTTTTCACCACGATGAAATCTCTCGACAAGGCCGAATACCTTCTCCTGTCCCATATCAACAGTTCTCTATAAATTCATCTGCCTCTTTCCTGGACTTAAAGATGTGAATCTCCTTATCCGGATACGCCCCAAGCCAGGAATATATTTCAGGCAGCTGTCTTTGAGAAAAATCCAAAATCCATTCTCTGAACTCAGGATCAAATTCTGTTTCTATCCAGGGCATATCCACTCTTGGTTTTCCTATGCGGGACTCTACGCCTGCGATACAGACATCCAGCGGATAATCCAACAAAAAAACAGTGTCGCATTGCTGCAGCCGTATCGGTATTGTTCTTATATAGTTTCCATCTATAATCCACCGATCCTGCTTCATAATTTCAATCAATCCGAAGTCAAACTGTTCTCTTGAAACGGTGGTTTTATCTGCACGATGCCATATCATATCCAAATAAAACAGAGGTATCTGCGTTTTCTCATTGAGTTGGCGAGCAAAGGTACTCTTCCCAGCTCCAGGGCACCCAATTACTATGACTTTATTCATTGATCCTTCACCCTGGCATGTGCAGCATTAGCTGTGCATGCCGTTTCTTCCGATTTCTGATTAACTTTGTTCTCATAAACGAACGTCAGGCATTTTCCACGTTACCTTTTCCGGGCTCTCACGCGAATACGGACATAATCAATGATCCATCCGTCATTTGTAAAAAGCACTGGCCTGATTTTTTCAACTGCCTCAGTTATAATCGATTCCTTTTGTGCAACCGGCATTCCAATAAATGGCGTCTTTATAAACATTCTGATCCAGTCCACTGCCCCATCCGCTGTGCTCTGCAGCGTAGGACGGTCAAACAGCAGAGCATATTCAACACGAAATCCCGCTGCTTCCAGAATAGGAGCATACTGTCCGATTGTCGGGAAATAAAATGTTCTGGGATAATCCAGCCCATGTTCAGCGAAGCATTCTTCCAATGCACTGTGTACGGTTTCTGCGCATCCACAGCCGCCGAACTCGCAGACCAGCATCCCGTCTGTTTTCAGATTGTCAAAAATATTTTCGGCGAGTTGCTGTTGATTGTTTTCATCTATCCAATGGAACACTGCATTTGAAAAAATCACATCCGCTTTTTCTTTCAGGTGGAATGTAAGAGCGTCTGCACGTGTGAATTTTATGTCGGGGTGCAGTTCTTCTGCTCGCAAGATCATATCTGCGGAATCGTCAATTCCTTCGGCACGATATCCCAGTTCCAGCAGTTTTTGTGTCAATGCTCCATTTCCGCATCCAAGATCAATTACGTAACTGCCTTGCGGCGCGTCAATCAATTTTAATACATCTTCACCGTATTTATGAACGAAATCAAAATTCTTCGTGTAATCTGCTGTGTTCCATTGGATATTCATTCAAATGCCACCTTCCCAATTCTGATTTGTAATTAGCTTGGCTCCGGAGAATCCTTCCAATCTCTCAGCAAGGGACTTTCACTCTGCGAACCATTTTTTCATATTTGTTTTGCGTTGGAGTCCCTTTCACAATTTCTTTGGGCGGAAATAATTTGTCGAATTGTTCCGCTTTTGCCTCATCGACATCATAAATTTCATCTTCATAATATCGTCCGCTGACTCCAAGAAGCGCATCTTCGTAAAGCTCGCAGACATGAAGTGCATCCGCATACATATTTTCACTGTTGCGAATATCATAGCTTTGAGCAGCGGCAAATCCCTGTTGGGTATAGTAATCAGGATCGCCGCAAAGCAAAATCGCACGATATCCAAGCTGCCTCGCGATTTCTTTTGACCTTGCAATCATTTCCCCACCAATTCCCTGTCTCTGAGAATCCGGCAGGACACCAATCGGCCCGAGAGACACGACATCAAATACTGCTCCATCGTCTCTCTTTATATACGATTTCAGTGACATTACGCTTCCGACTATTCTGGTCCCATCGACAGCGACAAGGCCAAGTTCCGGGATAAACGCGGGGCAGTCCCGCATGATATGGATGAGATAATGGTCATTGCATCCTGGTGTATAGTGATTCCAGAAGGCTTCCCGAATTACATTTTCCGTTTCCCGGTATTCATCCGGCTTTTCAGTTCTTATGATAATCATGATTCTCCACTCATATTCCGATTTTTCAACAAGCTACGTCATATATTTTAATCCTGCCAGCTCAACATTATTTGCGAAGCTTCCAATTTCATCCTCATACTCTTCAAAAAATGAAAACGAATATCGGCCACCATTTTCTGCATACTCTTGTTTTGTCAATTTGTTTTGATTTAATTTGGCAGCTACCCTTCTAATATCAATTATGATATCATCCTGATTTATTTCTGTCATCTGGTGTCCCTTCCGGCATATCGACTTGTTTCTTCCCTCCGATGCCCCCATTATATCAGTCTCACCCACCGCAAACAAGAAGAATATCTGCATTTTCGCTATGTAAGCAGCCCGCAGGCTGCCCAGGCTATGCCTGTCCACGAGGAATCATATCAGACTGGCTCATCATCTGCATCATCTTCGTCAATCTCATAATCCTCGTCGTCATACTCGTCCCCCGGTTCTTCTCCGGAATAGCCGTATCCGCCGAACGGCTCCAGTTCCTCGCCTTCTTCTTCCTCCTCGTCCTCATAGTCGGCATCCGGATCGGGCTTCGATTCTTCATCCTTTTTAGCTTTGATTCTGCTGTAAGCGAAGAAACCGCCGCCAGCTGCCAGCAGAAGAATTAACAGGAAAATCGGGAGCATATTCGCTGTACTCGTTCCATCAGATCCCGATTCGTCGATCAACTCGCTCTCCGTTTCCGCAGTTCCGTCCTCTGCGTCTGTTCCTGAAGTGCCGGTTCCATTGGCTGTTTCGTCCTCTGTCTCTGTTTCCGCTTCGGCGAGGGACGCTTCATATGCTTCCACATCCTCGTCGTCCATCAGAGAAAGCAGGTCGGATTCGTCTACCTGGTTCAGAAAATGAACGGTGCTGTCTCCCTCATCATCCCGGTCGATGATCAGATAGAAATAATTCCCGTTTTTGGTCTCCACCGTGATAAACTGCTTGCCGGATTCGGTCTCCGTGCCGATATCGTCTACAAGGTTCAGATTGCCATCGGGAGTAAGCGGCTCGGATTCGGTTTCTTCCGTATCACTTCCCAGCATTGATTCAAGCAGGGCAAGCACTGTTTCTGTGTCAGAGATTTCCACGGTACTGTCAGCCGAATCCGCATCCTCTGAAACTTCCAGATAACCGCTGTAAACATATCCGGTCATTTCCGGAACTGTCACCTGATACCAGCCGTTTTCCTCACTGATGATCTCTACCTCGGTTCCGTTTTCAAGTTTACCGATCACCTTGTAATCGGTTCCTGCTCCGGTACGAAGGTTCAGATAACTGTTGATGCCTACCACAGTTCCGGTCGCGGAAGATGTGGTTTCTCCATCCGAAGTTGTTCCGGTGCTGTCAGCATCATCATTGGCTTCACTGTCCGCACTCGCTGTGCTGGTCACAGTGATTTCTCCGCTTTCGCCGTTTTCCGTCTCTGTGCTGCGTACCGTCCACTCGTAACCACCATAGGAATACGTGTAAGTTCCATCCTCTGAAATGCTCACACTGACTGTTTTCTCTGTTTCGGCAGTTCCTGCTTCGATGCTTTCCGTCTCTGCGGCTGTGCTGTTCGACGACAAAATTTCAATTACCGTTTCTTCTGCTTCCTCCGCATCGGCATTCACATCGCTGTCCACGTAAGCAAAAGTCCTGCATGAAAACAGCCCGATGCAGAGCACCAGCGGCAGCAGCATATAATTCAGCTTAATCCTCATTCGGTTCGTCCTCCTCATTCCTGTTCATGGATTCATTCATTGCCGCCTGCGCCTGTATGCTTTCCGGCGGCATGGTCTTTGCGATTTCGAGCAGCTTTGCAAGCTGGTCCGGAGTCAGGTTATAGGAATGCGTGACACTGCAGATTTCCAGATTCTCCTGCTCCTTGTACTGTGCTTCCAGTTTCTTTACTCTGGAATCCCACTCTTTTGATTTGGCACGGGCTTTCGCCAGATCCGCGCCAATCTTCTCTAATTTTGCGCTCATGGTTCCTCCTTTTATCAGACAGGGACATTTTCGCCCCTGTGCATTGTTTAACGGGCAAGAGAACGTATCTCCTGCCCGTTATTACTGAATTAATCTCATTTTTTTCGGCTGCTTTTACGACAGACGCCCGAAACAGTAGAAATGGGACTGCCAATAGGATGATGTGATACTGGTCACCTGTACAGGTGATCCACAGTGAATCATCTGTCCATTTCCGAGATAAATGCCGACATGGCTCGCCCCGGATGTGTTGTAGGTTCCCTGGAAAAAGATCAGGTCTCCCGGCTGTGCTTCCGAAGAAGAAACGACCGTGCAGGCATCCAGCAGGCCGTTCGCGGTCAGACGTCCATAATTCCATCCTGCACCGCAGTTATTGATGCAGTAAGATACAAACCCGGAACAATCAAAGCCGCTCGGACTATAACCGCCCCACACATACGGAACGCCCAGATACTGATAGGCTTTCGCAATCAGTAGCGCCGCTTTCCCGGTCGCGCTGCCTGTATTTTCATACAATTCGCTTTCGCCGGTATCCAGATAAAAATAGGGATTCAGGCTGCTTCCCTTGTACGTGAACGTAATCGTCAATACACCGGAGCTGCCTACTTCTGCAATCACCTCTCCCATTTCCACCGTATTTCCCGCGGATACGCTGATACTGCTTAACCCGCCGAGCGTGATCACAGAACCATTTCCGTCCGTCAGCTTCACTTTTCCATTGGATACCGATTTCACCTTACCGTCCATCACAGGCAAAACTTCTGTTCCGGATGGAACCGTGATCTCCAGACTGTCGGATTCCGTCACGCGGGTGCCATCGCAGCGATAGCCATACTCGCCGCTCACATAATAATGCCAGTTGAAGTCCACCGGTGAGCCGAAATAAATCCTGCCGCCATAAGTTTGCATATAAACATCGTAAACCTCGGATTCTTCATCCGACATCCGGCTTGCCAGGATACTTTCAAAGCTGGTCGTCTCAAGAGAGACATAGCAGACATCCACCGTCTCGGTTGTCGTGACCTCAATTTCTTCTCCATCACCGCCCGCATAGTAGGCTTCCCATGTCTGATGTCCATGAGCAAGTGCGCTCGAATGGTCATCATAATAAACATCAAAATCCACACCATAATCTGCAAGACTTCCGGTATCTTCTACGGTATAAAGCGTTCCGTTCATGATGATCTGCGTCCCGATGGGGACAATCGGATTGCTCGCGTCAACAGCAAGCGTGTGGCTGGAAGTCGGATAAACGCCGGAAGCCGTCGCACTCCCCGCCCACTGTCCACAGCAGATCGAGCAGCTGCAGTAACCGCTTGTCACGACCTCTCCGATATAATCACCCGCCTGAACTGTCTTTGTGACTGTCCGTGTCTCTGTCGCAGTATCTGTCGTCAGATTGTACTGGAGCGCAAAAATCGTATCCAGTTCTGACTTCACTTCATTGAACGTGAACGCACCGTATTTTGCAGACAGATAACTGATGAGGGCTGTGGAATCATGGCCGATCTCCCCGATGTTGTAGCTGTACTCATCAGAGCCGGAGTGCGTGGATTCAGTCTGGTTGATCTTTTTCTGCAGCTGCGCTTCCAGCTTCGTGTAATACTTCTCCGCTTTCGTGATCTCATCATCATCTGCGGGCCAGGTCGCCGCGTCTACATAAGACAACACTCCGCTGATCATCATTCCGCAGGACTGGAGCTGTGTGACAAGAAAAACGATCACAAAAATAACAACAAGGACGACTTTCATCGTCCCGCTGCTTTTTTCGACAAATCCCTTAACTCCTGCGAACAGGCCCCCTGCCTTTTTCTCTGTTTCCGCAGCTGTTTTTGCTCCCGAAGCGGCGGAAGCAGCCGCACCTATGCCACCTGTTTTCATAGCAGCCGCCCGTGCAGCAGCGTATTCCTTTTTTATCTCACGCTTCTGCATCCAACGGGAAAGCGGGTTCGTGGCAGTCTCCGGATTGTCTGCAAGATGTTTCTGATAAAGCGCTTCCACATTGGCATCATCGGATTTCCGTTTCAGTTTCTCCGCCCGCGCCGCCCCACGCGAAGCGTTTTCGTATGGGCGGCGCAAGCTGCCGCCGAACGTTAGTGAGGGGGCGTTTCCACATTCTTCCTGCTTCAGCTTACTGGAATACTTCATATGGCTGACTGTCCGGATGCCGCCCTCACCAACCATCTCCGTCTGATGAACCGCCTGTACGCCGACATTTTCATCCTCGTACTGGCCGACCTGCCTGTGAACGGTGGCAGAAGTGGCAACCAAAGGAGCGCGAGCAATAGAATAAGTTGTGCGTCTGGCTTTGGATGTCCTTGACTTTGCTGCACCAGCTTTGGAAGTATCCGCACTAGTGGCCCCTGATCTCCCGGTTTCGTTTCTTTCCACGCCTGTTTTTTCTGCCCGCGTTCTTCCGGTTCCCTTTCGCTTCGGAGCATCATCATCCGCATCCATCACCATTTCTTCCTTCCATCCACTGCGTACCGCCTCTGGCCTGGAAGCATTTCCTGCCTTATTTACTCTTTTTCCTGCCCCCGGTCGTCTTGGCCCGAATACATCCTGCTCTCCGGTTTCTGCTTTTCCGAACCGCAGTTTATTACCGTAATTCTTCGAGATATCCGCTTCCGTTCGCAGTTTTTCCCTGCCTTTGGGGGCGTCCTTTTCGATGCGCAGCTTTTCCCTGTTCTTTGGTACATCCGTTCCAGTGGACGGTTCCATTCCACCATTTGCTATCTCCGGCTTGCCGCGCACCCTCACTTTTCTTTTCGGCAGCACATCAGCATCTTTTCCCGGTTCATCAGCAGCATTTTCCGAGAGTACATCGGTGACTTTTTCCTCTCCTTTTGCCGCCTTTTTACCAGTCATATCGTCCTCTGTAAAACGGAGCCGGTTGGATTTTCCAGCCATTTACACCTCCCCTCCGGCAGAGGGAACAACTTCCGACAGCTTTGTCGTCATAATACGGTACAGCTCGCTGTCCTTCGGGAAGTGATCAACAAACGGAAGGATCACATTCCCATAAAACAGAAGTCCCTCGCCTTCTCCGGACTGGGTGACATAGGAAAGCTGATGGGGCGAAATACCGAGCTGCTGCGCCAGAATCTGCCGGTCCCCCGATGCCTGATTGAGCATAATAATGAAGTCACTGTTCTCGAAAATGTTCTCCACTTCGCGTGACGAAAGCAGGTCCTTCACGTTCTGCGTAATACCAGTGGGTACCCCGCCCCACTTTCTGAAACGCTTCCAGATTTCCACGGAATATGCCGCTGTCTGCTCCTCTTTCAGAAGCAGATGAAATTCGTCCATATAATAGCGGGTGGTCTTTCCCTCACTCCGGTTCTGTGTCACGCGACCCCACACCTGATCCTGCACAATGAGCATCCCGATTTTCTTCAGCTGTTTGCCTAACTCCTTGATGTCATAGCAGACGAAACGGTTCTGAATGTCCACGTTCGTGTGATGGTTGAACAGGTTCAGGGAACCTTTTACATAGATTTCAAGAGCAGTTGCCACATGGCGGGCTTCCTTTTCTTCCTGCTGCAGAAGGCTGTCATACAGATCACCCAGCAGCGGCATATTATCCGGCACCGGATTCTCGAAATACTTCTGGTAAATCTGATGGACACAGCGGTCAATCACTGTTTTCTCCACCGGCTGCAGCCCCTCCTTGCCGCCGACAATCAGCTCACACAGAGAAAGAATAAAATCGGATTTCAGGGCGACAGGGTTGTCTTCTTCCGAGTAGTTCAGATTGATGTCCATCGGATTGATATACTGCGTACTCGACGGACTGATCTTTATTACCTGTCCATCCAGACGGTTCACGAGAGCCGTATACTCTGACTCCGGATCGCAAACGATAATGTCATCATCCGTCGCCAGAAACGCATTGGCAATCTCGCGCTTCGCTGCGAATGATTTACCGGAACCGGGTGTTCCCAGAATCAGCCCGTTCGGGTTTTTCAGCCGAAGCCGGTCTACCATGATCAGGTTGTTGGAAAGTGCATTCAGCCCATAATAAAGGGAGCCTTCACCTTCCTGGAACAGCTCCTGCGTGGTAAACGGCACGAAGATTGCTGTGGAGCTTGTGGTCAGCCCGCGCTGGATGTTGATCTGACAGTCTGCAAGCGGCAGGCTGCTCATCAGTCCCTGTTCCTGCTGGAAATCCAGACGGCGCAGGTTGCAGTTATGCTTCTGCGCCAGAGAGGACGCCCGGAACACGTTGGTCTCCAGCTCCTGCTCGGTGCGCCCGGTGCTCATTACCAGAAACGTCACCATGAACATCCTTTCATTCTGGCTCTGCAGCTCCTTCAGCAGCGCTTTTGCATCTTTGCCGTAAGTCGCAAGGTCGGACGGAATGATGTCCATATCATATCCGGAACGGACTGCTTTTTTCTGTTCCTCAATCTTCGAGCGGTCCAGTTCCGTGATCGTCCTTTTTACAGTCTTAATCGCCTTATTCTGGTCTACCGACTGGATGTGCATCGTGACAACCTGGCTGCTGTCCATATCAAGAAAATCCTTCAGCAGCCGGTCACTGATGTCGGATGCCGTGATCGACAGGAAAGACATCGCTGCGTAGAGGTTCCCCATGGTAAATGTCCTCGTCTTAAAGGAAAATGAAGTCGGAGCAATAAAATCTTTCACGGACAGCCCCGACTCCGGAAGCCATTTCCAGTCAAAGAAAAACTTATCCTTGTCTCCCATGCTTTGTGGTTAATGGAAATCCATATAACACTGTCTGCAATGAAGTGTGTACGTATTGCAATATAAGTCCCTATTTTTTTTGCTTCATTCAGCACACAAAAAATGCCCTGGATGGCAAAAGCCGCCAGGACACAATTTATCTTTTTTATTCCTATTTTGCCGCAGTTTTCGGGAATTAATAATTCACCTCCACGCCCGCACCGATCATCTCTCAAGAAAATGAGCGTTACCGCTCTCCTCCGCAAGTTTGCCGGAGAAAAAGCAGCTTTCTTTCAGCCATAATAATCTGTTTGAAGTTCCAAACAGATATATGACATTCTCTGTTTGCTGGCTCAAATAACAATTCCCTGATTTCATTCATAGCAACCACTGGTTTGTGAGGAAGCTTTCTATATGAGTCATGAATATTAATTTCCGAAAAGTGCATTATTAGCCCCTGTTTTTGTGAATTAATAAATCATTTTCCTTGCCATTTACGAAAGATACACTGTGGTCTGGAGGTGTATCGAATGCCAAGAGCAAAACAAAGCAATAAAGAAATGGGATTGTTTTTCAAAAGAGCTCGTCAAGAACAGAAGCTTACCTATGAAGAGCTTGCAGAAAAGGCAGGTATCTCCAGCAGATACCTGAAAGAAATCGAAAACAAAGGAAAAGTACCCAGTTTTGAGAAAATCCAACAGCTGGTTCGTGCCTTAAAGGTATCTCCAACGCCTTTGTTTTATAAAGATAATCACGCAGATAATCTGGACTATAAGCGACTGGAAGCTTACCTGACCCAATGTTCAGAAGATCAGATTGCCACCATTCTGGCAATCGTTGAAGCTTATCTTAGAACATATAAAAATCCCAGTTAGAAGATTAGCAAGAACTTCTGGATTTCATCTGGATTTAGACTAAATTATTCTGTAGAAGTGCTTCAGAAAAAGACGACTGCTGCGTAATTCTATATGTACACAGCAGTCGTAAATTCTCTTATTTTTTTATCTTAGAAATAATTCCTTTTGCGTTTTTTCCTGTTCTGATTAATCCAAGGCCACCCAGCATCTGAACCGCATCCATCATTCCCTGATAATATGCACGCTGTTCTTCCTTAAAATAATCATGTTCTAATACATTGAAATATTTCTCCAGAAATATTCGATCTTTATCTGAAAGCTTTTCCAAATAAGTATCCATTTTTCTTTGATACTTTTTCAATTTATTGGAAGCTTCTTCTATATCCTTGGTTGCAATCACATATTTTTTTGCGCTATTTTCACATCGAAGTTCCTCCAGGAAATTCGCCATAGCATCATATACGTAATTCATATTTCATCACTCCTAGACTTATGTTTTGTTTATTTCGCATCCCTGTACATCAATCGGATAGGGAGAATCCTCTCATATTATTTGCTGCGCCCGACTGAACGCGGCTTCAGCCGCAAAACTCCTTGCCTGACTGTGTGTCAAGAAGTAGGCAGTTTATCGACTCCTACTCGCCCGCGCGGCTGTGTCCGGCGTATATCCCGCCCGCAGGACGAGGATGCCTCGCGGTGAGCTCCATCTGACCCCCCTACATATAAAAAAGCAGCAGCTTTATTGGCTACTGCTTCTCTTCTCAGTAAACTTGTAACCTACTCCCCATACAGTTTGAATATAAACCGGTTTTTCCGGATCATCCTCAATCTTATGACGAATATGGTAAACATGGCTCATGATAATATTATAATCGCCTGTATATGGTTCATTCCAGACAATATCATATATCTGCTCTTTGCTAAAAACTTTTCCAGGATTTCGAGCCAGCAATTGCAAAATCTCAAATTCCGTATAGGTAAGATTAACATTATTTCCCGAACGAACAACCTTTCTATATTCAAAATCTATAATTAAATTGTCTATTTTTATTTGCGATTTTGGTCTCACTGTTCCTACTGTATATCCTTGTTTTTCAACATCCAGAGCTGCCATTACAGCATCAGGCACCTTTTCTTCGTTTTTCTCAAATGAGAGTAATAATATCTTCCCTATATGTCACCCGCCTCCTATATTTGTTCTTCAAACATATCCCGGCAAGAGCCTGTAGTTTTTCATAAATACGAATATCACAAACTTCCACGCCATACTCAGCATCAAAATGCCTGTAACAACTATATGTTAAAATAGTACTAATAATAAATTCCTACCAGTTTATTTAGCATCACGGACGACTCTCATCATTTTTCTACAATTTAGGCTTTTTATCCGGAATCTACTTTTATGATACAAAATCTGAATTATTTCTTTTTATATGAAAACCGGTAGCCCACTCCCCATACTGTCTGGATTATTTTCCCATATTCGCCCAGATGTTCACGCAGCATCCGAATATGAGTATTAACCGTCCGCGCATCACCATAATACTCATATCCCCACACAGTCCGCAGTAATTCTTCTCTTCTAAGAACAATATTTTCATTCTGTGCAAATTTTACCAAAATATCGAATTCTTTCGGAGAAAGATGAACCTCTTCATCTTTTATCAGAACCTTCCTCTCCCTGACCAGAATGTGCAGTTCTCCAAAAAACATTTCATCTGAGATTTTCTGACTTACCCTGCGCAGGACGGCGTCCACTTTCGCCATCAGTTCCCTTGGGCTGAACGGTTCTTGAATATAATCATCAATGCCAGATTGAAATCCTTTTGGTCTGTTATATTCTTTTCCACGAGTAATCAGCATAATAACAGGAATGAATGTTTCTTTCCGGATTTCTTCTAATACTTCAAATCCGTCTTTGTCTGACATCAGCTCACCTAAAATCACAACATTAAAAACATTCTCCCGAAGCTGCTTTAACGCTTCCCCGGCATTTTCTGCCTCAGCGCATTGAAACAGTTCCAGTTCTGCATAGGTACGCACCATCCTCCTTAAATATAAATCCGTATCCACAATCAGCATATTCTTCACAAACGTTATCCTCCAACTAGTGTTTAACAGCATCCATTACAAAATATCCTGATAAATATACAAGCCGAGGCTTCGGTGAAAGCCTCGGCTTTCCTGTTTCCTGTTACTTCAATGCTTTCGCCAATTCCTGTGCCTGTTTTCGGTCTGTCGCCATGCCGGCATACTCCATTCCATAAAGACCGGCAAAGCGCTCCATCGTATATTCACCCGCCTCCAGCATCCACTTTTCAGGAGCTGCCCCCTGAAAAAGAAAGAACAGCTTCCGGCCAGATAATTCGCCCGGTTCCACCGGGCCATAGAAACGATCCAGCAGATCACGGACAGAGCCACAGATATTATGCCAATATAGCGGTGAACCGATTACAATGGTCTGGGTTCCTTTCATTTTGGCAAGGACTTCATCAAACTGATCATCTGAGAATTTCTGGCCATAGCTGTATACTTTATAATCTGTCAGGTTCAGTGTCTCATAGTCAATTCCATCCAGAAGTGATTTTGCCAGTGCAGCAGTATTTCCATTTTTATTCGGGCTTCCATTGATAAACAATACTTTTTTCATTTCAGAATTTCACCTCTTCGGTTTGCGTTATGCTTTATTTTCAGAATTTGTTCGAGATGTCTGATTTCGTTGTCATACATCTGTATTCAAATGAGTTTCAAAAAAACGGAACAATATAGTCCAAAGCCTGTGTGACATACGGCTCCAGGTCATACATGTCAAAATGTCCAGCATCCTCGATTACATAAAACTCCTTCTCAGATACTGTATTTTCATATAACTGCTCTGCGCCGGAACGAGACCATGCATTTTCGCCCGTTATGATCAGGTATGGCGCTTCCAGCTCGGAGATAAATTCTTCCGGATGGAAATCCACCCAGGAAAGCTCGCTCCAGGAAACCGCGTGATTATCCCAGTTTTCCCGGTAGCCGCGTTCTTCGTTGTAATAATAAGCCGCACCTTCTGCATATGCCCTCGGCATCAGGTCAATATAGGTAGGGTCTGCTTCTCCTGCCTCATATGCTTCCATGTCTGCTTCCGCCTGCTCTGTGGACATCATGATCATGGAAGACATCGTTGTAGCCGGAACTACAGATGTGACCGCTTTGATGCGTTCATCCTGGATAGCTGCATAGGGCATATAACTGCCAGAACCACAGATCCCAAGACCGCCAATCGCTTCATCATCCACATAATCGAATGACTGCAGATACGATACAGCACTGCTGATATCACTGGCTTTGATATCCGGTTCTTCTAACTGCCTGGGTTCCCCTTCGCTTTCTCCAAAATAAGAATAATCAAACACCAGGGTAACAAAACCGTTCTCTGCCAGCCTCTGAGCATAAATACTCTGTGCCTGCTCCTTTACGGAAAGCATGGGGCCGGTCACAACGATTGCTGCGTAGTGACTGTTTTCATCAAATCCATCCGGCAGAAATAAAATCCCTGCCAGGTTCAGCCCGGAATCCTCATTTTCAAAACTTACGGTTACTCTGGAGACTCCGGTGTCCGTGTCAATCACAATTTCTGTTTCAGGCTCTGCCAGATTCTCCGCCGCCAGGGCAACACAGTAATTGCCCGATATTACCCACCCGGTCAGCAAAAACAGTAACGCCAGCATTATCCCAAAATATCTCCTCGTCAGGTATTTTCCGCTGTTTGTCTTAACCATATCCATTGACCACCTTTCCGTTGCGTGTTGTATCAATTTTGGCAACCGTTCAGAACAATTACTGATTTTTATTTCTGGGTATCCACCGGGGGAGCCATCTTCACATAAGCCTCCAGCAGCTCCGGTGTGCTCGTATAATACCTTACATTCTTGTCAAGCGCCTCGATTCTGGCCATTTCTTCATCTGTAAGGGTAAAATCAAACAGGTCGAGGTTTGCCTTGATATGATCCGGGTTCTTCGACCCCGGAATGACTACATTGCCTGCCTGAATGTGCCACCGGAGGATGATCTGGGCATTACTCTTTCCGTATTTCTCTGCAAGCTCAGTAAATACAGGTTCCTGAATCAGAGCCTTATCACCATGTCCCAGCGGATACCAGGCCTGGATCGCAATCTCTTCCTTTGAAAGAAATTCTTTTAATGGCTTTTCCTGATAGTAAGGATGTACCTCCGTCTGTAAAATAACCGGCTTCACCTCACAGATGCTTAAAATTTCCTGGATCTGCGGAATTGTAAAGTTGGAAAGACCGATAGCGCGCACCTTACCTTCTTTATAGGCTTTCTCCATCAGGCGGTACCCGGCAATATAATTTCCAGCCGGCTGATGAATCAGCAACAGATCAATATAGTCTGTGCCAAGACGATCCAGTGTCTTATCCACTACATCAGCCTGCTCGTAAAAAGATGGCCATATCTTCGTTTCCAGGAAGATTTCTTCCCTGGCCAGTCCTGATCTTTTCATCGCGCGGCCTACCGCTTTCTCATTCAGGTAAGCATTCGCCGTGTCAATCAACCGATAACCATCCTGCAGGGCAGAGAGGACAGAAGCTTCCGCATCATCCGGCTCCAGAAGGAATGTCCCGATACCTGCTGCCGGCATTTTTACTCCGTTGTTTAAGTTTACATATTTCATAGCGCTCATTGTCTATTCCTCCTTAAAATTTTTTGATAATGATATTTTATCCATTCTTCTTTCTGTTGGGAAGTTCCCATTGGTTTTCAGGTTATAAGTCAAAGGTATAAACTTATTCTGCTTCTTCTGCAAGACTAAGATACTCCGCATCTGAAATACGATCAAACCACTCTAATCCTGTCAGCTCTGGATTTGTATTAATCGATATATGAGCAAATTCCGTATCTGCGCTGCCTCCATGCCAGTGCATAACGCCCGGAGGGCAAAACACTACATCACCCGGATATAATACCTGTACATCTTCCCCTTCGATCTGGTGGTATCCGATTCCATCCGTAACAATCAGGATTTGCCCACCCTCGTGAATATGCCAGTTATTAATCACACCTTCCTCAAAAACAACATAGTGCAGTGTCGGCGCTCCGACCACATTGTTTTCTCCTGCAAGAGAAGACACATAAACCGGTCCGCTAAAGGTAGACAGAGAAGAAGCACGGTCGGCGCGCTGGAACATAAATTCATTCTCTTCCGTAACAGTGCGCCCTTCATATTCCACCGTCTCAAGATTGTCGTATTCCTCATCCGTCACTGGTTCTTCTGATGCTTCACCCGTCTGGATATAATCCGAATCCCAGATCACAATCTGGGAAAACCAGCTGTCAGGCGCAGCCCCATGCCAATGCCTGACTCCTTCCGCACACTCAATCACATCCCCTTTCCGGATAATCTGGGCTGGCTGCCCTTCCTCCTGATAATAACCAACCCCACCCGTAACCAGGATCAGCATTCCTCCGTGGGTATGCCAGTTGCTTCGCGCTCCCGGCTCAAATGTAATATGATTCGTGTCCGGAAAATGATAAACATCATCGTATGTAATCAAAGAATTTATATATACGGTTCCTGTGAAGGAATTGGAATTCACCTCCATACCAAGCGGAAAATCCAGTTCATTACTGTCCGAAACAATATCAGAATCATTTCCCTCGTTGGCTTCCGCCTCACCCGTATTACTATTTTCATTCACTTCCAATGAATCCTGAGCCTGGCCAGTAGTTTCCCCACAAGCGGTCAGTAGCAAACTTAGTATAAGCAGAATTGATAATGCGATTCTCTTCATATGTGTTTCCTCACCCACGGATAAAATTGGTATATACTGCCGCTTCTTCTGCCGGGCGGGCAATACCGGCTTTTTCGCCAAGATCTTTACATTTAAGGAAAAAAGCCATATTACTGCCCAGTATACGCATTGTCTGCATCCCCTCAAAATCCTGCCGGACCTCATCCGGATTTGTCCCATGAACCATATTCCAGTAACGGGAAGTAATAATCGGCATCTGCATCAGTCCAAAATATTTATTGACCTGATCCCATGTTGCTGTAGTTCCTGCCCGCCTTGCTGAAATAACTACTGCTGAAGGCTTTAAAAGGAAACGCTTACCGCCTCCATTTAAATCAGCATAAAACGCACGATCCAGAAAAGAAGTAATCGCCCCAGATGCGCCTCCCCAGTGAACCGGAGTTCCAAAAACAAACCCATCATAATCTCCTGCAATTTCCAGAAAATCATTCACTGTATCATGTCTGATCGGAAGGCTCTGTTGTAATCGTACCTGCCACAGAAGTCTGTCCAGCCTCACCCCGGTGCAGGAATACCATTGGCAAGCCCGTTTCCTCTTCCGGAATCTGATAGTATACATTCGCGTGATCCACATGGGAGGTAGATCCCTCTCTTGATGTATAATAATTATCGGGGTCAAAAGTTCCATCCGATGTAATCACCGTTCCTCCTGCAGAAAAGATTCCCTGTTCGGCAATCACAAGGTTTCCTGATTCCTGTCCATTTTCCACCGTTTCTGTTTCGGCAGCCTCAGACTGTGCAGAAACGGGTACGCCTGCAGAACCGCCAATCAGGCCGATTCCAAGCATAATACTAGTCAATATTGGCATAAATTTTTTCTTCATTTTACACTCTCCTTTTTGTTATTCTTCTGCATCTCAGTTACCGTTTACCAAGAGAAAAGCCAGTCCATGATTTCCTCATCGTAAGCGAAAAGAAGCGCGCCTGCGTGTTCATTGGAAACATCCTGGTCAGTGAAATAATCATGCTCTTTGATATCCAGGACTAAAATCTGGTCAATCTCCTCTTCCGTCATTCCCTGTTCTTCATACAGTTGATGAAGTGTATCATAAGCCTCCTGGCTGGAGGCAGAGCCATAGTATTCATCATCCCTGCCAATTACCAGATACACAGGAAGGCGCGCTTCCGCTACTGTCTCGTATTCTCCATCCCATTGGGAGCTAATCTGTAAATAAGCGGTAAACAAATCCGGGCGCATCCCTGCCGCCAGCGACATAGTCTCCCCACCTCCGGAAAGGCCGCTTGCATAAACTCTGGAAGGATCTATGTCATATGTTTCCAGGAAATACTCCACAAGAGCGATTGTCTGAGCCGCACTCGTCTCACCCCAATCATAAAGCTGTGGGGCTACGATGATCATTTCCGGGATATATTTCTGAGCCTCAAATCCATATTCCTCATATTGAAGATTGGTTGCTATCCCCTGGAAATATAGTCCTTCATAGCCAGGAAGGGTAAAATAAATGGCATAAGGTTCGCTGCCATCATAGCTTTCCGGGATATATACATTATAATGAATATCCCCTTCCGTAACAGAATGGAACACATTATCAGTCACAAACCCCCGATACTCCCCAGTGCCTTCCGTCACATATCCAAGACTACTCTCTTCCGGCTGCTCATCTGCTGACTGTTCATCTTCCGTCTGTTCATTCTCCACTTGTTTATCTTCTGGTTCTTCCGTAGTCTCTGCCTGACCTAACATTCCAATCCGTGTAAGCCATGCGGACACATCCTCTATAGTTGCGTTGTGAATACGGTAACCATCAAGAACCGTAGCCCCCTCAGAAACCTCACGAATATAATCCATACTGACATCAATTCCATTATCTGAGCTGGTGCAAAACGGAACTATAATTTTACCTGTCAGGTCATATGTTTCCAAAAAGCTCCCAACCGTCATCGGGGCATTAAACCACCATATCGGGTAACCTACATAAATCACATCATAATCATCCAGGCTTTCCGGCCAGGCAGCCAGCGCCGGTCTCAAATTGAAGGTTTCCTCAATCCATGCCGTTGCCGCCGTTCCTAAGAAAGCATTTCTGTAATAACGTGCTGTATGAATCTGGTAAATATCTGCACCTGTCAGTTCCTGAATCATTTTCGCAGCGGCCTCTGTGTCACTGCCATCCATATCCTGGTTAGAATTTTGTGTCGCGGAGGATACAGCGTCCACCGTTCCTTCCAATTCCCCAGCGCGGGAAAAATACACTACCAGAGAGCGGGTATCGGCCTCGCCCGGCGTTACTTCATCGCTTGCATCTGTAATCCGGCTACCGAGGAAAAGATACCAAAAGCCCACTCCAAACAGAACAACAAGCGCAGCTGCGACCCATAATCCTTTTCTTCGTTTTTTCATAAGCCTTCTTACTCCGCCAGCCCCAATTCCGTCACCCATGCAGTCACTTGATCTGCAGAAACACTGGAACGGAAGCGCATTCCTTCCTGCCAGTCACCAGTTCCAGCCATCTCTTCTAACCGTTCTCCACTTTCTCCCAGACCTGAGCTGGAAGATGTACAGAACGGGATGACCGTCTTGCCGGAAAAATCATTTGTCTCTATAAATTCATTGACCGGCCAGGCAGCATTCCCCCACCAGATCGGGTATCCGATAAATACGGTATCATATTCGTCCCAGTTATCCACTGTAACCGAAACCAGTTCTATCTCCCGCTGGTCTTCATTTGCATATTCTATGGATACACGGCTGTTCCCATTTGTCCAATCCAGATCGTCATTACTGTAAGGCTCCACAGGTACGAGTTCAAACAGGTCGCCTCCAGTCGTTTCCGCTATTGTCTGTGCTACAGCTTCCGTACTGCCGGTAGCTGAATAATAGACAACCAGCATTTTTCCGCCACTACTTTCCGTTTCCTCAGTGGTTTGCACCCTAGCCTCGTCTGTTTCTCCGGTGATTTCTTCCATAGTTTCCTCTTCAAAAACTTCAGTGGTCTCATCTGTGGTTTCTGCTATGGTCTCTTCTTCCGTCTCAGTCGCTTCTGTCACTTTCTCTGTATTATCATCGGTTATATCAACGGAAGATGTTTCCCCATTCTGTCCGCTGTTCCCACAGCCCACAAGGCCGAGGGCAAGCATCAGGCTCAAAAATATTACTGCTGCTTTTCTCATAATCGTCATCTCCTTGTCATATATTCCGGATTCGACACAGGATTTGCAGCTTCACGCTTATTGTATCCTGTAGCCGGATTCAATATATTCATAGATCTTTTCCCACATTTCCCTGTTACTGTGTTTTACAATCTGCCTGCATCCGTTACATGAATGAAACGAGACCAGCTGCCGCGTATGGGAAACCCAAAACAATGTTGATGGTTCCTGAGCCCCAGTTCTGTCCTCCGCTTCCTTTTCCTGTCTCGTGTCCACCATTCGGTCCTCGTCCTTTCTTATGTGCCACCCTGCCGTAACGCAGCCTTCGTTGGCTCCAGCATTTAAAGGCATTCCTGAAAGATTTCCAGGATTTCTTCATGCGTCATTTTTCTGTAACTGCCGGAAACCAGATTACAGGAATCAGCGATCGCCTTCAGATCGACGTTCTCATCAATGCCAAGCTCCCGCAAGGTAGTTGGCAGGCCAATTTCCTTAATAAAATCTTCCAGTGCTTCAATACCTGTCAGCGCAAGCTCTTCATCTGTTTTTCCTTCTGC
The DNA here is from genome assembly GCA_021203145.1 of Lachnospiraceae bacterium. GTDB lineage: Bacteria > Bacillota > Clostridia > Lachnospirales > Lachnospiraceae > Choladousia. The sequence continues at coordinate 2,572 of JAJQBS010000058.1, read as the reverse complement.
GGAAATCCCCCAGACATTTACCGCAAACTTCTTAAACTTAGCCAGGCCATCCCTGTAAATATGCCGGTAATAAACCGGGTGCAATACAGCAAGTCCCGCCCCATGGTTGCAGTTCGTATATGCGCCCAGCTGATGCTCCATCTGATGGCATTCAAAATCCATCTGCTTACCCAGCTTGATGATCCGGTTTTCTGCCATAGTAGAATCCCACATCAGGTTGCTCCGCGCTGTATAATCCTCCGGATTTTCGATTGCCAGGCGCAGGTTACGGATCGTACTGCGCATCAAAGCTTCTGAAATATCGTCAGACACATTGTCCTCATCCGGTTTGCTAAAATAAGTCTCCATGATATGGGAAAGGATATCAAAGCCGCCGGATACCATCTGAAATTTTGGAACTGTGTACGTGTAAGTAGCGTCGAGCAACGCAAATCGTGGATTACACGCAGGATAATCGCGTCCGGTCTTGATCTTCTTTTCTTCGTTGGTAATGACCGCACCACCATTCATTTCGCTCCCGGTGCCAGTAACCGTGACGATCACACCAAGAGGCAGCGGTTCAAAATTAAATACTCCCGGTCTTGCCCAAAAATTATCCCACGCATCCTGACCAAACCGAGCTGCTATGGAGATAGCCTTACAGCAATCCATAACACTTCCGCCGCCCACACCGAGAAGCAGGCTGGCACCGGTTTCTTTTGCCAGTTTTGCACCCTCCAGCACTTTTTCGTAGGTAGGATTTGCCATAATACCGGGGAATTCCACCACGGTCTTCCCGGCTTCCTCCAGAATTTCCCTGACCTCATCATATACACCATTGCGCTTGATGGAGCCACCGCCATAGGCCAGCATGACAGTATCACCATAAGGATCAGCCAGGCTTGCCAGATATTCTTTTACACAGCCCTTGCCAAAATAAGTTTTTGTAGCATTCTCAAAAATAAAATTATTCATAATTTCCTGTTCCTTTCCAACTGTTTTCATCTCTCTAAGTCAGACTGACAGCGACGCTGCTCATAAACTTTTGAGACTTTCTTTCGCCAACGATTCAAATCTCTTCCTTCATGCCATAGTATAAAAGAAACGAGGCTTCAACAGAAGTCTCGTTTGGTTCATCAGTTTATACCAAAAGGTTATAACTATATGTGTCAAAAACATGTTCTATGTCACGACTGTTTTGAGGCTTTTTCAGCCGCATCCAGAAATTTTTTTACTCTCGCTGAAGGTTTGGAAGCATGAAGCAGACCATAAGGAATGCTATAGTCCCATTCTACAGGAATAACCTTCAAAAGCGGATGCACATTTGCCCAGCCGGGTATTGCCAGCAGCACATGATTGCTGTTTTCACATCGGTTAAACACATCCATACTATAGAAATCAAAATCCACTATATGAATTTGGCTATGGTTTTTCCATATCTCATCCCGCAGTTCATCCACATAATGGCTCCAGTTTCGTTTCATAAGCAGAAGATTCTCCCCGTAAAGGTCGTGGATAGTCAGAGAGTCTTTTGCGGCAAGAGGATGATGGATGGACACGGCACAGTAAAATGGTTCCCTGGAAAGCTCCAGACCGGCGCATCCACGCAGATCAAGCATGGTTTCATCAAAAATCCCTGCCACTACATCAATATTCTTTTCAAGATTCGCCAGGATTTCTCTGGCATTCTGTGGTGTGTTTTCAAAAGGAACGATCTGAAATTTTAAATCCGGACACCAGGTCTGAATCTTTGGCCACATCTGCATCAAAAGCTGCGCCGGAGTCATTGGAGAGCTTCCAATGCGAATAACATTATTGTCCTCCTGCATTGCGTTTTTTGCCCGGATTACCGACTCCTGGCAATACTGGATCACATATTTTGCATCCTGATACAATGATTTTCCCGCCTTTGTGAGAAGCAGCCCCCGATGAGTACGTTCAAACAATTTAACATCAAGACTGGCTTCCAACAAGTTAATCTGCTTAATCACAGCCGTTGGAGTAATATAGCATTCTTCCGCCGCTTTATTAAAACTGCCAACATCCGCTACACGGAGAAAAGTTTCAAGCTGTGGATTATACATAGGTCATCCCCTCTTCATTCTTATATCAATAAATCAGTGCTGTAAAAGTAAACTGAATCAGATTCCATTCATCGTTGTTTTTGCTATACACTTCTGTTACCATAAAATGATGCGTTGTTTCTTCCCCATTCAGAAGTAAAGAATAATTGCAGTCTGTCAGCACAACAGCAGTCTGTCCAAATATTGAAACTGTCTGGCTGTTGATCTTTACAGCCGTCGGCTTGAACAATCCGCTCGTATAAAACTCGATTTCCCGATCCAGTCACGCCGTGACACCAATATGTACAAACTGGCATCCCGGATCAGCAATTTTCCGCATTCCTGCCTCATCCGCATGTTCCATAACATTCCAGAATTCTCTGGATGTATCCAATACTTTACCTTCCATCTTTTAAACCTCCTGATTTAGTACATTGCCAAAAAACAATACAATCTGTTCCACCGCTTCTGTTACATATCCTAAAAGTCGGGAAACCTGCACTCAAATCCCCTGCCGCCGGGGATTCCTC